>CAYPUF010000001.1:0-2718 GCA_964413995.1 uncultured Gammaproteobacteria bacterium
ACAGCTCGCATAATTCGACGGACACTCGTGAACAAATAATATCATTGCGCTTGCGTTGCGCGCCTTTGGCGATGCCGACGACGGGAATCTGCACATTAAGATGGTGTAACACCTCTTCCGCCGCATGGACCTGCGGCAAGCCACCGTCAATGAGAATGAGATCGGGTTTACGCCATTCGCGGTGCTTGAGGCGGCGTATCAAAGTTTCGCGAATCGACGCCACGTCATTCGGCCCTTCGACAGTGCGGATCTTGAACTTACGATATTCGGCTTTGGCCGGCGCACCGCTTTCGAATACGACCATCGACGCGACTTGCGACGTCCCGCTGATATTCGAAATATCGTACCCCTCGATGCGACCGAACAGATTCACGGCCATCCCCTCTCCCGGACGAATGCGATCGACCATCTCGTCCTCGCGCTTTAACACCGCGACGTCCTGGATGTGCTCGAGGAAATAAATCTTGTTTCGAAACGAAGCCGCCTCCTCGTACCGCTTCTCTTTTGCCGCCTTCTTCATCTCCTTTTGATACGACTTTAAAATATCCTCCTTCTTCCCTTCAAAAAACTTGATGAGATCGCGGATCGTTTTGCGATAGGTCTTCTTATCAACCTTGCCAATACACACGCCCGGACAGAGCTTCAAACCCACGTTGAAGCAGGCGCGCTTTTGGCCGGGCACGCATTGCGACCAGGGAAACGCCTTTCTGACGAGATCCAAAGCGGCCTTCAATGAACGCGATGAGGTGTACGGACCGAACACGACTTTGTACTTTTTTGCCGTCTCATCGTCGAGATCAGTGCCGCGTACGAGGAGCGGTCGCGGATATTCTTCATCCGTAATCCCTAAATACATGAAGGACTTGTTGTCTTTCTGCAAGACGTTGTACTTGGGCCAGTAATGCTTAATGAGGTTCGCTTCGAGGATCAGCGCCTCGAGCGCCGTCGGCTTCTCGATGTAATCGATTGCCGCGACCTGCTTGGTCATCTCCGGGATATGCGGACCATGCGGACGCTCGAAGTGCTGCTTCACCCGTCGCTTCAACGACGCCGCCTTCCCGACATAAATCACGCTCCCGCTTTTATCCTTCATCAAATACACCCCCGGCATATCCGGAAGTTCTTTGTTTTTGATTTTGATGGTGGAGGGGATCATTGTGGTGCTTTTTCTTTAGACGAACCTTTGCCCACTTTTCTCCGATAAATTCGTCTAACGATGAGAATCGTAAAATAGATTACCGGCACCCAAAAGTACGGCCCAAGGAAGAAGAGGAGGGACAAAATAATAACATAGTTCATCAGCGGTTGATGACCATGTGAAGAAAGGGCAGAGGGGGTGAAAAAGTATATTGGACCTACTATGAGCCCGTTCGCGAACCAAAGTCTCTGTTCATACCACTCACCAAAACTGCAGTAAAAACGGACCCGATCAATCATGCCGATAAAACGCCAACAAGTGAAAAATCCCTTTTGCGTATCATCGTATGTAATTTGAGGATTTCTGGATGTAATCGGAGCATCTCCAAAATTCCGATTATATAACCACGAGGAAAACAAGGCCCATGAAAGATACCAGCATAGGAAGGCCAATAGCAGGAGACCGATATGAATCAGTTTATTCCTCATTTTGGGCTGGATTCCCGCCTTCGCAGGAATGACATTACCCTACCTCTTTTTCAACACCTCTTTCAAATACTTCGCCGTGTAGGATTTGGGATGTTTGGCCACGTCTTCCGGCGTGCCTTGCGCGACAATGCGGCCGCCTTTGTCTCCCCCTTCCGGGCCCATGTCGATGATCCAGTCCGCGTTCTTGATCACGTCGAGGTTGTGTTCGATGACCATCACGGTATTGCCGCGATTCACGAGGCGATGCAGAACGTCGAGCAACTTGCGGATGTCGTCGAAGTGCAGGCCCGTCGTCGGCTCATCGAGCAGATAGAACGTCTTGCCCGTGTCGCGCTTCGCAAGCTCGGTGGACAGTTTGATGCGCTGCGCCTCGCCGCCGGAAAGCGTCGTCGCCGACTGTCCGAGCTGGATGTACGCCAAACCGACATCCTCCATGATCTTGAGGCGGTCGTGAATGGGCGGGATGTCGCGGAAGAACTTTGCCGCTTCTTCCACGGTCATCGTCAGCACTTCATGGATGTTTTTCTCCTTATATTTGACTTCGAGCGTCTCGCGATTGAAACGCTTGCCTTTACAGACGTCACATGGCACGTACACCGTCGGCAAAAAGTGCATCTCGATCGCGAGCTGGCCGTTGCCCTCGCAATGCTCGCAGCGGCCGCCGGGAACGTTGAACGAAAAGCGTCCGACTTTGTAGCCGCGAACGCGCGCCTCGGGCGTAAGCGCGAACAGCTCGCGTACGTGATTCCAAATTCCCGTGTACGTCGCGGGATTCGAGCGAGGCGTGCGGCCGATCGGCGATTGATCGACGTCCACGACCTTGTCGAGCCAGTCGACGCCGTCGATGCCTTCATGTTTTGCCGGTTTAAAGTTTGCCCCGTTCAAGCGGTTGGCGAGCTCGCGATACAGTACGTCAATGGAAAGCGTGGATTTGCCGGAACCCGAAACGCCCGTCACACAGGTGAAGCGGCGCAACGGGATTTTTGCCGTCAGGTTTTTCAAATTGTTTTCCGTCGCGCCGTGAATGGTGATGTGCTCTTTGCCTGGACCGCGTCGCTTGGACGGAAGCGGAATGACTTTGTCGCCGCGCAA
>CAYPUF010000001.1:2818-30854 GCA_964413995.1 uncultured Gammaproteobacteria bacterium
CGTTCAGGCGCGATTGTAATTGTTTATTTCCTTCGACCGGCCAGGCGATCGGCACACGGTCCACCACGACCTCGATCGTGTGCTGCTTGTACCGCGCGAGCGGGATGCGTTCGCGCAGGCTATACATCTTGCCGTTCACGCGCACGTCGATGAATCCGGATTCGAACAAATCCTGAAGGAGCTGGCTGTACTCCCCTTTTCGACCGCGCACGACAGGGGCGAGGATGGTGATTTCGTTAGTGAAACGCTTGTCATTCTGAGGAGCTTTGCGACGAAGAACCTCCGATTTCGCGACACGGAGATCCTTCGCTTCGCTCAGGATGACGGGAGTCGTACTATGAATTTCCTGCTCGCGACGCAAAACGCGGTCCACCATCTCGTCCACCGTCATCTTGCGGATGGGATTGCGGCAAATCGGACAATGCGGACGCCCCACGCGCGCGAACAAGACGCGCAGGTAGTCGTAAATTTCCGTGATCGTGGCGACGGTCGAGCGCGGGTTGGCGGAATGCGCTTTTTGATCGATGGAGATCGCCGGAGACAATCCTTCGATCTCGTCCACGTCCGGCTTGTCCATCTGGCCCAAGAACTGGCGCGCATAGGCGGACAAGGATTCGACATAGCGACGCTGACCCTCGGCGAAAATCGTATCGAACGCCAAAGACGACTTGCCGGAGCCGGACAAGCCCGTAAACACGATCATTTTATTGCGCGGCAACTCGAGACTGATGTTTTTCAGGTTATGCTCCCGCGCGCCGCGAATGACGATTTTATCTTGCATATTGGACCGTTGACAGTGATCAGTTGGCAGTAGCCAGTTTTTCGAACTGGTCGCCGCACTGAAAACTGGTAACTAACTGCGATGCCAAAACCCGCCCCGCTTGCCGGTCGAATGACCGGGGAGGCTCGAGGTACTCTATCCGTTCACGCTCACCCTGTCGAGACTTGACGAAAGTCCGACATCGGCGCAACGTCCTTTCGCACCATTCTCACTACGAGGTAGACATGCCCATCATCACGATCACCGGACCGTCCGGCGTCGGCAAGACCAGCATCATGAAGCGCCTGCTTCGCGAAGTGCCCGACGCGCGACTCCTGCGCTCGGTCACGACGCGCGAACGGCGGCCCAGTGACGCGGAAAGCGAATACCTCTACGTCACGGAAGCGGATTTCCTGCTCCGGAAGGAACGCGGCGAGTTCGCCTTCGATACCGACTTCGGGTCGGCCCGCTACGGCACGCTCCAGTCCGATCTGCGCCTCGCGCTCGCTTCAGACCACGCCCGCTTTGCCGCCATCGTCCCGCAGATCATCCCCACGCTGCACGCATTCGCGGCCGAGGAAGGATTCGCGACGCGCGTCCGCTCGATCTACCTCAAGTCTCCCGGTCGCGACATCCTGTTCCGGCGTCTCACGGTCGATCGCGGCGAACCGATCGCGTCCGCGGAGGCGAAGATCAAGGAATGCGCCGAGTGGGACAAGATCGCGTTCAACACGACCCACGCAGGCCGTTCCGTGTACCTCTTCATCCCCGACCCCGACGACCTGGACGTGAAGTACCGCAAGGTCCGCGACTACGTCATGCGCCCCTGGTAATCGCCGGGGGTTTTCTTGACAAAGCGACCGATCCGCGATAGGAACCGCGCAGGAGGATCGTACATGCAAATCGAATACGGACGATTGAACGGGCACGCCATCGGCTTCATGATGAAGGAGATGGTGCGCCGCGCCATCGAGGCGATCCGCAAGGAGCGGTTCGGGTTCGTGGCGCACACGAAGGAGAGCTACGCGGGCGAGATGGACGACGTGCTCACCAGCGCCGATCTCGCGGCGCAGAAGGTGTACGTGAAGATGATCCGCGAGGCCTTCCCGACGTACGGCGTCATCGCCGAGGAGGACGAACTGCGGGTCGAGTGCAAGGACAAGACGTTCGGCGACTTCTACTTCACGGTCGATCCGCTCGACGGCACCAAGGCGTTCAGCCGGCGGCAGTCGCACGGCGTCGGCACCATGATCGCGCTCGTGCACAACGACCGCGTGATCGCGGCCTACGTCGGCGACGTGATGACCCGCGAGATCTACGGCTTCCGGCCGGACTCGAACCGCGCGCACCGCATCAGCGAGTACGACCACGGCGTCGAGCTGTCCGCGGATACGCTCCGGCCCCTGCGCGAGCAGTACGCGCTCCTGCGCGGCCGGATCGAGTCGCACACGCCGATCATCCGCGCGATGCTGGCCCTGCCGCAACACGACGGCGCGTGCAAGGACATCGAGATTACCGGCGGCAGCATCGGCATCAGCATGGCGCGGCTCTGGAAGGGCGAGGTCGGTCTCGCCGTTCTCGAGCCGTCGTACGAGACGCCGTGGGACTCGACGCCCGTCATCGGCATCAGCCGCAAGCTCGGCTACGCCTTTCTGACCGCCGGCGCCGGTGATCGTCTCGAGCCGCTCGAGTTGCGCCTCCCCAAGGCGGTCACGCATCGCGACGCGGAATGCGTCGTCGTGCACGAGCGCCACCTGCCCGAACTCCTCGATTGGCAACAACGCCGCGGAACCTGACTCGTTCCGCTTTTTTTATTTCACAGACTTTTTATCGACTTTGATTCGCAAGTTTTTGCGCATGACTTACTCCCCCGCCAAAAACTCCTCCAATGTCGGCCTGCTCTTGAGCTCGGGATTCAAATCCGTTTCGACGCCCGTGTGCGCGATATGATCGAACACGACTTCGGCCGTCTGATGATAATTGCCATCAATCAACTTTCGTAAAAGCGATTGTAATTCGTCCTTACACCAATCGAGCTTTTTCGATTCAAAGGATGTATCCATAACACCTATACTCTTGCATAAATGATCCAAAGTCGCTATCTTTAGCCGGCAAATCCCGCCCGGAGAGGTCGCATAGTGGCCTAGTGCACTTGCTTGGAAAGCAAGCATACCGCAAGGTATCGGGAGTTCGAATCTCCCCCTCTCCGCCACGACAAAACCGCCCCATGGGGCGGTTTTTGCTTTGGACACGAAATGGATCGGTTTTACAATTCTCGCCTACGGACTATCATCATCCATATGACCGTTGAAGCAGCCGCGCAAAAAATTTGGGATTACATGCTCATGCATCAAACGCTTCAGAAAGCCGACGTCATTTTTGTACTAGGTAGCCGTGATACGCGAGTCGCAGAGTATGCGGCTCAGCTCTACTTTGATGGCTGGGCACCGATATTGGTCTTTGCAGGTTCGGGATCAATCCATAACCATAAACCGGGCAGGGAGCAGTTCATCGGGACGACGGAGGCGGAGTTGTTTGCGGACATCGCCATAAATATGGGCGTTCCGAAGGAAAAAATCATCATCGAAAACGAATCGCAAAACACGGGTCAGAATTATGAGTTTGCGATCAAAAAACTAAAAGATCGTGGTATCGATCCGAAGAAAGTCATCCTGGTTCAGAAACCGTACATGGAGCGTAGAACGTATGCGGCGGGAAAAGTTTGGTTGCCGAACGTAGAGTTGCTGGTCACGTCACCGCCGATTGCGTTTGAGGATTATCCCATTGACGAAAGAAGCAAAGAGCAGTTCATCAATACGATGGTGGGCGATCTTCAGCGAATCAAGGAATACCCAAAAAGAGGATTTCAGATAGAACAGGATATTCCTGAAGATGTTTGGAACGCCTACGAATACCTCATCGCCCAAGGTTATACGAAACGCCTCATCAAGGACTAATCGGCATTCAAAAAACCGCTCCGAAGATCGGAACGGAAAAGCTCACTCGAGGTACGGCACCTCGGCGACCATCAGGACCTCGGCCCACGCGATCGTCTCCGCGATCCATTCGGGCTTGCTCCCCGAACGCCGGGCGAGATCGAGCGACCTCTGCACCCGCCCCTCCTCGTGCATCGACATGCGCACGACCATGCCGCGGTAGCCCTCGTCGTTGGTCATGAGGTAGTTGCATACCCCGATCAACAGGTCGCGGCTGGGAGCGTCCTTGTCCGGCTTCATGAGGCTGACGTCGACCTTCTCGCAGCCGAACTTCCGGGCCGCCTCGTCGTCGTTCTCCGCCTTGGTAACGCACACCACCTTGCTGCGGCAACGATTGCCCTCGAACGCGATCAGTGCAAAGTGCTTCATCCTGCGCCTCCTTCCGGCTGGGCTTATCAAATGAAGCGTTGATTGTCAACTCTCAACCGAGCTCTCTACCAAACCTCCTCACCCTCCTCCCTTCCCACTCCACTTCCTCCATCCACTCGCGTAACGGTCGCGTGAAATACGGCGCGTCGGGATTCTCGTATTGCGGTTCATAGACCACCATCCATTCGTCGTCGTTGGAATGATCGGCCAGCAAAACGACCTTGTAGAGATCACCTTTGTAATGGCGATAGATTGCACCGGGTTTCGGCGCGTCGTCCGGCAACGGCGGCGGCAGGACTCCTTTGGACATTGTATAATCATACAATATGAAACGGAAACCAAACAACGGCTCGAAAACCTGCAACCGCGGGCACAAAAATCGTGGAAGGCATTGCCGCATCTGCTGGCTTGGCGGCGCAAAAAAAGCAGAAGCGTGGCGACCACCGTTCATCTGTTAACGGTCACCTGTTTCCTGTAAACTGTTCCCTATATGACCCCTCTCATCAACTACCTCGCGGTCGTCGTGGCCGCCGCCGCGTCGATCATCCTTGGATTCCTTTGGTACGGACCCCTGTTCGGCAAACCATGGATGAAACTGGTCGGCATGACGAAAGAGAAGATCGACGCCGACAAAAAGAAGGGCATGGGCAAGACCTACGCCCTCATGACGCTCGGCACGCTCGTGATGGCGTACGTGCTCGCCCACACGACGGAATTCGCCATGACCTACACCAAGACATACGGCGTCACGGGCGGCTTCATGTCGGGCATCTGGACCTGGGTCGGCTTTGTGGCGCCGGTGAAAATGGGCGACCAGCTTTGGGGCAACAAGCCGTGGAAGCTGTTCCTGATCGAAGGCGGATACTACCTCGTGAGCCTGGTCGTCATGGGTATCATCCTCGCCACATGGCGATAAAAACATGACCGGCAGCGGGATCAGGGCCTCGATCGAAGCATTGCCCCGGCAGATCCGCCAGGGGTGGGAGCTCGGACGCGCGCTCGCGCTCCCGAAATCGTATCGCGACGTCGATCACGTCGTGATTTCGGGCATGGGCGGCTCGTCGCTTGGAGGCCATGTATTGACGACATCCTGCGCGGACAGACTCTCGATCCCCATCGAACTCGTGAACGGATATGATCTGCCGCGCCATGTCGGCCGCCGCACGCTCGTCGTGTTGTCGAGCTACTCCGGCACGACGGAAGAGACAATCTCAACGGCGAAGCAGGCGGCAAAGAAAGGCGCGCGCTGCGTCGCGCTCACGACGGGCGGCGAGCTGGCGAAATTCGCGAAGACCAGGCGCTGGCCGCTCATGCTCCTCGATACGGAGCACAATCCGTCGAACCAGCCGCGCATGGGCATCGGATCGCAGGCCATGGCGCTGCACGGGCTTCTCGCCGCGCTCGGCCGGCTCACACTCGGTCCGCGTGACGTCGGGCGCATGGCAAAGGCCGCCAACGCGGACGTCACGGATGCGGCGCAAACGCTCGCCAAGCGCATCGGCGACCGTGTCGTTCTGCTGCTTGCGGCGGAACATCTCGTCGGCGCCGCGCATGTCGCGACGAACCAACTCAACGAGAACGCTAAGCGCATGGCCATGTTCTTCGCGCTTCCCGAATTTGACCACCACTTTCTCGAAGCGCTTTCGTATCCGGAAAAAAGCAAGCATGACTTCGCAGCCGTGCTGTATCAATCCGACGCGTATCACGCGCAAAATCGTAAACGTGTGACGCTCACCGCCGAACTCCTCGGAAAGAACGGCATCGAACCGATCGTCGTGACGCTTGATGGCGGCTCCAAGCTTGAAGAGACGTGGCGACTGATCCGCCTCGGCGCCTCGACGAGCCTCGAGCTCGCGTTGGCCATCGGTGTGAATCCCGAGCCGGTGCCGAATGTCGAGGCGTTCAAGCGCGCCATGACTGAAGCGGTATGAACGGGTATGCCGGCACCGCGCGGCCGCGGATCGCGCAGGACTACATCGAGAGCGCTGTGCCGACGGCCGGGGCGGATGAAACCATCGGCCATGTCGAGGCGCGGCTCATCGCCCAATCAAAAACCCTGGAAACGATCAACTACGTGTATATCGTCAAGGATGACGGAACGCTCACGGGCGTCTTTTCGATCAAGGAACTGTTCCGCCAGCCTAAAACGGCGCATGTACGGGACGTCATGAAACGGGACGTCGTGACCGTTTATCCCAAAACCAAACAGGCGCATGTCGCGCGTCTCGCGATCAAGCACAGCATCAAAGCCGTGCCGGTGGTGGATAAGCAGCATCATCTGCTCGGCGTCGTGCCGTCGGATGCCATCTTCAAGATCCTGCAGCAGGAGCACACGACCGACTTCCTCCGGCTCGCCGGCGTGCACGCCCCGTATGCGGACGGCATGGATCTTTCGACGATTCCGATCGCCTCGCTCTTTTGGCGTCGGTTTCCCTGGCTGATCGTGGGTCTGCTCGGCGGCATGGGAGCCGCGTTCGTCGTGGAGTACTTCGAACGCGCGTCCGTTTCGGACATCCTCATCGTCGCCTTCATCCCGGCCGTCGTGTACATCGCGGACGCCGTCGGCAGCCAGACGCAAACCATTTTTATTCGCGCGCTTGCCCTGGAAGAGAAATTGGATCTGAACCGGTACGCCTGGCGCGAAGCGCGCGTCGGCTTCCTGCTCGCATCCGCGCTCGGATTGACGGCCGGCGGTCTCGTGTTCCTGCGCTGGCAGACGGGCGCGATCGGGCTGGTCATCGCCACGTCATTTTTCGTCACCATCCTCATCGCCATGACCATCGCGCTGTTCCTGCCATGGCTGTTCCGGAAATTGAAATGGGATCCCGCCGTCGCGAGCGGCCCCTTTGCGACCGTCATTCGCGACATCACGACGCTCGTCATCTACTTCACGATCGCCGAGAAGATTTTGACGGCCTTGCGCTAGCCCCTGCGCAGGAACGGCAGCTTCCGAAAAACTCGAGCGCATGGGACGTGATGCGTGAAAATTGCCTCGAGCCCGCAAGGACGCGCCGCTCAAACGCCTCAAGATCGCATTCCGGCATCTCTTCGATCTTGCCGCAAGCCGTGCAAACGAGATGGTGATGATGCTCATGCGCGTCCTCGACCCATTCGTAGGTCGCAAACCGCGGGTCGATCGGGACAAGACGGACAAGGCCCGCCGACGCAAACGATTTCAGCGCGCGATACATCGTAGCTAAATCGAACGATTGCGGAACCAGGCGCGTGGCGAGCTCGGGCGTTCCGACCGGACCCTGCGCGTTGCGCAGGAATTCCGCCAACGCCAATCGCGGCCGCGTGGCGCGAAATCCCGCTTCGCGCACGCGATCTTTGACGGCATGCCCTTTGTGTTTCATTCGCAAGAAGCATATTCCACCTGCGAATAGATTGCAAGTACTTGACGCCCCTTCTTCCTGCGAGTAACTTGCATATTGCCTCCCGCGCCGCCCATCACGCGGGAGGCGGAAAGGTCCGAAACAAATGAGCGCTCCTTGCGAAGCCCATCCCTGCGGTTGCGATGCCTGTGCCTGGGATCCGGCCCCGGCCGGTCCCGCCGACGACGCGAAGCGCCGCCTGGCCGTGGTACGCACGGCCGAACAATACGGCTGCGTGCGCCGCGACGCCTCGATCGTCGTCGACGCGGCCGAACGACGTCCCTTCATGCGGGTCGGCGACGACCTGCTCCCCCTCTCCGCCGAGCACGGCCGCGTGATCGCGGGCTCCCGTCTCGAGGCGGACATTCGCGCGGCGCTCGCCGCGGCGTGATCTCCATCCGCGTTCATCGCGGTTTTTTTGATCCAAAACACCCGGCGGATGCCGGGCGTTTCGGTGTGTACCATGATCTCTGGTTACGATCCCAACACCCGCGAGATCTCCGACTGGAACGCGCTGATGTCCTGCGCACCCTCGATCAACACGCCGTTGACGAATGTTCCCGGCGTTCCCGCGACGCCCGCGTCGTTGCCCGAGGCGTAGTCCTCCAGCACGCGGTTCGTCATCTCTCCGGAGTCAAGGCACGCGGTGAACTGATCGACGTTCACGCCGACTTCGCCGGCCAGACGCTTGTACGTTTCGGTGCCGAGCGTCGCCTGGTTTTCGAACAATTTGTCATGCATCTGCCAGAACTTCTCATTCCCGCCGAGCTTGGCGACGCATTCCGAGGCTTCACCCGCCTTCTGCGCCTGCGGGTGGATCTGTGACAACGGGAAGTGGCGGTATACGAGGCGCACGTCGTTCGGATACTGCGCGAGGATCTGTTTCAGTGTCGGCAGATGACGCTGGCAGAACGGGCACTGGAAGTCGGAATATTCGATCAGCGTCACCTTCGCGTTCTTCGGACCGAGAATGTGGTCACGATTCTCATCGACGTCCGCGACGGGACCGGCCTGGAACGTCGGCTGCGTCGGGGCGGCGGTCGGCTGCGTCGGGGCGGCCGGGCTCGGCGCGGCGGCGGCAAGCGGGCTGCGGCCGTTCCAGATGGAACCGAAGGCGAAGACGAGGCCGAGCATCGAGGTCAGCGCGATGCCGAGGAAGAGCCCCGTGAAAAACATCGTCTTGGATCCCCCGTCCCAAAAGCTTTGATTGGACATAGTTCAAATAGCGAGTATCAAATAGCAAATAGCGTGAGTATCTTACACGATGCGTGAAGCGCTTTGCGAGCCGGCCGTCAAGGCGTCGTCGAGGTGGAGGCGCCAGCCTCTGCGGCGGCAAGCGCGGTCTGGAGCACGCGGTCCCAGTCGGCCGGGGCAAGCCCCGGATGCCGCACGCCGTTGACGAAGATCGTCGGCGTCCCGGTCACGCGGTTCGCGTTCCCTTCCTGCACGCCCGCCATGACCTTTGCGTCATACCGGCGCGCGTCATAACAGGTTCCGAAGGCATCGGCATTGATCCCGACGCGATTCGCATACGTACGGAAATTCTCCCTGGGATCACGTTGCGGCGCCCACGAAGACTGTTCGGCGAACAGGAGATCATGATATTCCCAATACTTGCCCTGCTCGTCCGCGCACCACGCCGCATTTGCCGCCGCCCGCGCGTTCGGATGGATGCTCATCAATGGAAAATCCTTCCAGACGAACTTCACGCGGTCCGCGTATTTCTGTACCGCGTAATTGATAGCCGGCTCCTGGGCCTTGCAGGCCGGACATTGGAAATCGCTATACACCTGGACGACGACCTTGGCGTCAGGATGGCCCTGGAAAGCGGCCCCCTCATCGTTGAAAGAAACGGGCTCCGGTCCGGCATCCGGCCCGACGGAACCGTCCTGCGGCGGCGCGCTCGTCACGGCCCAAATGAGTCCGCCGAAAATGATCACGGCCACGACGACGGTTCCGATCAGCAATCCTTTATTGGAAGAAGCTTCTTGCATAAGTGAGATCACAGTAAACAGATTACAGAGAACAGTAAATACTCCCTGGGGGAGGTCGTTCCACTGTCAACGGTACCTGTCATCTGTTCACTGTCTGGAGATATTTGATGACGCTCAACGCCGCCTTGCTCCCCTCGCCCACCGAAACGGCGATCTGTTTTTCCGTCACGTCCGTGACGTCGCCCGCCGCGTACACGCCTTCAACATTGGTGGCGTTGCGCTTGTCGACCACGATCTCCTTCCATTTGTTCTTTTCGACGAAGTCGATCAGGTACGAATTCGGCACGAGACCGATCTCGATGAACGCGCCTTCCGCGGGCGCGGTCTGCTCTCCCTCCGGTGTCTGGAACACGATGCGCTCCAGACGATCCTTGCCTTCGAAACGCAGCGTCTTCGCGTTCGCGATGACGGAAATACGCGGATTGGAAAGAATCGAGTTTTTCATGGACTCGTCGCCCTTCAGTTCGGGATTGATCGTCAGCAGGTGGACTTCCTTCGCGTATTTGTCGACGAAGAGCGCCGCATCCATGGCCGAATTGCCGCCCCCGATGACATACACGGTCTTGTCCTTGAAGAGCGGCGCGTCACACGTGGCGCAATAGGTCACGCCGCGGTTGTGGAGCTCCCGCTCTCCCGGCACGTTGAGCTTGCGATGCTCGGACCCCGTCGCGATCAGTACGGCGGTTCCCTCATAGGAACCCATTTCGGTCACGGCGCGAAATCCGCCCTTGACCCGTTCCACCTTTTTCACTTTTTCGTTTTCGTGGATCTCGAGGACTTGGCGGTAGTCGTCCAAATGCTTCTGGAAACGTTGCACAAGCTGCACGCCCGTAAGTTGGTGTAAGCCTAGGTAATTTTCGATATCCGAGGACCAGGCCACCTGCCCGCCGATTTCACCCGCGAACATCGCGACGCGCAACTTTTGCCGGGCAAGATAAATCGCGGCCGACAAACCCGCCGGCCCGCCCCCGATCAACAGGACATCGTACATGCAGAAAGTATAGCATGACACCTCCCCTAGCCCCTCCTCTCAGAGGAGGGGTTGGGGGTGGTGCGAGAACGAAATATCATCCAAAGCCCGAATCCGAACATCGGGAGCGCGAGATACTGCGTCGGCGTGAGTCCGAAATACGTCGCGTCGGCAATACGATAAAAATCCAGCCAGAACCGGCTCACGCCTTCGATGATGAGATACGTCCCGAACCAGAAACCGGGTTCGCGGCGCTTGCGATTCAGCCACAAGAAGAGCAACCCCGTCGCAAAGCCGATGATCGATAGGTACAACCCGAGATCATGGCGCGTCTCCCCATCCGGATATTTTACGCCGAGGATGAAGTGGGTCAGCGTTCCGGGATGGTCATGGATCAGGAAGCAGCCGATGCGCCCGACGCCGCACCCCCACGGCACGCCCCAGATGATCGTGTCCGCATACGCGATCCAGTCGAGTTTGTGGCGATGCATGGCCCAGAAAAACACGGCGGCTGCGCCGAGGAATCCGCCGAACATGGAATACCCGGGCAGCCACGGATTGATCGCGTCAAGCGGTTGCGCGAGATAATGCGCGGGATCATACAGGAGCACGTGGAACGCACGCGCGCCGGCGAACGCGGCAAGAAACATCCAGAAGGCAAGGTCGAGGATGCGCTGCGGATCCAGACCTTTCTCTTTCGCGCGTCGCCACGCGAGATACGTGCCGAGCGCGAATCCGAGCGCGACCAGCGTGCCCCACGTCTGGAACGTGATGCCGAGCATCGTGAATGTTTTCGATTCAATCCAAGGGATCATAAGGCACGTAAGGTCTTCAGCGCCGCGTAAAATTCCTTCAACGCCCGCCTGGCCTGACTCGACGTAATCTCGAACGTGGAATCATGGACGAGCTGGTTGCGCAGCTTGTGCGCGGGCCACACGTTCCGGATGTCGGGATACGAATATTGCGCGGCCTTGAGGCGCTCGCCCATCGTCTCGCCGGGGATGAGCATGGATTTGAGCACGCCATCGACGAGTTTGTCCGCCTCGATCACGGCGAGCTTGGCGCCCATGAGTCCGTGATCGGCGTTTTTCTCGATTTCCGCCCATGTCTCTCGCACCTTCTCGCGCGAAAGGCCGTAGAGATCCGGCCGGCGCATGGACGAGACGATGCGCTGGATCATGATGCCGAAGATCACGACAAGCACGACACCGAGGATGAGCCACGCGGGCCACAGCGAAACGGCCGGACTCGCGGAAGCCGCGGCGGCCGGCGTGCCGGAATCGAACAGCAGCTGGAAGATCATGTGACGGCGAGTTCAAGCGCGTGCGCGGCATCGAGCACGACCGCATCACCCATGGACGGACCGACGAACTGGAATCCGACTGGCAGGCAGTCATCGAGGCCGCACGGCACGGAAATCGCGGGCAATCCCGCCACGTTCGCGCCGACGGTAAAGACGTCCTCGAGATACATCGCGAGCGGATCGGCCGTCTTTTCGCCGAGACCGAAGGCGACGGACGGCGCGGTCGGCGTGACGATGAGGTCCACGTCCTTGAACGCGTCGCGATACGCGCGGCGGATGAGCGTTTGGACTTTACGCGCCTGGCGGTAATACGCGTCGTAATAGCCCTTCGAGAGCGCGTACGTGCCGAGCATGATGCGCCGGCGGACCTCCTCGCCGAGACCGAGACCGCGCGATTTCTCGTACGTTTCGACGAGCGTGGCCGCGGCTTCGCGCCGCCCGTAACGGATCCCGTCGAACCGCGCCAGGTTGGCGGATACCTCGCATGGCATGAGCACGTAATACACGGCAAGCGCCTCGTCCGCGTACGGCAGGTCGATTTCGACGAGCGTCGCGCCGAGCGACTTCAGGACACCGAGCGTCGCTTCCGTCTGCGCACGCACGCCGGGCGTCATCCCCTGGCCGCGCCACGCCTGGCGGGGCACGCCGATCCGTTTGCCCTCGAGCCTCGACGGAAGTCCCGGGCGCACGGCGCCGCCGTCCAGCGTCGTTTGGTCCTTCGGGTCCGGCCCGTAGATCGCCTGGAACAGGATCGCGGCGTCCTCGACCGTCTTGGCTATGGGGCCGATCTGGTCGAGCGAGGACGCCATCGCCATCAGTCCCTCGCGCGAGACGCGGCCGTAGCTCGGCTTGAACCCGACGATACCGCAAAACGACGCCGGCTGGCGGATCGAGCCGCCCGTGTCCGAACCGAGCGCCGCGACGCACAGGTCCGCCGCGACGGCGGCCGCGCTGCCGCCCGACGAACCGCCCGCGACGCGCGCGTGATCCCGCGGATGCCTGGTCGGGCCGAACGCCGAATGTTCCGTGGACGACCCCATCGCGAACTCGTCCATGTTCGTCTTGCCGAGAAATACGGCGCCGGCGTCCCGGAGCTTCGCGATCACGGTCGCGTCGTAGGCGGCTTCGTACGTTTCAAGAATCCGCGAACCGGCCGTCGCACGATGACCTTTGATTAAAATATTATCCTTCACCCCGATCGGCACGCCGTCGAGCGGCCCGCGCTCCTTGCCCGCCGCGCGGCGCTCGTCCGATTCGATGGCGGCGTCGATTGCGCTCCCCTCGAACACGTCGAGATACGCGTTCAACGCGGGATTGAGTCCGCGGATCTGCTGCAAATACGATTTCACGAGCTCGACGGACGAAAACGCGCCGGACGCGAGGCCGTCCGCCGCCGATCGGATCGTGTGATTGACGAGATGTTTCATGGTCAGCCTTTTGGTTGTTCGAACACGCCCGGTACGCGCAGCAAATCGCCTTGGCGGTCCGGGAAGTTCGCGAGCGCCGCGCGGCGGAATCCCGGATCGACCGGCACGGGCATGTCCGGCCGTAATCGGTCCGCACCGACCGGCGTCGCCTCGGTTTCCGGGATGCTCTTCGTGTCTACTTCCGATAAACGACCGACGTAATCCAAAATCCGGTCGAGCGTGTTCTCCATCCGTCCGATCTCATCGTCCGAAAGCGACAGGCGGCTTAACGCCGCCAGCCGTTCGACGTCTTCACGTGTCATGGGCATATCGCCCCAAGACTAGCCTTTTTCACGCAATCGTTCAACTGGCGAGTTTCTTGAGGAATGCCCGCTCGTCCAAAATCGTCACGCCGAGTTTTTTTGCCTTGTCGTATTTCGACCCCGGCTCCTCGCCCACGACCACGTACGTGGTTTTTTTCGACACGGACTCGGACACGTCGCCGCCGAGCGACCGGATCTTCTCCTTGGCCTCGTCACGGGACATCGAATCGAGTGACCCCGTGATCACCCACGCCGTCCCTTTGAGCGGCCCGGCCGTTTCGCGCTTCGAAACGCGTCGCACCTTCACAAGATCGAGCAGACGATCCAGCTCCTTGCGCGCCTTCGCATCGTGCAAAAATTCCATGATCGATTCGGCCACCACCTTGCCGACGCCCTCCACGTTCAGAAGATCATCGAGTTCAGCTCGACGGAACGCCTCGATGCTGCCGAACTGTTTCGCAAGATCCTCCGCCGTTTCCTCGCCGACATGGCGGATCCCGAGGCCGTTGATAAATCGTCCGAGATCGATCTCTCGATGATCCTGGATCTCCTTGTGGAGTTTCTTCGATGAAACCTCCGCAAATCCCTCGAGCTGCAAAAAGTCGCCCGGCGCGAGCTCGAAGAGATCCGCCGGTTCATGGACAAACCCCTTCTGGATGAGCTGCTCGGCGATTTTTTCGCCAAGCCCGCGCATATCGAATGCATTCACGAAATGCAGAAGCCGCGCGAGCTGTTGCGCGAAGCAATTCTTGTTTGTACAAACAGTGGCGACCTCGCCCGGCTTGCGTTCGACCGGCGAACCGCACATGGGACATTTCTTCGGCATGTGAAACGCCTTTTCTTTGCCCGTGCGGAACTTCGGCAGCACCTTGATGACTTTCGGGATGATGTCGCCCGCCTTTTCCACGATGACCGTATCGCCGATCTTGAGGCCAAGCCGCCTGATCTCGTCCTCGTTATGCAGCGAGGCGTGCGTGACGGTCGTGCCTTGCAGCAACACGGGCTCCATGACGGCAACGGGCGTGAGCACACCCGTGCGCCCCACGAATACCTCGATATCTTTCACGACCGTCGTCGCCTGTTCGGCCGGGAACTTCCACGCGACCATGCCGCGCGGCGTTTTGCCGACCACGCCGAGCCGTCCGAACAGACGGTCGTCGTTGACGTTCACCACGACGCCGTCGGTCCAGTAGTCGAGCTTGTCGCGCTTCTTGTAGACTTCGTTATGCATCTTCTCGACATCGTCAAGCGTCTTGCAAAACCGGTTCAGCGGGTTTTGCGGCACACCCAAAAGCGCGAGCATCCCGTGCGCCTGCTCGTGCGTGCTCGTCCCAACGTCCCCGGCCATCGCATATCCGAAAAACGTGAGTTGGCGCTCGGCGGCCACGGCCGGATCGAGTTGCCGGATCGAACCCGCCGCGGCATTGCGCGGATTCGCGAGCAGCGGCTGGCCCTTCGCCTTGAGCTTCTTGTTCAGCGCCGCGAGCTGTTTTCTGGTCATGTACGCCTCGCCGCGGATCTCGATGCGGCCGCGATGCGTTTCAAGCGTCGATCGGACGCGTGTCGCATCGAGCTTCCCGTGGTGACGCCTGAGAAACGATTCGATTTCGCGGACGGACGGGCGCCGCAACGCGAGCGGGATCGCCTCGATGGTTTTTAGATTTTGCGTCACGTCCTCGCCGACCCTGCCGTCGCCGCGCGTCGCGCCGCGTACGAGTTGTCCATCTTCGTAGACGAGCGACACGGCCAGGCCGTCCATCTTGATCTCGGCAAAGAAATCGAAGTGACCGCGCGGCTCGAGCTTCCTGAGACGCGCGAGCCACTCGTCCGCCTCCTCGCGCGTGAAGACGTCCTCGATCGAGAGCATCGGCGCGGCGTGCGTCACTTTCTTGAACCCTTCGAGCGCCTTGCCCGCCACGCGCTGCGTCGGCGAATCTTGCGTGATCAGCTCCGGAAATTGCTGTTCGAGCTTGTAGAGCTCGTGCTTGAGCGAATCGAGCGCGGCCTCGGAAATCTCAAGCGTGTCCAGAACGTGGTATTCGTACCGGTATTTGGCGATTTGTTCGCGTAATTTCTCGATGCGCGTCTTGGCCTCGGCCTTGGTCATGGACATATCATATCTTATCACCGACGCTTCTTTCGGTAGATTGAATGATCTCCGACGCGCAACAGTACGATCTCCGTCTTGGACGCAAACTGGAATATGACGCGGACACGAAAATCGACCGAATACGCCCAGCACTCGTTCAGAGCTCCGGTCAGTTTATGCGTTCGTAACAGCGGATGAAACGGGTTCTCTTGCAGTAATCGGCCACGTTCTTTCAAGGTAATTTTGAGGTCATCTGACAACGCGTTGTAATCTCGTTTGAATTCCGGGGTGTACAAAATTGCGTACGCCATAGTTACGCGTCAAGATCGTCCCAATTCTTCAACACCTTGGCTTTTCCTTTTTGATATGAACGCTGCGCCTCTTTGACCTGCTTCAAGACAAACGTCTCATCGAGCGGGTACCCGTCTTGCGTCAGGGTATTGTACGTTTCGATGTCCAAAACGACCGCTTCCGGCTTACTGTTGTTGATCAACACGACGGCGTCGCGCGTTTTCTTGGCGTCATCGATGACCGAGCGATAATCGCGCTGCAAATCACGTACGGAATAGGATTTGGCGATCGGGTTCATATAGTGACATAATATGTGACATACAAAACTATGTCAACGCCCCCGCAAACCACGCCGCGATCGCCGGGCCGAACCACACGGCCCCGACCGCGCCCAGGGCGAGAAACGGGGCAAATGCCACGCGTTGCCCGCGTTTCCAGACGCCAGACGCGAACAACGCGAGCGCGAGCAATCCGCCGACGAGATAGCACAGGTAGAACGCGACGAGCATCCCCTGCCAGCCGAGCCACGCGCCGATGCTCGCGCCAAGCCACAAGTCGCCGAGCCCGATCCATTTGCCACCGGACAGGAGATATTGGAGCCCGAGAAACCCTGTCCCGAGCAGCAGCCCGAGCGCGGAGGACGTCATGTCGCCGTCGAGCATTTGCGCAAAGAGGCCCGCAAACGCCATGGCGGCCATCGGCTCGATCGGCAACAACCGCCAACGCCAATCGAAGGCGGCGACGAACAGGAGATACGTCAGGAACAGGCCTTCCAGCGCGAACCGGGCGAATTCAGGCTGATGCAGGAATGCTCCGAGCCACAACAGTCCGCCGGCGAGTTCCACCGTCGGATATGACCAATGGATCCTCGCGCCGCATTGAGCACATCGGCCCTTCAAGAGAAAAAACGAAACGACCGGAACGAGATGCGCCGGGTGGATCCTGGCCTTGCACGAAGGGCATTGCGACCGCCCCCACAGCGTGATCCGGTTGCGCAGACGGAACACGAACGCGTTCAGCAACGATCCGATGATCGTACCGAACAGGAAAGCCAGGAACGCGTTCATTTGAGTACGTCTTCGCGGTCGATGCCGTCCGAATGCGCGTAATAGACATTCGGCGGGCCGAGCGTGGTGCGCGTTTCCGTCTGGAAGCGGATGGAATAGCCGTCCGCGCCACCGCGATACCGGTAGAACTCGTTGGAACGCGGGCCGCCCGAAAGGAATTCGACGTACACGGGCGTGGACGGATCGTTTTGGCCGACGAAGCCGGCTGAATTCAGGCGGTTCGTGTCGGCCGTGCCGACGAACAGCTCCTCCGCCTCGGGGAACGTCGCCTTCTCCAGCCAATACGCGCTCAAGCCCGCGCGGATCGTGCTCACGTCGGACAGGCGTTGCGCATCGCGCAGGCTCGCCCGCGCGCTGTTCAACGACAGGACGGCCAGCGTGGCGAGCAGGCCGAAAACGGCAAGGACGATGAGGACTTCAAGGATGGTGAATGCGCGACGAAACTTCATATCGAATAGTATAACAGATGACGGATGACGGATGACAGTTTACTAGCCTGGAGGAGCATTCTTTCTGTTCACTGCCAGCGGTTACCTGTTATCTGTTTCTTGTTCAAGAATCACGCTCCCCGGTTCCGGCATCGGCGCGGGCTTGGGATGCGACCATTGCCACCAAAGCAGTCCGGCCATCGCCAGAATGACCAGTCCGACGGCCAAACCTTCGGCCAAGGTGAACCCGGGCGCGAGATTCAGGATACGGCGCAGATGGTTCACGACGTCCTCGGGCGAATGCTGCGTCTTGATGAGATACTCGGCGCATCCAAGCGCGAAGCATTGGTCGACGTCTTCTTTTGACGAAAGGCGCGAGAGCATCACGACCGGGATGTCTTTGACCTGGTCCGCGGCCTTCAGGGATTCCAGTACTTCGAAGCCGTCCTTTCGCGGAAGCCCTATATCGAGCAGGATCGCATCCGGCATTTCTTCACGGGCCTTCCGCAACCCGTCCTCCCCGTTCGTCGCGTGGATCACATCAAACCCTGCCCTCGTCAGGGTTTTGCACACGATATCGGCGAAGACTTTGTCGTCCTCGATACAGAGGATCGTCGGCATATCAGCAGGAGTACGCCTCCCAGGCATGCCCCTCGCGCGTACGGTACCCCTTCCACACCCGGACGGGAACCGCGCCCGCCGCGGCTTCCCACCACGACCCGTCGTTGCCCGAACACACGGCCACGGCGGGCAGCCCCCGCAACGCGGCATGGATCGCGAGCTCGCGGCCCGCCGGATCATCGGCGTCGAAGAGGCCTGTGCCGCTTTGCGCCTTCCATGCGTCCGCGTCCGTGATGGCCGGTACCTTGGCAAGCGCATGGCGCGCCGCATACGCGTCCGGGCCGACGAGCACGATCAACCCCGCCGCGCTCTCGCGCACGGCGCGGACGAGATCGGTCCAGTCGACCGGATGGCTCGGCCGCGACTCTGCGCGGACGCGCAAGACGTGCACCGCCGTCCCGAAGCCGGCCGGGTACGTTTCCACGTGCCAGCCGCTTTTTTGCTTGAGACGCTTCAACCGTAACGCGAGCGCGGACAGGCCGGCCGGCGAAAACGAGACATCCTCCACCGGTCCGCCCACGTCGAACAGGATTTCGACCGTATCGGTCAGCGGAACCAGGCGAACATGATGCGCCCCGCGCCGGTCTGCCTCGGCCTGAACCATCCACCAGAGCCTCCCGGCGGACAGGATCTGTCGATCAAATCTTGCAACATTCATAATCATGACTACTGACAACTGACCACAGAAAACTGACAACTACCCTACTCGATGTCTCTCATCGCGCATCCGATCGTCACCGCGAACCGCGGTCCCAACTCCTCGAGGACGGCCCGCAGATCCGGCGGATACACGACGCGCGCCCACGGATTGCCGAGATAGGTATTCACGTTCATCTGTTGCGTCAGGAACTCCGGCAACCGCGGCAGCAGGGCCGATCCGCCGGTGAGGATGATCTTCTCGATCCGTTTCGGCGGGCCTCCGGATTCCTGGCCCTGGTAGAGGTTGAACGAATAGCGGATCTCGTCCAGGATCGGCTTGACGAGCACGGACAGGATCGGCGAAAGATCTCCCGTCGGCGCGAACGTTTGCATGGACTTGATGTCGCGCTTCATGGATTCGGCCTGCTCGAGCGGGATGCCGAGCGTGCGCGCGATGGTTTGCGTGATGGCATTGCCGCCCGTCGCGATCGAGCGCGTGATGAACGGGATCCCCGACTCGACCACGACGATGTTCGTGCGAAGCGCGCCGATGTCGATCAGCATGATCGTGGAACGGTCCTTGCCGATCAGCGCGCGGATCTCGGCAAACGCCTCGGTCTCAAGCGAGATAAGTTCAAGTCCCGCCTGTTTGAAAATCTCCACATATTTCGAAACCAGGGTTTTCGGCGCGGCCGTCACGAGCACGCGCGTGGACGGTTTGCCGCCCTCGGCCTTGTTCTTGTCGATTTTGTCGATGATCTTGGTGTCGAGCGCCACCTCCTCGAGCGGCATCGGAATAAGCTTCTTCGCCTGCAATTCGACGGCGGCCTTCAATTCCTTTTCATTCCCCGTCGGCACATTGAGGATGGACGAAAACACGGACGAGATCGGCAATGCCGAAACCGTTTTTTTTGCCGTCGCCTTGGATTTGGCGATCATTTTCTTGATGAGTGCCGCCGTGCCGGGCACGTCGTTGATGAGCGATTTGTCCAGCGCCTCGGCCGGCAGGTTTGCGTATGCATACGTCATCAAGCGGGCGCGGCCTTTTTCATTTTTCAATTCGACGAGCTTGACGCCGCCGAAACCGATATCGACGCCGAGATAACTCGCCGGGGCGGGGGCTTTGGAAAACAAACCCATAGATCGACGCTAGTATAGCACAGTTGAGGCAGTTATCAGTTTACAGTTGTCAGGTGTCAGTTTTAGGTTCGTCGCCCTCAGTCCTCTCTTATCAGGCACGGTGCAGTCTGAAAAATGTTCGAGGACTGTCTGAGGCCGCAGGCCGAGTTCCGCAGAACATTTTTCAGACTGCACCGTGCCGCACCCCCTCATCCATCGCCTCATTCGCCAGCGCATCCGCACGCGTGTTCTCGGCACGACGCACGTGCTCGAATGAAACATGCCCGATCTGCAAGACGAGCGCGCGCATCCGCGCATACAACGGCTTGATGTTCTCGTGCTTCACTCTGTATTCGCCGTTCGCCTGCTTCACGAGCAATTCGCTGTCGGCATACACCTTCACCGAATCTGCCTTGAGATGCTTGGCGCGTTCCAACCCCAGAATCACGGCCTCGTATTCCGCCTGATTGTTCGTCTTCACGCCGAGAAAGCGCTTGTGCTCCTCGACGGCCTTGCCGTGCTCGTCCTCGATCACGACGCCGATCCCGGCCGGTCCCGGATTTCCCCGCGCGCCCCCGTCGGTCCTGATGGTGAGATGCATAGGGGGTAGTTTACAGTTGACAGTCAACTGTTACCAGTTTCGTCACTCGTGATTCGTAAACCCTCCTGCTTGGATATTCCAAAGTTTTTGATAGATCCCGACCTTATCACGAAGGGATTCGTGCGTCCCCTCGTCCACGATCCGGCCGTTCTCCATAACGATGATGCGGTCCATTTCCATAATGGTGGACAACCGGTGCGCGATCACGATCACGGTCTTGTTGCGCATCAGCTTTTTCAACGCGTCCTGGATGAGCGATTCGGACTCGGAATCCAGGCTGGAAGTCGCCTCATCCAGGACGAGAATCGGCGCGTCCTTCAGGATGGCGCGCGCGATTGCGACGCGCTGGCGCTCTCCGCCGGACAACTTGACGCCGCGCTCACCGACCAACGTCTCATACCCTTCCGGAAACGCGCGGATGAACTCGTGGCAATGGGCCTTCTTCGCGGCTTCGATCACCTCTTTTTCGGAAGCGTCGGGTCTTCCGTACCGGATATTGTCGAACAGCGAACGATGAAACAGGATCGGCTCCTGCGGCACGTACGCGATCGCCTTGCGCAAACTCTCCTGCGTTACTTTGGAAATATCCTGGCCGTCGATCATGATCGTGCCGGCCTGAATATCGAAAAAACGGAACAGGAGCTTGGTCACCGTCGTCTTCCCCGAACCGGACGGACCGACGAACGCAACCTTTTGTCCGGGTGCAATGGTCAGATTGAATTCTGAAAGTACTTCGCGCTCTTCGCGATAACGGAAAGAGACGTCCTTGAATTCGATGGCGCCACGTTTCACAGACAGCGGTTTTGCGCCGCGCCGGTCTTGCACCTCCGGCACCAGGTCCAGGATGTCGAGCATTTCCAGCGCGTCCGCGCCCGCCTCGTACAAGTCGCGCATGATCTGTCCCATCTTGTAGGTGCGATCGAACATGATCCATAGCATTCCCTGGACGAGAATCACGGTACCAAAACTCATCTGCCCGCGCATCCAAAACCAAACCACCAGGCCCATCATCGCGATCTCGCAAAAAAAGTTCAGGATGTTTTGAATCACCGCGCCGGTTTCGCCGATGCGCCATTGCTTGATGTTGAAAGACCGCCACTCCTCGAGACGCTGGTGCATGCGCCGCTGTTCAAGCCGGAACCCGTTGAACAACATCACGTTCGTGGCGTTCGTAATATCATCGGCGAGCAAGCCGATGACGGCCGCGTGCCTGCTCGCACGCGCGGCGTCATATGGCAACTTCATCCGACTTACCGATAACTGGACGGCCACAAGACACGCCACCCAGACGCCAATGATCAATGCAAAAAACAGGCTGAAGAACCCGAGCAACAGCAGGCTGCCAAGAATCGTCACCGACAGGGGGAGCAGGTCCCACCAAAAGACATTGATGAAGGATCGGTAGGATCCGGCAAGCGCCTGCGCGCGACGAACCAGCGCGCCGGCAAAGTTATCGCTGAAAAACCTGTATGATTGGGAGAGGATGGCCGAAAACCCGCGCTCCATGATGTCGCGCATGACCTTTGGATGCACCTCGCTCGCCAGGAATCCGCCCGTCCGCCATAACAAAAGACTCGCGATGCGGATGCCGGCGATCGGAAGCACGTACAGGTATGTGAAACGGAACAGGGAATACGTGGTCGGCGAGACCTCTCCGAACGCGTCCACCAGCCTCTGCAGCGCGTACGGCGTCATCATCACCACGAGCTGCGCGAAAATGATGACCAGGATCATCACGCTCGCGAGCCATGGATAGCGGAAGAGATGTTGTAACGACAGGAGCGCCAGCCTTCGGATGACCTGGAGTTTTCTTCCGCGAGACATGTCGGACATGTGCAAGATAGTACCACTGATGCGGTATCACTCGCCATTTGTCGGACTTATATCGACAAGTCTGCATTCCGCATTCCGGCTGCCATTCCATTCGTTGATCGACATCTCGTACGCAAGATCCAGTTCCGGCTTGCCCATGATGTCGAGCAGCCGATCCCCCATCTTGAATCCCACCGCTTTCACCTTGCGCCCGTTCTCGTCGAGGAGCGAAAGACGGATATGCGCGCCGGTCGCGCCCATCGTGTCGCAGGAGAAAACCCGGCACCTTCGCGAAACGAAAATCGGTCTCGGATTTCCCATGCCGTACGGCTCAAGTGACGCGACGCGCTCGGCGTTTTCCATCGTCACGGCCGCGAGCGGGATTTCCGCGTCGATGTCAAGGAGCGGAACGAGCTCCTCGTCGGGAATCGACCGTGCGTGCTCGATCAGACGATCGCGAAACTCCGGGAGTCGCTCACCGTCTTCAAGCGCGAATCCGCACGCCGCGCCATGCCCGCCGGAACGCGTGAGAATCCCCTCGCCCGCGGCTTTCACCGCATCGGTAATATTATAGGATGGAATGGATCTCCCGGATCCGATCCAGTGCTTTTCATGAAAGCCAACGGCGACCACCGGGCGCGCGAACTTGTCCATAAACCTGCCCGCGACCAGCCCAACCAGCGATGGCGACCAATTGTCCTTCCACAACACAATCACCTTCTCTCGTGATTCGTGATTCGTGATTCGTGATTCGATGAGCAATTCCTCCGCCTCCGCCATCATTTTCTTCGTCGTCTCTTGCCGTATTTTGTTCAACCGCTCAAGCTCGGATGCGAGAAGCCGCGCCTCGTCCATGGATGCGGAGAGGAGCAGACGCAGCGCAAGCGAAGCGTGATCCATGCGACCGGCCGCGTTGATGCGCGGTCCGATCGCGAAGCCGACGGTTTCCGACGTCACGGCTCCCGGAGCGACGCCGGCCAGCTCAAGGATCGCGCGCAATCCCGGACGCTTGGTCTTGTTCAACACCTTCAACCCGTACGTTTCTAGCACGCGATTCTCGCCGATGAGCGGCACCATGTCCGTCACGGTCGCGATCGCGACAAGATCGAGGAGCCACTTCTCCCACCCCTCGGGGATCCCGACGCCACGTTCGCGCGCGGCGGACACAAGCGAACAAGCGAACTTATAGGACACGCCCACAGCGGCGAGGCTTTTGAACGGATACGTCTCGTCCGGCAATCCGGGGTGGATGAGATGCGCGTCCGGTACGGTCTCGCCGAATTGATGATGATCGACCACGACCGTCTCCATCCCCTCTCTTTTCGCGAACGCGATCTCATCGACGCACGCAATCCCGCAGTCAACGGTGATGATCAAGGCTGTGCCGCGTTCCTTCAACTTCGGCACCGTCTCACGATGCAATCCGTATCCTTCCTTGTCGCGATGCGGAATGTAGAAATCAATAAGCGAATCGCGTAACGCGTAACGCGTAACGTCCGACGCTACGCGCTTTGCGTTACGCCCTATGCTCTTCTCAATCTCCCTCAACGCATTGATAATGAGCGCCGATCCCGTCACGCCGTCGGCGTCGTAATCCCCGTGCACGGTAATGCGCTCCCCGTTTTCTAGCGCCGACAGGACGCGCTCCACGGCGCCGTCCATCCTCGCGAACTGCCGCGCGTCATGGATATGCGCCTCCCACGACGGCTGCAAAAACGCCTCGGCGTCTCCCGGCGAACGGATGCCGCGATTCCACAACAACTGCGCGATCAGCGGATGCGCCCCGATCTTGGTCGAATATTCTGCCGGCGCCGGTTCGGCGATCTTCCAACGCTTCCGCATGGATCCCCATGATCGCCCGCGCGATACGGGATCGGAAGAGATCGTCAAGGGAGCTTAAAACGTCCCGATTGCCGGACCGATCAAAAACAGCACCGTCGCGAACACGAGGAATACGGCCAGCACCTTCATCACCTTGGTTTGTATCTTGCGTGAGATCATACGCTCATTGTTCCTGGTTCATCGTTTATCGTCTACCCCCTTCTTAGCACTTTGATAAAAGCGTCCGGCGGAATCTCCACCGCGCCCTTGCCGTGCTCGAGCATGCGTTTCTTACCCTTCTTCTGCTTTTCGAGCAGCTTCATCTTGCGCGTCACGTCGCCGCCGTACAGGTAACCCGTCACGTCCTTACGGAACGGCGCAATGCGCTCCGACGCGATGATCTTCGCGCCGATCGCCGCCTGCAGCTTGATCGCAAATTGCGCGCGCGGCAGCTCTTCCTTCAGCGTCTCGACGATCTCCTTGCTGCGCCGGTACGCCTCGCTCGCGTGCAGGAGCGTGGCGAGCGCTTCGACGGGTTCTTCCGCGACGAGGATCGTGAGTTTCACGATGTCCGAATCGCGATACTCCATGAAGTCGTAGTTGAGCGAGGCGTATCCGGCCGTCGCGCCTTTGAGCTTGTCGTAAAAATCGACGATGACCGACGCGAGCGGCATCTCGTAATGGAGAAGTGCGCGCGTCATATCGAGATATTCCGTGTTCTTATACACGCCGCGACGGTCCTGCACGAGCGCCATCACATTGCCGAGATATTCTTTCGGGCAAAGAATATCGACGCGGCACCACGGCTCGCGCGTGGACTCGATCTTCGAAGGATCCGGAAACTCGCCCGGCGACTTGATAAGCTTTTCCTCGCCGTTCGTAAACGTGACTTCGTACCCGACCGACGGCGTCGTGATCACCACGTCCATGCCGAACTCTCGCGCGAGCCGCTCCTGCACGATCTCGAGATGCAGCATGCCGAGCAGCCCGACGCGGAACCCGAAACCGAGCGCGGCCGAATGTTCCGGCTCGAACGTGAGCGACGCGTCGTTCAGTTTGAGCTTGAGGATGGCGTCGCGCAGCTTCTCGTACTCGTTGCCTTCCTGCGGAAAAATGCCCGCATATACCATCGGCCGCGCCTCCTGATATCCCGGCAACGCCTCGGTCTCCGGCGCCGTTGCACCCGACACGACCGTGTCACCCACGCGCACCGCGCCGATGTCCTTCAATCCCGTCACGACGTAGCCGATCTCTCCCGCCTCCAGGCGGTCGGACGCAACGTGGTTCGGCCGCATGAACCCGACCTCGAGCGCGGTCCCCTGCGCGGCCGTAGCCTTGAATGCGATCTTCTCGTTTTTCGCAACCGAGCCGTCCACGCTTCGCACGTAGGCGATCACGCCCTGGTAATCGTCATACTTGGAATCAAAAATGAGCGCGCGGAACGGCTTGGCGCGATCGCCATCCGGCGGCGGCACGTCTTTCACGATGCGCTCGAGAATGTCCGGCACGCCCTCCCCCGTCTTGCCGGACGCCGTCAGGATTTCCTCGCGCTTGCAACCGATGAGCTGGATAAGCTCGTTCGCGCGTCGCTCCACGTCGGCGTTGGGCAAATCGATCTTGTTCAGCACCGGAATGATCACAAGATTTTGCTCGATGGCAAGATACAGGTTGGCGATGGTCTGCGCCTGCACGCCTTGCGTCGCGTCCACGAGCAGGACCGCGCCTTCCACGGCCGCGAGCGAACGCGAGACTTCGTAGGTGAAGTCCACGTGGCCGGGCGTGTCGATCAAGTTCAACACATATGCGGTTCCGTCCTTCGCCGTGTATTGCATTCTCGCCGGCTGGAGCTTGATGGTGATGCCGCGTTCGCGCTCCAGATCCATGGTGTCCAACAGCTGCTCCTTCATCTTGCGTTTTTCGACGGTGTTGGTGATCTCTAAAAGCCGATCCGACAGCGTGCTCTTGCCGTGATCGATGTGGGCAATGATACAGAAATTTCGGATGCGAGATTGGTCCATGATCTTGTGGATATTTGCAGATAACATACCCCTTGACAAGTCTGATGAAATATTGAACGTGGTATACTTGTCGCTACAAAGCTTGACCGCTTCCCTATGAGAAACAGTGAGAAAAAACTCATCGAGATCCGCACGGATGCAAACTTAGCCAATGCGAAAAGCATTGATCTCGATAAGCTCGAAGCCGCCGCAAAAGCCGCTGCCTATATTTTCATACGGGAAGAGGAGGAACGCGCTCGGTAAGGAGTTCCCTTGGCTGAAGCATAGACACATCTTACTCGATACCAACATCCTGATCAGTCATTCGAAAAACGAGGGAGCGCTCAAGCCATTCTTTGAATTGGCAAAGCGACTTGAATGTCCCCTCGTGATCACGGATGCCGTTTATTTCGAATTTATCCGATCAGCAAGAACGGAGGGTGAGCTCGCAAAACTTCAAAATTTGGTCGGCCAATTTCTCATACTACCAACAATGAAACAGGATATAGAAACGGCAACCGAGCTTTCGATTCTTTGTGCGGCAAGAGAAAAAGATCACACGAAACGGACGTCTTTTGTAGACAATCTCCTTGGTGCGCAGTTAAAACGATACGGAACGAACATCGTTCTCGCGACTTCTGATTTTGGGGATTTTCCTCTGGATCTCTATTCAAGACTTCACGTGGAAGCGTTCGATCTCGGAAAGAATGTGATCACGATAGGGTTTGTCGAGTACGACCGGCAGAAAGCGGAAGATTGTCGCAAGACGTTCCGAAAGAAGACTACATAAAAGCACCCATGGGGTGCTAGCGATACACGGCGGAGCTCCGAGTCTTCGCCTCGAACTTCGCGAGCCTGTCCTCGAGGTTTTTTCGGCTTTGGCGCGCGCCTTCCCAGTTGTATTTCGCGAGCGACTCCCTGTGCTCCGCTTCCTTGATGAGTTGCTTCATGTAGGCGCGGGTAGCTTCTTCCGAAGGCTTGAGCCATCGCCGCAACCGCCCCGGATAGCTCGCGTTGAACTGCGTGATCGCCAGCGGAACGAACAGCGCGAGGACGGGTGCCGCGACAGACGACGCGATCCATGCATCGTCGTCCGTGAACGGAACGCGATCGCGCCAGAGAGACAGCGTCGCAAGCGCCGACCCGAACATCACGGCGATCATCGCGCTTCCGCCGAAGGAGAGCATGTCGCCGAAGTCGAGACCCTTGCGCCATCCCAGCCAGATCGCGAAGCAGGTCGCCGCGAATGCCAGGAGGAAATTGGCGGGACCCGCCCCGGAAGCGGGCAGGGTGAGAATCGATGCTCCCGTCAGGACACAAACGGTCACACCGACGGCAACGATCGTAAGCCGGTTCCAGGTTCGGACAGTCATCTCTCATCTCCTGTGTAGGATGAAAAAAAGGACGCTCGGGTTGTAGCATCCTTTTTTCGCACCGTCCACCGCCCGTTACCAATTCAACAACCGTTCCATCTCCTCAAGATTGGGAGCGCCGATCCTCGATTCGATGCCCGTACGGATACCCGACGGAACGCGGCCGTAGAACGCACGGAACGATTCGAAGTCGAAGTTGAGCCGTGCGAGGAGCCACGGACGCCAGGCGAGATATTCGAGCGCGCCCGCAAGCCAGCGCTCCGCACCGCTTTTCCAGCCGGAGAGGTCGTATTCCTCCGGCATGAGCGGACGGTCGCCGGCGAGCAGGAACGGGTCGTTCAATTCGTCCGGCGTCATGGCAACAGGCGGCGCGAGCGGCCCTTTCGCGGCGTCGGACGCCACGACCTTGAACCCGGCCTCCACGGTTTGTTCGGCCGTAAAATCCTCGAGGAACGAGGCCATGGACGCGGGTGAGAAACGATCGATGAACCGCGCCGCATCCACCTTCGATTCCTTGACCTTGACGGCCGTCGCATTCCCCTGTCGCTCGACACCGAAGGACGTGCCGCGCACGGTCGCGACCACGTCATGCGCGCCGACACTCACTTCCGAGTCGAGATCGAGGATACGCTCGAGGCGTGTCCACGTCCGGCCGATGTCGATGAGCCATCGCGCGCGCAGCG
>CAYPUF010000001.1:30954-35947 GCA_964413995.1 uncultured Gammaproteobacteria bacterium
CGCTCGAGGCGTGTCCACGTCCGGCCGATGTCGATGAGCCATCGCGCGCGCAGCGACTCGCCGGAGGGTCTCGCGAGCTCGGTGACGCGCAACCGCGTCCCGGCGTCGATCAGCGTCCGGCCGTGCTTATCCCAAACGATCGCGGCGCGCCCGTCGTCGGACACGACGATCTCGTCGTTCTTGAGTACCTCCGTTTCGCCGCCGCTCGGAACCTGTTGCGTGATGCCGAAGGACATGATCGTGGCGGAGCCGCGCTCGACGCGCAGCACCGCGATCGCCGCCTCGTCCTCGGCACGCTGGCTTTGCTCGGCCAGCGTCCTGCTCACGAAATACCCCACGCCGTACGCCGCCGCCGCGCCAAGGATCAGCACGACCGCGACCACGCCGCCCAACATCGCCCATGTTTTCTTTTGCATAATCCAATCCAGTTAACCGCAAGCATCCGCAAACCGCAAGCATCCGCAAACGGATGACAGACACCCCCCAGGAGGGCCGCTTCATCCGATTCCCGTCGGATACGAAAAACCCGTCGCGGACTCCGACGAATCGGAACCCGAACGGGCAGGCGGAGGGCGTCAGCTCCGCATCATCTTTCGAACGATACGACGGGCCTGGGACCAGGCGATGTCTTGACCGCTCGCCCGAGCGGCTTCACGGACGTCGCGAGCCATCTTGAACTCGATGAACTTCACGAGCCGCGCTTGGCCCTCGGGAGAACCGTCTCGCTCCAGCGCCTCCCGGATTGCTTCGACCGGATTACGCTTGAGCCACAACTCGAACCGCTGCAACTGCTTGAACTCGAGCTGTTGCTCCAGTCGCGCCTCCTGGGCAAGGACGGCGGTCTGCTCGAGTCGCATTCCGCCGGGTCCGGTGTTCTTGGCGCGGACCGCGAGAATTGGTACCTGCTCCTGGATGAGATCCAGATGCAGACCGAGCCTCATCTCGAGACCCATGCCGGGCTTCAAGGTGCCCGACATACTCGCAGGAGTAGACGCGGGCGAAGCACGAGGTGCTTCGTACACATCCGACTGGTCCAGGAGATCGAGCGTCCTGATCGCGAGCCGAAGCTCGTCCTCCGGAAGCGTGTCCCACGAGACCATCCACAACCAACGATTCCCGTGCTCCCGCGCAACGTCCTTCGACGCGCAGGAAAGGAAAGCGAGCTTCCGCCTCCCATGCCGCAGGGCGCGCCCGACGATGTCGAGCCGAACGCCCTTCGGCAACTCGGTTTCCGCCAGCTTCTCCGGATCGTACGCGGACAACTCGACGAACAACGTACGCTTGTCGATTCCGATGGCCTTCACGTTGATGGAACCGGGAAGACTGTCGAAGACCAGAAAGCGCCGCGTGGCGTCTCCGGGCAAGAGCTCGCGCCCGGGGAACCGTTCATGGCGAACCGCGCACTCATGCTCCTCGTCGGGATGTCGGAAGGACTCGATCACCAAGGCGATTTGCCGCCCCAAGAGATCGAGTTCCGCATCCTCGTGACGGACCTGCTGCGTGAGCAGCTGTCGCAACATCATCTTTGCCTCCAAAGGAACGTGGTCTGACCACGCTCCTTTGAAGACGGTTGGGGTTCAGTCTCCGCCGAAGCGGAACCGTCAGAGCGTGGCCGGGTCACCCCGACCGGCTAAACGAAGGCGCTAGCCGGATCTCAACATCACGAACCTCCTTTCAAACTCATCGAACTCGGAGCTAGGAACGGGAACGGAAGGGGGCCGGTTTCCCGGTGACCCGGTACTACTTCACGTCCAGGCGCATAGCTACCTCCTCGCCCATACGGGCTATCGTGATTTATTCAAATTTTTCGCATTTTGTCAACTATTCTACCCCGCCTGCTCCGCGCCTTCCGTCAGTTTGGCCTTGCGCACGAACTTGGAACGGATGCCGTTCGCGATCTCATCCAGCTCCGGCGAGCGCATGAGCCATGCTGTGACGAGGAACGCGCCACCGCCGAACGCGATCGTACCGACGGCCTGCAGTGCGACCTGCCAGAACGTTTCGAGACGGTAGATCGTGCCGAGCCACTCGCGCACCGGAAAGCCTACGACGCACAGCGCGACCGTGGCGATCGTGGTTCGATAAAATGAGTACAGCGTCTGCCCCTTGCCGAGTTTACCGAATCGCTTGCGCAGGACGGAGAGCAGAATGACGGCCTGCACGCATGCGCCAAGGCTGAATGCGATACCGATACCGCGCAAACCGAACGGCCCGTGCAGGAACCAGGCGGCCGCGATCGTGGCCGACTCCGACACGAGACTGATGCGGAACGGCGTCCACGTGTCCTGCCGCGCATACAACGCGCGCACGAGAAGCGGCACGAGCGATTGCGCCACGAGCGACAGTGCCATGAGACCGAGCATGTCCGCCACACGGATCGTGTCTTCCCAGCTGAACACGCCGCCGCCCAACACAAGACGCACGATCTGCGCGCGCAGGAGGAAAAACACGGCCGTCGCGGGCAGGACGAAAAAGAGGATACGACGCGAGGCGGCGGAAAGCGTCACGCGATATCCCTCGTCGTCGCCGGCGGCCGCGGCGCGCGAAAGCATGGGAAACGCGGCGATCGCGAACGAGATGCCGAATAGGCCGAGCGGAAAGCTCTGGAGATTGTTCGCGAGATTGAACACGGCCACGGCGCCGGTTTCCGTGATCGTCGCGATGGCGATCAGCGCCGTAAAACTGACTTGCGACACGCCGAGCGCCGCGATACGCGGGCCCATGAGCATGAGGATGCGTCGCATGCCGGGGTCCGCGAAATCCGGCTTGACGATCGGCCAAAACGGCACGTCATGCGCCGCCGAAAGCTGGACCAGGAGGTGCAGGAATGCGCCCGCGACCACGCCGAGCGCCGCGCCGTACACGCCGAATGAGGGGCTCAAAAGCACCGTGCCGCCGATGATGCCGAGATTGTAAAACACGGGCGCAAGCGCGAAGCCCACGAACCGGCGCATCGACTGCATGACGCCGCCGACCACAGCCGAGAGACCGAGCAGGATCGGCGAGACGGCCATCACGCGCGTGAGCCGGATCGCGAGGTCGAGGCTCTCGCCGGAAAAGCCCGGCGCGATCAAGGGGACGAGTAGCGGCGCGAGTGCGACGATCGCGACCGCCGCGCCGGCGAGCGTCGCGCCGACGGCCGCGAGTACACGCGAGGCGAGACGCATCGCCGCGTCGCGGCCGTCGCGTTCCATCCAGGCCGTGAACACGGGAATGAATCCCGCCGAGATCGCGCCGAGCACGACGAGGTTGTACGCGATGTCCGGCAGGCGGAACGCGGCGTAATACGCGTCGAGCTCGGCCCCCGCGCCGAATGTCCCGGCCAGCGCGCGGTCGCGCAGGATCCCGAGGAGGCGCGACGCGAACGACGACGCTCCGACGATAAACGCCGCGGCCGTCAGGCCGTCCGTCTGCTGCGCCATCCACTTCCGAAAGACGTTAATCATGCGAACGGATCGTTTGGCATCTCAAAAATTGCGTATAGGATACCATTCTCCTCCGCGATTTCGAGACGCTTCAAAAAACTCCCTTCCGGCGCCTCGCCCTCGATCGCCGCACCCGTATCGCAATCGAATTCCGCGCCATGCCACCCACACTTGAGCGTTCCCTTATGGCAGACATCGACGGGGCCGCCCATGTGTGTGCATCGATTCACATACGCTTTGCATGTGCCGCCGCGCACGATCGCGATGCCTTTCATCGGCCCGAAATGAAAATGCACGGGTTCGTTCTCGCGCAGTTCATCCCGCGACCCGATCCTCACCTTCCGGTTCATAGCGCCGACATCTTATCCGGGACGTACAAGGGGCGGACGAAGAAATAATAGGTCGTGGCAATGGCGAATATCCCTACCCAGATCCACTCAAAGCCCGTCAGGATACCGAACCATTTTCCTTCAAAAAAGAAACGATAGTCTTCGTGAAAACCGAAGAAGACCCACATATATTGCATGCCAAAACCAAAACCGATCCCTCCGATATCCGCGGTCAACTTTCGGCGAAGCAGGATAGGATAGTGAAGTCTTCCGATTAAAAGAACGTATTTCAATGACGCGAAAATAAATAAGACGACCCACCATAACAAGTAATATTCTGTTCCGATGGAAAGTGCCAAACCGAGATAGCTGATCACAAGTAGGGAATCAACGGCAATTTGTCGCTTATCTTTGGGGTCGATCAGCGCTGAAAAACATCGAACCGAAAAAAATGTGTGCACCAACAGCAGCGCGAAGAGGATGGCGTGCGACTGAACGAAATAGTTGGTTACCAACCCAATGATGCCGAACACAGCAAACAAGACGGTGACAACTGACGCTTTGACGGTGGAATTATGAGTCATAGTGTCCGAATTCGTATTTGATGCGATCGTCGCGCAGCTCGCCGCGGAACGTGCGGTCGAGCCAGATGCGCAGATACCGCAGGCCCATGCGGATATACCCGTCCTTGTCGAAGCGGCGTGTGGACGTCTTGAGGGCGTGCGGAAAGACGCGGAACGGCCCGTGTTTCGACGCGCGCTCGACGTAATGCGCGTCCTCGTTGACGCGAATCGTCTCGTCGAACCCGCCGACGCGCTCGAACACCTCTTTGCGCGTCAGGATGCAGGCGCCAAGCGCGTACGGTTTGCGGCGCTCCTGGAACCGGTGGAAACGGTAGATCAGCCAATAATAAAATCTACCGACCGGATGGCCGTTGGTCGGGACGAAGCGGCAGGAGGCGGCCGCGCAGCGCTCCATGCGGAACGACGCGACGAGCGCTTCGAGCGTCGCGCGGTCCGGGATCTCGACGTCGGCGTCGAGAAACGCGATCAGGTCGTGCACGGCATTCGACGCGCCGAGGTTGCGTTGGGTCGAAACGTTACGCGTGTCCGACTCGAACAAACGGATCGACACGCGGTCGCGATGCGCGTCGGCGAGCGCGCGGACGCGATCCCGCGTCGCGTCGTCGGATTTCCCGTCCACCACGACCACGTCGAGCCCGTCGATCCCCGTGTCCGC
>CAYPUF010000001.1:36047-37302 GCA_964413995.1 uncultured Gammaproteobacteria bacterium
TTCTGGTCAAAATGCGCGAACCGGTATTCGAACATGTGTTCGAACATGGGGCCTTTCAACAACATGTGCGCCTCGCTGTAGAGATACTTGAACAGGATCGGCCAACGGCCGTCTTTGTCGAGACGCCGGACCGAGACATGCATCGGCTGGGACTCGAGCAGGCGGAAACGGTACCCCAATTTGCGGGCGCGTGCGGCATACTCCTGGTCCTCGGCGAAGACGACGCGCTCGTCAAACCCGCCGATCGCGTCGTGTACCCGCTTGCGCGAAATGATGCACGATCCCGCGGCGTGGCCCCTGATCCGTTCTGTCAGCTTGACGTAGTGGTTGAACACGGCATGGCCGACTTTGTCGTCAAGACGGTCCGACATCGGCTTCAGCCGGCACGTGGCCACGTCCGCGGCGCGTTCCTCGAACTCGCGTACGACATCGTCCAAATACCGCTCGTTCGGCAAGAGCACGTCCGCGTCGGCGAATAACAAAATATTACCCGATGACGCCGACGCGCCACGGTTGCGCCCCGGTCCCGGCATCCCGCCGTCCACGACCTTGGCGCCGAACGCCGATGCGAGCTCCCGCGTCCGGTCGGTCGAATTCGCGTCCGCGACGATCACTTCGAAGTCGCGAAACGCCTGGTTCTCGATCGTGTGGAACAAACCAGGCAACACCGCCTCCTCATTCTTGGCCGGAATGATGATCGACAGCTTCATACGCCTCTCAATCTAGCGCAAAAACTGCTCCAATGCAAGCGCGATCACGATGAGCGATGAGTCATGACCGATGAGCGACAGAAGGGTTCCGGTTTAGGATCGCCCAGCTTGCGATACCGGCCGCCACAGCCACGTTCAACGATTCCTTCTTGCCTTTTTGCACGATTTTGACCGCCCCCGCGCACCGGTCGAGCAACGAGGGCGGGATGCCTGTCCGCTCTGTGCCGAGAAGGAACGCCATACGCTCCGGCGGACGAAAATCAGCGAGGTCTTCCGCATCCGGCGTCAATTCCAACGCATAGACGGGCATCTTGTCCGCTTCCAGGCGATCGAAGAGCTCCCCGATGTCCTTCACGGCCTCGAACGGTACCATCGTCTCCGCGCCGAGCGCGACTTTGGAGATTCTTGGGTCGGGTGGGGTCGCCGTGTATCCCGCCAACCACAACCTTGCGACACCGAGCGAGTCGCACGTCCGAAACAACGCGCCTACGTTCTCGAGCGACCGGATGTCATGCGCAATGAGATGTAACTCCATAAAATGATGA
>CAYPUF010000001.1:37402-87386 GCA_964413995.1 uncultured Gammaproteobacteria bacterium
GAGCTGCGAATACTGCCGGATGACCAAGGGGCACCAGGCCTGCTGTCCGGAGGGCGACACCGCCTCGATCCAGATCTGGAAGGCAGGCTTCCAGGCCGGCCTGAACGGCCAGCGCAACTCGTGTGCCGGCGATCCGACCTACTCGCTGGGCTTCGCGCTCGGCGAGGAGGAGCGACAGCGCATCAACGCGCACGACAAGAAGCTGCGCCTGTTCCCCGAGGATGCGCCCGACGAGCGGCCGCGCCACTCCTTCCCGAGCGTCGCCGAGCTGACGCTCGCGCTGCAGGAGAAGCAGGACCCGCCGCCCATCCCCGCCGACCCGCTCGCCGCGTTCCAGCGCGAGCTCGCCGCGCGCGAGCGCGACATCTACTGATCTGCCTTGGGCAGATTCTTTGTTTCCAAGGATTGTCCTTGTGATAAGTTACGTGCTACGTGTTACGTGTTTCGATATGAAATTCGGCGACCCGATCAACACCGTCATCCAAGACTTCGACGAAAAAGGCCGCGGATTCTCCCCTCCCTACGCCATCCCCTTTACCGCGCCCGGCGACGAGATCGAAGCGACGCTCGTGAAACGCGACAAAGGCGTGAAAATCGGACGCCTGTCGAACGTCGTGAAACGCGCTCCGGACCGGATCGACGCGCCCTGTCCGCATGCAGGGGTGTGCGGCGGCTGCCTCTGGCAGCATCTCGCCTACGACGCGCAGTTGCGTTTCAAGAAACACTTGATCAACCGCGCGTTCGAACGCGCGGGACACGATGAGCGCGTCGGCGACGTGATGCCCTCGCCGGAAACTTTTTATTATCGCAATCGGATGGATTACGTGGTCGGCTGGAAAGGAGAGGTTGGCCTGAAGGAATACGGCTCATGGAACCGCTATCTCGATCTTTCCACGTGCCTCTTGCTCGACAAGGAAACGCCCGCCATCCTCCAAACCGTCCGCGACCTGATGCGCGAACTCAAGATCGAGCCGTGGGACGCGAAAAAGTACACCGGCGATCTCCGTTATTGCGTGATCCGCCTCGGCAAGAACACCGGCGAACGCATGATCACGCTCGTTGTGAGCGACTTGGCCCGGCTTGTCGCTCATCGTTCATCGCTCATCGAACGTCTTTCACCCTTCTGCAGCTCCCTCTACCTCGCGGAGAACCCCGAGATCACCGACCTGTCTCAAGGCAAAACGCTCGAACTCCTTCACGGAAACGAATTCCTCACCGAGGAAGTCAACGGCATACGCTACGCCGTCCATCCGAATTCGTTTTTCCAAACGAACACCGTCATGGCCGCAAAACTGCAGGACGCCGTTCTGAATGCCGTGGGGGCGCCATTCATGGCGCCCGGGCGTGATAAATCATGCCCCTACAAAATCCTGGATTTGTATTGCGGCCTCGGCTTCTTCGGCATCGCCGCGGCAAAACGCGGCGCGGACGTGTACGGCCACGAGCTCGACGCACCCGCGATCGAACTTGCGAAGAAAAACGCGGACGCGAACGGCGTCGGTCATCGTTGCCGCTTCGGCGCGGGCCCGACCGAAGCGCTAGACTGGTCCGCGGAACATCCCGACGCCGTCATCGTGGATCCGCCCCGCGCGGGACTCCACCCGAAGGCGCTCAAGGCGCTGCTCGAAAACGCGCCGCCCCGCATCGTGTACGTTTCGTGCAATTACCATCGCCTCGTGGATGAACTAAAACAACTCAAGACGAAATACCGCGTCGAATCGCTCGAGGCGCTCGATCTCTTCCCTCAAACGCCGCATGTGGAGGTGGTCGCCTCGCTCATCAAACAAGCATGAGATTGCTTCGTCTCCTCCAACTGGCGGATCCTCGCAACGACAGGACTCCTACTGGTAACTGTCAACTGTTAACTGTAAACTGGTCCCATGAAATCCGGTTTTGTTGTACTCGCGGGGCGTTCGAATGTGGGCAAGTCCACGCTCTTGAACGCGCTCGTCGGGACGAAAGTCGCGATCGTGACGCCCAAACCGCAAACGACGCGCCGGCCGGTGCGCGGCGTGTTGCATGATAAACGTGGGCAAATCGTCTTCGTGGACACGCCCGGCATCTTTCTCGGCAAGAAGGACGCGCTCTCGCAAAAATTGAACGCGCTTGTACGCGAGCAGCTGGAAGGCATTGATCTCGTCGTGTACGTCATGGATCCGACACGCGAGCCCGGCGAAGAAGAGGAAGATCTCCGCCGCCTGCTCCGCAAGCTTCCCGTACCCATCATCGCCGTCATCAACAAAAGCGACCTGCGCGACGAGGAAAAACCGGCGCTGGAAGAGATGCGGACCGCGGACGTGGGCCAGCGCCTCACGCTCGAAATTTCCGCGCTCAAGCGCCGCGATCTCAACCGCCTCATGGACGCGATGTTCACGCTTCTCCCCGAAGGCGAGCGGTATTATCCGGAGCGGCAGCTCACCGATCTCTCGCACCGCGACTGGCTGGCCGAGGTCATCCGCGAAAAATGTTTTCTCCGGTTGGAAAAGGAGCTCCCCTACTCCGTCATGGTGGAAGTGACGGACGTGGAAGCGCAGAACGGCACACGCCGGATCGAAGCCGTGATCTGGACCACGGATGACCGCTACAAAAAGATGATTATCGGCGCAAAAGGAATGATGATCCGGCAAATCGGCATGGACGCGCGAAAAGAGATCGAGGCCGCGACCGGCGACAAGGTCTATCTTGATCTGGAAGTGAAGACCGACCCGAAGTGGCCGCAGCGTTTCTCCGCCCTATGATGAAAGCCGAGGAGAGACGCGTTTTCCCCGCGCCCGCCGAACAGCCGCCGAAAACCGACGTAGAGCGTATCGGCGACCAGCATGCGCTCATGATGCGCTACGTGCGCAGCCTCGCGAAACCCGGACGCAAGCCCGGCACGCTCGAACGGCTCGATCCCCGCACGTTTGACCCCGAAGACTACGAGGCCATGGCCTTTCGCCCGGATCTCTATGTCATCGAACCGGCGGCGATCGACGACTTGGAACGCGCGAAAGCCGAAGGCAAGGAGCGGCACGTGGAAATCATGCGTTCGGTGATCCGGGCCATGAGCTGGCCGAGCCATGGCCGCACGGATGACGAGGTGGCCTCCGCGCTCGCCGCCGGATTTCTGAAACACGCGCAGGAACGTTCCATGGGCCATGCCAAACCGCAGACGGGATTCGAGTTCGCCGATCCGGATCTCGCGGAATGGACGCGCGTCCTGAATGCGCTCGGCCGCGACGGCAGTTGCAAGGGCGAGGCCATTGAGAAACCGACGCGCTTCGTCGAGGTGCAAATCGTCGGGGCATGGAAGGAGCTGTTGGGACAGTTTCAAAAGAAACAACGGCGCGACAGCGAGTGGCCCACAAGCTATCCCGTCGCCGTGGATCCGCCAAAGCTCAGCCCGGCCGTCGCGGCCGTCGCGGACCGGCTCGTCAAGCTCCGGCATATCCGCGACCAGCTCTACTTCTGGCGGCTGTATCCGAAGCATTGCATGTACGCAAAATCGAACATCAAGTAGCGAGGAACGACGATCGTCGAAGGAGGTGCCGTCCGACGATATCCGCTACTCGATACTCGTTTTCTTCGTTCCTCGCTATCGCGATGCGTCAAGGACGTTTCAACGTGACGTTATTGACTTCGTAGCCGAAGAGGCGATCCATGACGGATGCGCCGTGTCCGGCCGCGACATCCATGCCGGCAGCAAGCGGGTTTAGCGTCACCTTGAGGATCATCGGGTTCTGACGGCTATTGAGGACGATCACCTCGCCGAACCAGTTGCGCGCTCGGATCGCGGAAACGATCTTCTTTTCGCCGTTGACCGTCAGCGGCCATTCGATGCGTTCCGCTTCGGCCTCCAGCAAGGTCAGGTCCTTATATGCCTCTTCCTGGGAAGCCTGTTCCCGGAGGACGGCGAGCGCCTCCTTCAGCTCGGCGACGTTTTTGACCGCCTGGTTCAGCGCGTCGTCGAACACGCCGAGATTCAGGATAGTCTTGTTCGTTTTTGACAGCTCCATGAACGCGTCGTCCGACAGCCAGATCCCCGTCTTTTCGCCGAGCATGTCATGCGTGCCCTCGGGCCAATACGCCGGAAGGAACGCCGTGTGGGACGTACGCAGGTTGATCCCCACGAGCCGTCCCTCGGTCGTGACCCGTTCCGTCGCGACCGTCGGCGGCGGAAGCTCCGTATCGGGATCGCGTTGCCGCTCGGCGTCGTATTCCGCACGCAGCTTTTTGGAAGACTCGGTTTCGCGCGTGGTCTCGAGCGTCCAGTCAAGTTCGGCCACGTGCGTCGGCGCGAATCGCTTGATCGTCACCTTCCGGACGCCGTCCATGCTCTGAAGCAGATCGGGGATGAAGGCCCCGAAGCCAAGCACGGTCTGGCGGATTTCAAACGTATCGCCTGGGATGAATTGGATCGCCTCGGCCGCTTCGACGGCGGCGGTCTTTTGCTCGGGGGTGGAGCCTCCGTCCCGGGGCCCGGACCAGGCGCAACCAGCGCCTGCAAGGGCGAGGGCCAAACCGAGAATGAGGAGCAGTCGCGTACGGGAAGCGTGCATAGGTTACGTCGCGACATCTTTACGGTCCGCGAGACGAAAGTCAAACCGCCCACATCTTCGCATTTACAACGCGTCCGTTTTGCCCTATCGTCAGGGCATTCTCCACGGTATGGCGCCCACGAAGAACGCGCGGCCGGCTCTGCGCATCGCGCTCGTCGTCGGCATGGCCCTCCTGACGCAAATCGGCTACGGCTGGCTGCTCCAAGCATCCGGAACGGAGGTGTTTTCGCTCCTCGGAGACGGTCCGAGTTACCTGCAAACCGCCCAAAACGTACTCGAACACGGACTCTGGTCCGCCGACCCGGCAGCGGATGCGCGGCCGGATAATTTCCGTGCACCGATCTACCCGCTTTTGATCGCCGGCCTGCTCCGGGCCGGCGGGGCGTTTGACATCCTCTTCGCCCTGCAGGCCTTGGCCGTCGCCGCGACGGCGGGCCTGGCCTACGGATACGGCCGCGCGCTTTGGTCCGAGCGCACCGGCCTCGTCGCGGGCCTGGTCCTTGCGATCGATCCGTTTCTCGCGTCCCGCTTCGTCGCGAAGGCGCTCATGACCGAGGCGTTCGCGCTTCCGCTCATGCTGGTCGGGTTCGGGAGTCTCGCGCTGTTCGTGCGGCGATCCGACGGAAGGTCATTCCTCCTCGCGACGCTGGCGTTCGGTCTCGGCGCGAATCTCAAGCCGCAATTCATTTTCTTCCTGCTCCTCTCCTATGCGGCGATCTTCTTCGCGAAACGGATTGCCGCGCGCACCATCATCACCTCGTTCGTCATCTCGGGCGCGCTCCTGCTGCCATGGCTGTCCTATAACTTTATCGGCCTGCGCGTCTTCCAGTACTCGTCGGTGTCCGATACGAACTTGTTCGACGTGGGGTACCGGTTCCAGCATTGGCGGACGAAAGGCGCGGACCCGTTCTTCAATGAAAACTATATCGCGGCCGGCTCCGCGCTGGTCGGAGCCGAAAACACCATGCAGCTCTTTGAACCGCACAAGGCGAAACGCTTGGCGGCTAACGGTCGTGGCTGGATCCTGTCGGCACCGGCGGCGTTTCTCTGGTTCCATACGACGCGCATCCCGCGCACGTTCTATCATGACACGACGATCGACACGCTCTACGAGGATTTCGGATGGTTCCCGAGCCTGCGCGGAGCCGATCCTACCGCGTTGGCAAAAGATCTCGTGCTCTTCCGCTGGAATGACGCCATGCGCCAGATCCGCGAGCATCCCGCCGCGCTGCTCGCGTTCGGGTTCCAGCTCCTGGTCCTGCTGCTCTCGCTTCTCGCGCTGGGGAATGCCTTCATCCGGCGAGCCGTCACGGGCGAATGGTCGTCCGTTCCCTTGCTCTGGACGGGACTCATGCTCGCGTACGGTTTTCTCGTTTCACCGATGGGCCTGCACCGCTACCGCGTGCCGATCGAGCCGATGCTGCTCTTGCTCGCCGTTGACAGCGTCATCGTCTTGACGCGTCCGGCACGCCACCGGAAACGCGTATGACCTCCGCTTGGAAAAAACACACGCTCGCGCTCGCGGTGGTCCTGCTGCCGATCGGCACGTATCTCGTTGCCAAGGCGCAAGACCCGCGCGGATGGGACCAGTGGGGTTTCGGGTCCGCGCAAACCGTGCTCACCGTGCGGCATTGGGCGCGCGACGGCATGATCGCCCACAAATTCCTGTTCCTGCCTTCGGGATATCATCCCGCGATCGCGTTTCTCGACCGTCCCGAGTTCCGCTTCCTCGCCGACGGAACCAAGACGGGCGAGATCATCGGCAACCGGCTGTATTACACGCATTATCCGGCCGGATACCTCATCCCCTACGGCCTGCTCGCCAAACTCGGTGTGATCGAACGTGCGGGGTTGCGCGTCGCCGCTATCCTCTTCTCGATGATGGGCCTCGCGTTCTTCTACGGCTTTGTCTTCCTGTTCTCGAAACGCAACCACTGGATCGCGGCGATCGCGACCTTCTATTACGCGACGACGACCGTGTTTCTGGGATACGCGGACTCGCTCGCGAACCAGCCCATCGACGATCTGTTCCGAAACGCGATCCTGTTCATCAGCCTCTATCGTTTTTCTGAAGCGAAGGACGAGATCGGGAAAAAGCGCCTCAATATTGCTACGTGGATCTTGTACTTCATCCTGGCGAGCAGTTCGTACGACTCAACATTCTTCGTCTTTATCTGGCTGTGCGGCTTGGACGTCATCGAACACAGGCGCCTACGGCTCGTCCGGCCTCTCGGCTGGGCACTGGCGCCGATTCTCGCCTTCGGGGTGCAGATCGCGCAGAACACGTGGTATCTCGGCGTCGCGGACATGATGCGGGATTTCTACGGCGCGTTCGCCTTCCGCTCCTCCGAAGCGCCCGCCGCGCTCGGCCGGCTCCCTCCGCTCGTGAAAAACGCTTCGGCCGCGCTTTCGCTCACCGGGTATCTCACGGGCCTGCGCGCACGCTTCGCGCTCCCGATCGCCGCGCTGCTCGTCTTCGCGGCCTGGCGTGCGAAGCTCGTGGACAGGACGCGTACGCGCTTGCTTGCCATCCTCGCCGTTGCCGGTATGACGTATCCGTTCCTGCTTCCCGTCGTCGGCACCTTCGGATACCAGGGACGCCAGCTCGCGCCGGCGCTCGTGACACTGCTCGCGATCGCGACCTATGTCCTGGCCACGAAATGGAAAGGGATGAAATGGTCGGGCGTCCTGCTCGCGGCCCCGCTCGCCCTCCTGTGGGTCGCGCATTTCTGGGCTTTCGCCCGGTTCCTGAACGACGATCCGCAAAACGCCTTCACGCGCGAGCAGGTCGCGGCCTGGACCTCGATCGGGGCGCGCACATCGTCCACGGACATCCTGGTGTCGCCGTCGCTTGGTTCGGAAAAATTCTTCATCCAGGCGTACGCCGACCGGCTCATCCTCTCGTTTGACGATCCCGACACGATCGCCGAATACGCGCCGAAGATCCGCGATGCCTCCGGCGGACGCGTGCTGCTGCTGACGCAAGACGCGTTATCGGGAGATGTATTGATTGAGACTCTTCAGCCATGACGCGCCGTTTTTGGTGGACCAACCGCCGATGAAAAACGCGAGTCCGATCACGATCAGGAATACCAAGCAGCAGCCGCTGCAGCATGAGAACCACCAGGAACGCCCGTTCCAGGCGCGATCCGGCAGCGGCGTCGGCGGCACCTGGGAAGCAATGGATGACATGGGCACATGAGACCAAAATCATGGGTGAAAGTCAAAGAATCCCGGGCGCAGAGTGAGAAACGAAGAGCGAAGGATCTGACGCTTCACGCTTCGCTCTACATTCTTCACGTTTCTTGATACGCTCGCCGTATGAAGAAGACGCTTGGACCCGGGGCGAAGGCGCCCGAGTTCGAACTCGAGGATGCGCGTGGCATGCGTGTCAGGCTTTCGGAGGCGCTCGCGGTCGGGCCGGTCACGCTGGTCTTTTATCCCGGCGACCGGACGCCCGGTTGCACCCTGCAGCTGTGCTCGCTGCGCGACGAGTGGGCCGCGTTTTCAAAGCTCGGCATTGCCGTGTTCGGGATCAACCACGCGGACGCCGCTTCGCACCGCGCCTTCGCGGCGGCGCATCGTTTTCCGTTCCCGCTCCTCGTCGACGGACAGAAGCGCGTGAGCAAACAATACGGGGCGACACGTCCGATCCTGAAACGCGATCTTATTCGCCGCACGGTGGTCGGCATCTCTCCCGACGGCGTGATCCGTTACTATCGCCACGGCTTCCCGAAAGCCGCGGAAATCCTGAAAGTGCTCAAGCCCTTTGCCAAAGCCTGACGCGTGTCCTATCGTTTTGAAGCCCGAGACGGGCATTGATCATTCATCTTTTCGATATGGAACAACAACCAATCACCATCGCCCAGGTGGGCAAGCCGGCTCCCGAATTCACCCTGGAAGGGTATTCGCCGGAAGGGGCGTTCAAGGATTATGCGCTGAAGGATTATCTCGGCAAGTGGGTCGTCCTGTTCTTTTATCCGCTTGACTTCACCTTCATCTGCCCGACGGAGATTACGGAATTCACGTCCAGGAACGAGGATTTCGCCAAGCTGAACGCCGTCATCCTCGGCGCGTCGACGGATTCGTGCCACTCGCACAAAGCGTGGTGCGAAGGCAGCCTTGGCAAACAGGCGTTCCCCCTTCTCTCCGACATGACTCACGGCGTGAGCCGCGCGTACCATGTACTCATCGAGGACAAGGGCATCGCGTTGCGCGGCACCTTCATCATCGATCCGGACGGCGTGCTCCGGTACGCGCTCTATCATGACAACGGCGTCGGCCGCTCCTGCGCCGAGACGCTCCGCGTACTCGAAGGCCTGCAAACCGGCGAGCTCTGTCCGGCGAGCTGGCACAAGGGGGACAAAACGCTCGGAAAAGCGTAATGCGCAACGCGTAATGCATAACGAAAACGGCCAATCGGCCGCTTTTCGTTTTTTACGTTTTTTTTGCGCTTCGCTCTATGCGTGACGCTTTACGCCATGGCCTTTTTCTTTGATCCTGCCAGCGCTTCTTCAAGCAGGTTCTTGTTCCATCCGACGATCACATGGCCGTCGACGTCGATGACGGGCACGCCCATCTGGCCGGAGAGTTTCACCATCTCCTGCGCGGCCTGCGAATCCGCGGACACGTCGATGTCTTCAAACTCGACCCCTTTTTCCTTCAGGTAGTCTTTGGTGAGCTTGCAGTACGGACACGTCGGCGTTGAATACACTTTCACATTCATACGTGAACCAGTGTACCACATCGCCATCAAAGACCCTGTAGATATCTTGCCAGGAGACGCACGCCGAAGCCGGACGCACCGGGCGGTTGGTCGGGGCGCGTCTCCCGTTCGGTGTACGACGGCCCCGCGATGTCGAGATGCGCCCAAGGGATTTCCGCCGGGACGAAGTGTTTCAGGAACATGGCGCCCGCGATCGCGCCGGCCTGCCCCTTTGCACCGACGTTTTTCACATCCGCGATCTTGGATTTGACGTGATCTTCGTAGGACGGATGCATCGGCAATTCCCAAAGCGGCTCTCCCGTCGCTTCCGCGGCGAGCTTGAGACGATCGAGCAGCTTGCGATCGGTACCCATGAGTCCCGCGATCTCCTCGCCGAGCGCGACGACGCACGCGCCGGTCAGCGTCGCGAGATCCACGATCGCGTCGGGCTTGAGCGTCGCGGCATACGAAAGCGCGTCCGCGAGCACGACGCGGCCCTCCGCGTCCGTATTCAGGATTTCGATGGTGGTGCCGTTCATCGCGCGCACCACGTCGCCGGGGCGGTACGCCTTTCCGGACGGCATGTTCTCGACGGCGAGGAAGATACCGTGCACCTCGACGTTCGGCGCGAGCTCCGGCAATGCCTTGAACAAGCCAAGCACGCTCGCGGCGCCCGCCATGTCGATCTTCATCGTCGTCATCCCGTCGGCCGGCTTGAGAGACAATCCCCCGGAATCAAATGTCACGGCCTTCCCTACGATCACGATGCGTTTCTGCTTTCCCTGCTCCTTCAGGCTTTTTCCTTCAGGCTTATAGATCAAGTGCACGCCAACCGGTTCGTATTCCGAGCCGCGGCCAACCGCGAGCGCCGCGTGCATCTTCATCCGTTCCAGGCGCGCGCGGTCGAGGACCTTGACCGATACGCGCTTCGACAACGCGGCGAGCTCCCTGGCGACGTCGGCCATGGCCGCGGGCGTCATGTCCTGCGAAGGCGTGTTCACAAGATCGCGCGCGAGGCACGTCGCCCCGGCAAGTGCGGCCGCTTCGAGGAAGCCGCGTTCGATCGCCGCCACGGACGTCGCGGACGGCTCATAGACGGTGAGCGTCTTGAGTTTCGTTTTCGTGTGACGATCCGCGTTCCGCTTGTGATACGCATGAAACCCGTACGCGGCGAGATGCGCGCCCTCCGCGAACGCGGCGCCCGCCTCGCGCGCGGACAACGAGGACGACGGAAGCGCCGACCACGTGGTCGCGACGTTTTTCGCTTTCAACTCGCGCGCCTTCTTGACCGTGATCGCGCCGAGGCGGCGATACGTGTCGGCCGTGATCGTGTCGCGTCCTCCCGCGCCGATGAACGCCACGAACTTCGCTTTCAGCGTGCCGTACGTCGGCAAGATCAGGATATCGCCCAGCCCGCCCTCGAATCCGCGGCTTTCAGCATGCGCGACCAGATCCTCGTCCAGCCGTTTCTTGAACGTGGCCGTCAAACCGGAAAACAGCGTTTTTCCTTTGGTGACGGGCAAAACAACCATGTCCGAAGCCTGGTCGAACGGACTGCCCCCTAAAACACGTATTTCCATAGAACCCGACCTTATCCACATGTCAGGGATGATGCAACCCGACAAAAAAAGACCCGGAGGGGTCAGAGGAACCGCTCACGAACGTTTCGCGCCTTCATCCGTCGGCGATGCGACTCGCATACGTCAGCCGAGAGAAACCGCGATTCGCCCAGATTGCAGTAGTACACCACACGACGCTCGATGACGAGCCAGGCGCGTCGCTGCGAGCGAGGCTTGTGGTCGAAGTGGTCGAGGAGGGCGGCGTCCGGATTGAAGAGGATCGGATGCTCGACCGCTTCCAACATCGAGGCGTCGCTCATGGCGTCGCCGACCGCGATCGAACCCTCGAACGTCAGGCCTTCGCGCCGAGCGATCTCTTCCCGCAAGACCTCTCCCTTTCTCGCGGCATGCACGACGACACGATCCGGCGTTCCATACAGCTTGCCGTCCGGGTCGAGATCGTACTCCGTACCGAGCACCACATCGAACCCCCACTCCCGCGCAAACGGCTCGGCCACTCCGTGGAACGACCCGCTGATCGCGACGGTGAAGTATCCGCGCTCCCGGACCGCATGAAGCAGCTCACGGGTGAACAGGTACGTCCGGTCGCGTTCGCGACGCGCGATCTCCTCCGCGATCGCATGCACCGCCGCGGCGTCAAGGCCGGCAAAGAAGCCGCGATCGAGCACTTGGCAGAACTCGGTGCCGTACTCGCCGTACGGCACAAGCCGCCGGTCATAGGCGTCCCGGAGACCGTCCGCCTTTTCAAAGGCGTCCGCGGGAGCGAGTCCGCGACGCACGCATTCGCGCGCCACGCATTCGCCCAGCGACTCCCCGGAACGGGTACCGCGATGCAGCGTCGCGTCGATATCGAAACAGGCAACTCTTCGCTTATTCACGCGGCACCTCCTTGCTTGTCCCGTCGGATGACGGGGTCGATGTGCGCGGTGAGCCTTCCAGATTAGTTCAGCCTGGTCAAGACGAGAAACAGGAACGCCGCAAGCGGCGCGTAGGCAATGAACATGAGCAGGTACCAGCGCAGCTCGCGGAAGGCGGACATGGATCGATGCTCCTCTTTGACATCGTAGATGGCCATGCCCGCGATCACGAACGTCATGGCCGAAACGGTGAGGCACCACACGCAATACGCCTTGATCACGACCGCTTGCAGCAGGATCAGATACACGGATTCCAGCGCCCCGATCGCGGCCAGCACCTTTGTCAGCTGGCGCAAACGATCAGCGTATTTGTCCGTCGCGGCACGGATGCACAAGAGCGCGAAGAACGGCGCGAAGAACGCGAGACCGAGCGCGGGGCGCGGGATCGCGCCGAAGACATACGCCCACTCCGAGGCGCGCACCGCGTCACAGCCGCCGGGACCGTCGAGACCGCACACGATAGGCGCGTTCCGTACGTACACGTCGAGCAGGTACGCCGAGGCAAACGCCCCGACGAGCGCGGCGCCTGCCATGAGGAGTCTTGCCTGCGGCGGCTTGATCAGTCTTCGCATACTCCATCGGCCCACAGCCCGCGCTTCTGCGCGCGCGCCTCTTCCTCCAATCTCATCAATTCGGCTTTCCGCGTTTTGTCCTGCGGGAACCCGACGTACGCATACGCATATCCTTCCCCGACGAGCACCGCATTTACATCGGTGCCGTCCTCGAGAAAAACATTACGCAACAAACGGCCGTATTTGTCCACCTCGTCGGCCTGCGGATCCGCCTCGAGCCGGACGCGCTTTCCGTCCGTCATCGCTTTCGTGAAGGCGGATGCCTCCTTGCCGAAACACTCGACCGGACGGCGTGGATCGACCGTTTCCGGCGTGTTCACGCCGAGGAGCCGCACGCTCGCCTCGGTCCCGCCGTCCAACGCGACATTCAGCGTATCCCCGTCCACCGCGCGGAGAACAAGCGCGTTGGTAACGGTGATGGCGGCATCACCTCCCCTCTCCCCTCCTCCCAGAGGAGGAGCGGTGGTGCGCGGTAGATCGATCCCGCCCGGCGCCGCGCTCACGCGCGAAAGCACGATCAAAAACACGGCCGCGACCACGACGGCGATCAGACGTTCCCAACGCTTTTTCGACATCCGCGCCATGGTAGCACGACACGCGCGCCTTGACAGGATGAATAAGAATATGTACCCCTAAGAGACGAAAGGAGACCCCATGCGAGGCAGAGGAAAATCCATCCGCACGGGAGACTTCTTCTCCCGACCGCGCGCATCACATCTCAACGACGCGATCCCGTTCGTCGACCTACACGGGTTGCGCCACCACATCGGCGAAGCCCGGGTGAAGCATTTCATGCGGGAGCAGCTCGTGAAGGGAACGCCGGCCGTGAAGATCATCCACGGCAACGGCCAGGGCGTGATGCGCCAGGTCGCCTACGACTGGATCAGGACGAACCGCGCGCGTGTGTGGAAAACCGAAGACGTCGGGCCGGCCGTCATCGTCTATCTCACGCGTACCTGAATCAGACCCCCTGTCCGCCAACGTCGCGCGAAGCGAGACGGGGCGGATTTTTCTTTTCCGTCGCGCGTGACGTATGCTGACGACGTATGAAACGACTGCTTCTGTCCTCCGCCCTTCTCGGGCTCCTCGGTACCGGATGCGCCAAGCCCGCCGACCTGCCCGGCACCGACGACGCGCCGCCCATGGACGCGACCCCGAGCGTCTCGGCTCCCGAACGCCCGCATGCCTCCCTCGGCATGCGTACGGTGTTCCGCGCCTGGAATGACGGCGGGAGCGACCGGTGCGTATTCCGGATCGTGTATCCGCAATTCCAGGCCCGCGTACGCGGCGAGGCCGAACCCGACCGCCGGTGGGATGCCGCGAACCGGGAACTGGAGCGCGCGGCGCTCACCGGCTACGTCCCGACCTCCACCGACGGGTCATTCGACCTCGAACGCGGCGCCGACGCCTACATCGAACAATGCCGCGCGGAGCTTGAGGAACTGTCCGCCGCGCTCGGTAACGACGAAACGGGATACATGCAGTACGTGCAGTCCGTCGGCTACGATGTCGAGCTGCTCCAGGACGGCCTCGCGAGCCTCGTCATCCAAAGCTACTCCTACAGCGGCGGCGCGCACGGCCTGCCGTGGCTCCACGGCGTGACGCTGACGGTTCCCGAGGGGCGCCGGTTGAGGCTCGGCGATCTCGTCAAGCCGGATCGGCTCAAGCCGCTCCTGCAGATGGTGCGACGGCAGCTCGTCGACGAATGGGACGAAGCGCTGATCCCGGAAGCAGCCGCGGCCTTCTCCGCGTACGTGGGGGACGCGAACCCCGCGACGGACGAGGAGCTCCGCGAACTTGCCGCCTACGAGGATTTTTATCTCACGCCGAACGGGTTCGTGTTTTATTGGAACGTCTATGACGTCGCGCCGTACGCCGCCGGCCAGCTGACCGTGACGGTTCCGTTCCGCACGGTGGCCGACTGGCTCGAATCCGGCGCGCCCGTCACCGCGCTTTTCCGTTCTTCATCTTCTCGGTGAGGATGGGATGCTCCTTCAGCACGAGAATGCGATAGATGTCGAGCAGGGCGAACAGCAGACTGATCGTGAGCGGACCGAGTAAAAATCCGAGCGGTCCGTACAGGACAAGCCCGCCGAGTACCGCGAACAGGATGAACAGCGGGTGGATCTTCGCGCCCTTGCCGATCAGCATCGGGCCGAGGAGATTGTCGATCAGCCCGACGGCCAGCGCGCCCCATACGAGCAGGCCCGCCCCTTGCCAAAGCTGGCCCGTCGCAAAGAGATAGATAATCCCCGGCACGAGCACGAGGCTGGTCCCGACGCCGGGGATCAGCGCGCTGACCGCCGCGATGCTTCCCCACAGGGCCGGGTTGGGGATGCCGAACATCCAGAAGCCGAGACCGGTGAGCAGTCCCTGGATGAGGGCGACGAGCAGCTGGCCGCGTACCATCGAATTGATCGACAGCGCCATGCGGTCGAGCACGTCCTGGTCGTAGCGATCGGATAACGGGCTCAAAGCCACGAAGGAATGCACGAAACGCGGTCCGTCTTTCAGCAAATAATAGAAAGCGATGGTAAACAGGAAGATCCCGGCCACGACCTCCACGGTGCCGGAAAAGATGCGGCCCAGATTCGATGTGAGCACCGAGAGCCCTTGGCGGACATACGTCTCGGTTTCGATCTGGAAGCCCGGGACCGCCTCGCGCAGCGGACCGAAGAAGATGCGCTCGAGCGTATCGAGATACACGTCGCGTTGCGCGGAGATCGCGGCGAGCAGGTCCGCGGATTCGGTGAACACCTGGTACCCGAGGAAGGCGACCGGGATGAAGATCAGCATCCCCGCGAGCAGCACGGTCAGGAACGAAGACAGGCCGTCATTCAGGCGCGTCGCGTATTTCACGCGCTCCTTAAGCGGATGCGCGACCACCGCCGCCATGGCCGCGACCGCCAGCACGCCAAGAAAGGGACGGAACAGCACGAACCCGACGAACAGCGCGAGCGCGAGCATCGCGAGAAGAAACGAATACTGCAGACGTTTCGTGCGCATGCGGCAAGTATATCATGTTCGCAGATCGCGCCCGTCCAAGGGGTGCATGCGCGCGACAAATCCGAGCGCGAGCGAAATGATCACCAGGTTCTTGATGATGTACTGGCCTTCGAACGTCGGAACGAACCAGCCGCGCCACGCCAGTTCCGGAAGGAAGATCAGCGGCAGGAATGTGGCCGCCATGTGGAAGAGCAGCAGCGGCATCACGACGCGCACGGCCTTCGGGAACAGGAAAAGGATGCCGATCCCCATTTCCAGACCGGCAAAGAATACGTAAAACGGATCGAACGGCATCATCTGGACCAGCGTCTGTTCGAACAACGCCTGCACGAGACCGGTCGCGGGACTCAAGCCGAGAACCTTCAGGATGCCGAACCAGAAGAACACGATGAACAGGGATGCGCGGGAAAGCGGATCAATCACGCGACGGACGAAGGCGATGGCGGTTCGGTCAAACGCGATCAGCGGCTTCTTGAGCATAGGCGGATGAACGCATCATGACCGTTCGTCAACGGATTGACAACGGATCCCATTTAATATAGTATGTAATCCTAATTACGTTAGCCGATCCGCCAAGGGCGGACGGATGACTCGTGACCGGCATGCGGAGGACCGCACTGGCTGTCAGGGAACGGGTCTGCAACCACATGCCAACCAACAACCAACCTTCGGATTTTTACGGACTCGGAATCGCGCCCAAATTGCTTGAGGCGCTCGACAAGAATACCTTCACCAATCCCACGCCGATCCAGGCGCAATCCATTCCCGTCGCGCTCAAAGGCGAGGACGTGATCGGCATCGCGCAAACCGGCACGGGAAAAACGCTCGCCTTCGGCGTGCCGATGATCCAGCGTCTCGCCGCCGTCAAGGGACGCGGCCTGGTCATTTTGCCGACGCGCGAACTCGCGCTCCAGGTCGACGAAACGTTCCAGAAGATCGGCCGCCACATCAACCTACGCACGGCCATCCTGATCGGCGGCGCGTCCATGCACCGCCAGAAGCAGGATCTCGCCAAGAAGCCGCATATCATCGTCGCGACGCCCGGTCGTCTCATCGACCATCTCGAACAAAAGACGGTGGATCTGTCGAATGTCCGCGTGCTCGTGCTGGACGAAGCGGACCGCATGCTCGATATGGGCTTCGAGCCGCAGATCCGCCGCATCCTCCAGGCCGTGCCGAAGGAGCGCCAGACCATGCTGTTTTCCGCCACCATGCCGGTAGAGATCGTGAACATCGCGAACCGGTACATGAAACAACCGACGCGCGTGGAAATCGCGCGCGCCGGCACGGCCGCGGAAAAAGTGACGCAGGAAGTCTATTTCCTCTCGCGCGACGAAAAGCCGATGCTGCTCGAGCAGCTCCTCGGTAAATACGAAGGCACGGTGCTCGTCTTTACACGTACCAAGCACGGCGCGAGCAAGCTGACGCGCATCCTGAAGCGTTCCGGCCACCGCGCCGCGGAAATCCACTCCGACCGTTCGCTTTCGCAGCGCCGCCGCGCTCTCGAGGGATTCAAGACCGGCGAGTTCCGTATTCTCGTCGCGACCGATATCGCCGCGCGCGGCATCGATGTGAAGGATATCGAGCTCGTCGTGAATTACGACCTGCCGGACAACCCGGACGATTACGTGCATCGCATCGGCCGCACGGGCCGCGCGGGCAAGGCCGGGCACGCCATCTCCTTTGCCACACCGGACCAGAAAATGGACGTCAAGACGATCGAAAAGCTCATCCGCGCCCAAATCCCGGTGTCCGTGCCGAAGGGATTGCCGCGTCCGACGTTCAAACCGCCGGAACGCTTCACGCCGGGCGGCGTCCCCGGCGGTCCGAAGCGCTTTGACGAACGCCTCGTGCAGGACCGTTCGGACAAGAAACGCCGCTTCCAGCCCAAAGGCGGATACAGCCGCGGCAAGGGCCGCGCGAATGACCGCCGCTGGAACGAACCGCCGAAGGACATGCCGAAAGGCGGCCGCCGCGTGAAAATCCACGCCTAAAGCGGGTCTTCCGTCTCCGACCCGTATCGACGCAATTTCGAACGCCGTTCTCGCCAGTCGGGAACGGTTTTTGATACGAGCGACCAGTATCGCGCCGAATGGTTCATCTCTTTGAGATGGCACAGCTCGTGCACGATGACGTAATCCGCAAGCGCGGGCGGAAGCAGCGCGATTTTGTAATTGAAATTGAGATTCCCGTGCCGCGAACAACTTCCCCACTGACTGCGCTGATCCTTGATGGAAATACGGTTCCAGTGAAAGCCGTAGGCTTGGTTGAAGTATTCGAGACGCGACCGCGCCAGCTCGCGCGCTTCTTCTTTTTTCGCCAGATACTCCGCGCGATCGCGGCGCGCGAGCAGGCCCGGTTTCAGCTTTGCCATGCGCGCCTGCGCGCGATCGATCCAGGCGGCTTGTTCCCGTACGAACGCCTCGATCTCACGCGACGGAACCGAAAGGCACGCGCTCACGGTCACACGCCCATCCGCGTGGACGCACAGGCGGATGTTGCGCTGGCCACGGCGACGGATCTCCATGCTATCCCTTCAGATGCTTGCGCGTGATCCACTGCATCGGAAGGAATACGACGATCGCCAGAGCGATCAGGACCACGAGCGACACCATCGGGTTTGAGTCGGCAAATCCGGCGATGGAGTACCGCATGAGGTTCACGGCGTGGTGCATCGGATTGAACAGCGAGACCGTGTGCCAGATGCCGGGCAATTCCGAGATCGGATAGAACGTGCCGGCAAGAAAGATCATCGGCTGGATAACGAACGTCATCACAAAGGTCAGCGCCTCGAAATTCTTGGCGTACATCCCGAAGATGACGCCGAACATGCCGAACGCGAGGCCGATGAGCAGCGCAGCCGCGATGGCGAGCAACGGATGCGCGATGCCGGAAACGGGCACGAACCAGATCGTCGCAAGCGCGGCGATGAGCGCGGTGAGAAGCGCGCGGATCGTCGCAGCGGCTGCGTAGGCGAGTCCGACGCCCCACGCCGGCACGGGCGTGATCTGCAAGTCAAGGAACGTGCCGACGTTCTTCGAGATCACGAGCGCAAACGCCGGATTCGAAAAGCTCGCGTTCACCATCGTCATGGTGAGAAGACCCGTGTACACGAACGCAAGATACGCGATGCCCTCGATCTGCCGGCCGGCCGTCACGAGTCCGAATACGGCGAGAAAGAGCACCATCGACATGATGGGGCTCATGACGGTATCGAGCCAGATTTTCTGGAAACGCTTCACTTCGCGCGCGACCAGCGCGATCACCGGCGTCAAATTCGTTGCCATATTCATGATTCGAGATTCGTGATTCTTCTTGTTTAGTCTTTCGTGAGCGTCAGGAAAATTTGTTCAAGCGAGGCGGCCTCGGTCTTCAAGGCTTTCAGATTTCCGTTGTAATGCCGCGCGATCGCATGCACGTCGGATTCAAGTTCGCGCATCGGAAGATGGAATTCGGATCCTTCGGCGACCACGCCGGGCAGATGCTCCACATGCCGATCGAACAGCTCGAAACTGATGATGTTCTTCGAGAATTCCTTCTGGATATCCTTCAGGACGCCCTCTTTCACGATCCGGCCATGATTGATCACCGTAATGCGGTCGCATAACTGTTCCGCTTCCTCAAGATAGTGCGTCGTAAAGAGAACGGTCGTCCCTTCGTCGCGCAGACGTCGTACGAGCTCCCAGATTTTTTGCCGAAGCGCGACGTCCACGCCCGCCGTCGGCTCGTCGAGGATGAGAAGCTTCGGTTGGTGGATCAAAGCCTTGGCGATCATGAGGCGGCGCTTCATTCCGCCCGAGAGGCCGCGCGCACGTTCATCGGCCTTGTCCGACAACGCGAGATCCTCGAGCACCTTCTCGATACGCGGATGGCGCTCGGCCATCGGTACGCCGTACATGCCCGAAAAATAATATAAGACCTCGCGGACGGTGAACGCCATCTCGTAGACACCTTCCTGCGGGACGACGCCCTCGAGCAGCTTTGCCTGCTCGGTGTCCTTGGCGACATCCGTGCCGAACACCTCGATGACGCCCTCGTCGGCACGACTGATCCCGGCGATCAGGCTGATCAAGGTGGATTTTCCTGCGCCGTTCGGTCCGAGCAGTCCGTGGATTTCGCCCGGCTTCACCGTGAGGCTCACCCGCTGCAGGGCTTGGACGGCCGGCGCGCCTTTTTTGTTTGGTTGATAGGTTTTGGAAACATGTTGAACCGAAAGCGCATGCATAGGGACTTCAGCCTAGCGATCCGGAGAAAAAGAATCAAGCGTGCGTATCACTTTTCGCCGATCTTCGGTATGATATTCATATCCATCCTATGAAACCCCTCTTTCTTCGCGTCGCCGCGATCGTCTCCCCTCTCTTCGCCGCGATGCTCTTGACGGCTCCGGCCCAGGCCGCGCCCTTCGCGGTCGCTCCGCCCGAGCCGACCCAAACCTTCGTCAATCAAGACACGACGTTTCACTCCGACTTGACGGACGGCGGTGCCGTGATCGACCACTGCAACCTTTCCGTGGACGGCGTCTCGCACGGAGCCATGACCGTCTTCACCGGTCCGGGGGGCAAGTCGGCCTTCCTTGAGACCAGCATCTCCGCGGCCGGGACACGGACGGTGCGCGTCACGTGCTATGACGCGAGCGAAAGCAATAGCAGTTATAACGAAACCGCCGTCACCGTATTCAACGACACCGCCGCGCCGGGCGTTGGCGCCTTCACCCTCACGCCGGGCTCGCCCGTGGCCGGGACATCAGTGACCATCCAAACCAACTACGACGATACGGACTTCGGCTCGGGCATCGACAACTGCTCGCTGTACGTCGACGGGGCGTTCATCAGCCTGATGGGCCTCTCCGGCGGCTCCGGCTCGACGGCTGGCAGCGCGACTCGCGATTACACATTCGGCACAGCCGGCTCCTACGCCGTCGAAGTCAAATGCATGGACTTCTCCGGCAACGTCGGCACGCGTTCAGAGACCGTCTCCGTGACGGCACCGCCGGACACGGCCGACCCCGTGGTGAGCGCGATCACGCCGTCGTCCGCGACCGCGGGCGTAGCAGTGAATGTCCAGGCAACGGTTTCGGATAACATCGGCGTCACGTCCTGCGATCTCGAAGTGAACGGCGTGAACCAGGGCGGCATGACCGTGGCGTCGGGACTCGCGACGAAAGCCTTGAGCTTTACGATTATCGGCGACAACGCGGTCAAGGTGACGTGTTTCGACGCGGCCGGCAACGCCGGCACGCGGTCGGCGCTTATCAATGTCTCCGATGCCGCCGCCTCCGATACGGCCGCGCCGGTGATCGGCACGGTCCTTCCTGCATCGGCGACGCAGAGCGTGGCGACGAACATCGTGGCGGAGGTGACAGACAATGTCGGCGTCTCCTCCTGCACGCTGACGGTGAATGGCGTGCTCGCAGGCGCCATGAGCGTTGCGGGCATCCCTTCGGGCTCGACGGCGGAGCGCCTGCACAGCTTCACGGTAAGCGGCAACAATACGATCCGCATCGACTGCCAGGACGCGGCAGGGAACGTGGGAAGCCGCACGACGACGGTCAACGTCTCTGGCTCTGTTTCTCCGACGCCATACGCCAACCGCCTCGTGAAACTCGCCTGCCCGGCCGGATTCGTCGATGTCAATCATCCGTGCAAGGCCGTGTACTATGTCGGCTCCGACGGCAAGCGCCACGCCTTCCCGAACGAGCGCGTCTACTTCACGTGGTACGCGAACTTCGACGGGATTCTCGAACTGGACGGCGGGACCATGGCCACGATCGTCCTCGGCAGCAACGTGAATTACCGCCCGGGAATGCGCATGGTGAAATTCACCACCGTGAACAAGGTGTACGCCGTCGGACGCTACGGACAGCTGCGCTGGGTGACGAGCGAAGACGTCGCGCGCACGCTGTACGGCACGGACTGGAACCGCAAAATCGACGATATCAACGACGCGTTCTTCACGGACTACACCTTCGGGGCGGACATCACCTCGGCTTCTTCCTATAACCCGACCGTCGAGGCCGCGACGGCGACGAATATCGACGCGAACCTCCGCTGATATGCGGCTCACCTCTCCCGCGTTCGTCGCCGACAACTCCATTCCGAGCAAATATACGTGCGACGGCGACGATCTTGTCCCACCGCTGACCATCGATGACGCCCCGGCGGAAGCCGCGAGCTTCGTCATGGTCATGGACGATCCGGACTCCCCGTCCGGCGACTGGCTCCATTGGCTCGCATATGACATCCCCGGCGGCACGCGGCAGATCCTCGAAGGGCAGGAGGTGGGCACGCAAGGACTGAATTCCTGGAACCGCACGGGCTACGGCGGCCCCTGCCCCGGTCAAGGCGAACATCGGTACGTCTTCCGCCTCTACGCGCTCGACAAAACGCTCGGCCTCCCTCCGGGCGCCCGCCGTCCCGACGTCGAGCGCGCCATGACCGGCGCCGTCCTCGCGGAAACGACGCTGATGGGGAAGTATATCAAAATGGGGAATAGGTAACCGTTTTCAATACTTGTCTTTCATAAGATTTTTTCGATCGTTATACATCGCGAGACCTAGAGCAAGAAAAACGGAATACAGTATCGCAGCCATCCAAGGAACGAGTTGCCAAAATCCGGCAAAGGGGAAGAAAAGCCAAGCGGTCAGCATAAACAAAGGCCATAATAAGATAAAACCAATGCCTACAAAAAAGCTTGCCGTCGGTATATGACCCATGATGGATTCATACGGGGTCTCGTCAAAACGGAACATAAAAACCGCAAACGAAGTCACCACAAGCACAAAAAGAAAAAATAGCACGATGATCGCCCAATCTTTTTTAGAGAGAGATTTCATGCATGAAGTATAGTTTCGTCGCATCGACATGACAAAAACGCTCGCCGATCGGCGAGCGTTTTTGCGTTTATACGTCCAACGAACGCATGATTGCGTCCAGCTTGCCGTTGATTTCCTTCAATTGATCGTGCAAGCCGCTCGAATCTCCGAAATGATTGCCCCGCGGACGGTCGTAACGCTTTTGACCAGACCCGCTCTCGTTCCCAAAACAGTTACTGCAAAGCACCGGCTTGCGGCCGTTGGGGCGAAACGGCACCTGGCAATCGCTGCCGCAAGAGGCGCAAGTGGCGTCGTGCATCGGCTTCCAGTCCGAACCGCCGCCAAAACGCTTGCTGCCTTTAAAGCCACCGATTTTTCCGCCGAAGGCCGATCCGCCTTTGGCGGACTTCCCGCGAAAAGATTTGTTGTACATAGGGGTAAATCCGGCGTAGCATACACCAAATCGAAATATATTACAAGTTGCCGACCCGCCAACCAAAACCCCGCCCTTTCGGACGGGTTTTGTTGGCTCGGGGACCAGGGCTCGAACCTGGATTCACGGCTCCAAAGGCCGCTGTCCTACCATTAGACGATCCCCGAATGCGGGCCGAGCATACGCGAAAAATAGCCCTCCGTCAACCAAGAATCCCCTGTGCGATCACCAATCCCGCGACTCGGCGGCGCCGATGATGAGCCAATGGTCACCGATCTTGTCCACCGTGAACTCGACACGGCTCCGTCCCGCCTCCCCTCCCTGGGTCTCCTCGACGCCGGTCATTTGCACGATCTCACCGAACACGGCGTACCGCGTCGGCGTTCCCATGATCACGCGCGTGATCTCGATGCGCTCCGGCCATGGGCTCGAAACGTAGCGCCCGATGGCGAGATGGGGTTGCGCCGCCCATTCCTCGAGCAGCTCCGGCGAAAGGAAATCCGCGTACTCCCTGCGGATGGCTTCGATCGAGGCCTCGCGCGACTCGTTCAACGAAACTTTTTGCAAAGCGTCACCGAACTTCGTGACAACCTCGCGGACGGCGGCTTCATCCACGGACATCGCCGGCGCGGACGGTCCGGCCGGCATCATGCCGCCGCGCAAGAACACGAACCATCCGGCGGCAAACAACACGAGAACGGCCAACCCGGCCCAAAATACCGTCTGTTTTTTCATAGGAATGAAAAGCTTACGTTTCCAACTGCTTCTCGAGCGCGATCTTCTGCCCTTCGAGGAACGTGAGCTGGTACTTGTTCAATTCCTCCGGCTTGTCGAGTTTCGCGAGAATGAATTCAAGATACTCCTTCGCCGAAACCTCATCCAGCTCTTCCGTTTTCTGGATCGTCATGCCAAGCACCCGCACGTCATTCGTTTCCTGCTCGACGAACAGGAATCCCTGCCGCAGGACGTAATCCTCGTGGTGATCCTTGTTTTGCAGCCGTACGGCGCTATACGTGATCGACCCGAGCATCGACACGTGTCCCGGCAACACCTGCATCTCTCCCGTGTCCGTGGACAATGTCAAGAGATCCGCGGGACCTTGGTAGATCTCGCGATCGGGGGTCTGGATGAGAAGATTGAATGCGGACATACGGTTTGTCATTGCGAGGAACGAAGTGACGAAGCAATCTCACTCGAACGAAAGAGGGTCCAGATTGCTTCGCTTCGCTCGCAATGACACGCTTTTACTTACTCTCTTTCCCATGCCGCTCGAGTACTTCGTCGATGGTTCCGGCAAGATAGAAGTGCTGTTCGGCGACATGATCGAACTCGCCGGCGAGAATCGCCTTGAACCCCTTGACCGTATCTTCGAGACGCACGAATTGCCCCGGCGTGCCGGTGAACGCTTCGGCGACGTGGAAGTTCTGCGTGAGGAATTTTTCGATCTTGCGCGCGCGCTGCACGGCGAGCTTGTCCTCTTCCGACAACTCGTCCATGCCGAGAATCGCGATCACGTCCTGCAATTCCTTATAGCGCTGGAGGATGCGCTGGACGCCGGTCGCGACGTCATAGTGATCGGCACCGACAACATCTTCCTTCAAGGCAAGCGACGACGAATCGAGGGGATCCACGGCCGGATACAGGCCCTTGGACGCGAGCTTGCGCGAAAGCACGATCGTCGCGTCGAGGTGCGAGAATGTCGTGGCCGGCGCCGGGTCGGTCAGGTCGTCGGCCGGGACGTACACCGCCTGCACGGACGTGATCGACCCCTTCTTCGTGGACGTAATACGCTCCTGCAACGCGGCCATTTCGGTGGCAAGCGTCGGCTGATAGCCCACGGCCGACGGCAGACGTCCGAGCAAGGCGGACACCTCGGCGCCGGCCTGCGTGAAGCGGAAAATATTGTCCACGAACATCAGGATGTCCTTGCCCTCGTCGCGGAACTTCTCGGCGATCGTGAGTCCCGTGAATGCCACGCGCAAACGCGCACCCGGCGGTTCGTTCATCTGGCCGAACACCATCGCGAGCTTGTCGATGACGCCCGACTCCTTCATTTCACGGATCAGATCATTGCCTTCGCGTGATCGCTCCCCCACGCCGGCGAACACGGAATAACCGCCGTGTTCCATCGCGACGTTGTGGATCAGCTCCTGCATGATGACGGTTTTCCCGACGCCGGCGCCGCCGAATAGGGCGATTTTTCCACCCTTGATGAACGGCACGAGCAGGTCCACGACCTTGATGCCGGTTTCGAGGATTTCCACCGAGCCTTTCTGCTCCTCAAAGGACGGTGCCGCCGCATGGATCGGACGACGTTCCCCTTTTTCGATCTTCTTGCCGCCGTCGATCGGATCGCCGGTGACATTGAACACGCGTCCGAGCGCGGGTTCGCCGACCGGGACGGTGATCGGCGACAACGTGTCGAAGACAGGCTGGTCCGCCGCGAGGCCGTCCGTGGACGACATGGAGACACAGCGCACCACGCCTTCGCCGACGTGTGCCTGCACCTCGAGCGTGAGCGGCGGCTGCATGTCCGGAACGGACAGCGCGCTGTACTTGGCCGGTACGTGATCCGGAAAATACGCGTCGACGACCACGCCGACCGCGCGAAGCACCTTGCCTTGGGGTTGTTGTTTCATAGGAGAAGAAGCTAGAAGCTAGAAGCTAGAAGCTGGGGCTGAAGGATGGTATTGAACATGTTCATTTTTCGCTGTTGCATATCAGTAATTCTAGATTCTAATTTCTAGCTTCTCCCATGGCGGCACCGGCGCCCGCGAGTTCGGCGAGCTGCTGGGTAATCGCCGCCTGGCGCGCTTTGTTGTAGTCGCGCGTCAATGCCTTGATCATGTCGCCGGCCGCTTCGGTCGCATTCTTCATCGCCACCATGCGGCTGGAATATTCCGATGCCTTCAGTTCGTAAAACGCGTGGGAGAACAGCGATTCGAGCAATTGATGCGAGAGCTTCTCGACGAGCGTATCGCGATCCGGCTCGATCACCGACGCCGGTGCGCGATCAATCGGGGCTTCGCCTTCGCCGATATGCGACGCGACCATCGCGTCGCCGAACGGCAGATACGTCTTGACGCGCACGTGCGTGGTGAAGGCATTCACGTATTCCGGCGCGACGAATCGTACCTCGCGGATCTCGCCGCGTTCCCACCGCTCGGCAATTTCGTTGACGACGACCAGCGCATCGAGCGGCGCCAGGTCTTCTTTCAAGCCGTCATACCGTTTTTCGATCGGGACGCCCCTGGCGTGCAACGCGTCAAAGCTCTTGCGGCCGATCGTGAACAAAAGTTTTTTATCGGAAGAAAGCGCGTTCCATGTCTCATCTCGCAACAACGCACGAATGAGCTGCTGGTTCAGCGATCCGCACAGACCCTTGTCCGACGTGACGATCACGAACAACGTCTTTCCCTCTTCGCGCACGGCCGCGAACGGAAGTTCGCCCCACTCCGCCTTGGCCTGGCGCAACCCGCCGACAAGAGAACGCGCATAGCCACGCGAAGCCAGCGCCTTGCGCTGGAAGGCCTTCATACGGCTCGCCGCCACCAGTTCCATGGCCTGCGTGATCTTGCGCGTGCCCTGGACCGACTGGATCTTCTTCTTGATGTCGATGAGAAACGCCATGGGGAAAGTGAGTAGAAGGTAGGAAGTAGTGAGTAGCCTAGCGTTTCAGAAGCGTTTTACAGGCTTTGTCCAACTCGGATTTGACGTCATCCTTCAATTCCTTGTCTTTCTCGATGGTTTCGATGAGCGACGGGAACCGCGCTTCGAACGCCGAAAGATAGTTCTCGATCACCTTCACGGCGTCGGCTTTCGGCACTTCGTCGAGATAACCCTTGGTCGCCGCCCACAGCACTGCGACTTCCTGCCACAATGCGAACGGGTGGTTCGCCTTCTGCTTGAGCGCTTCCACGACACGTTCGCCGCGCACGAGCTGTTTCTTGGTCGCCGCGTCGAGCTCGGACGCGAATTGCGAGAACGCCGCGAGCTCATAGTACTGCGCCAAATCGAGCTTGGCCGTCCCGGACGCTTTTTTCATGATATGCGTCTGCGCCGCGCCGCCGACGCGCGACACGGAAATGCCGACGTTGATGGCCGGACGGATACCTCGGTAGAACAGCGAAGATTCGAGGAAGATCTGCCCGTCGGTGATGGAGATCACGTTCGTCGGGATGTACGCGGAGATGTCGCCGGCCTGCGTTTCGACGATCGGAAGCGCCGTTAGCGAGCCGCCGCCGTTTTCCGGCGACAATTTCGCGGCACGTTCAAGCAAACGCGAGTGGAGATAGAACACGTCGCCCGGATACGCTTCACGGCCCGGCGGCTTGCGCAGAAGCAACGAAACTTCGCGATACGCCACGGCATGCTTGGACAAATCGTCGTACACGACAAGCGCGTGCTTTCCCTTATTCATGAAATACTCGCCGATCGCGGCTCCGGCATACGGCGCAAGATACTGCATGACGGCCGGCGACGACGCCGACGCATCCACGACGATCGTGTAATCGAGCGCGCCGCGATCCTTGAGCGTCTGGACGACCTGTGCCGTGCGAGCCTCGCGCTGGCCGATCGCCACATACACACAGATCATGTCCTTCCCCTCCTGGTTCAGGATCGTGTCGAGTGCGACGGTCGTCTTGCCGGTCTGGCGGTCGCCGATGATGAGTTCGCGCTGGCCGCGGCCGATCGGGATGAGCGCATCGATCGCCACGATACCCGTCTGGAGCGGTTCGGAGACGGGCGCGCGCGCCATCACGTCAGGCGCAGGCGACTCGAGCGGCACGTCGGTCATTTTCTTGAGCGCGCCAAGCCCGTCCACCGGCGCACCAAGCGGGTTCACAACGCGGCCGACGAGCGAGTCGCCGACGCCGATCGTCAGAAAGCGTCCGTCCGACGATGCGGCCAAGCCTTCGCGCACGCGCTCCGACGGCTGCAACACAACCGCGAGCGCACCGTCGCGGTCCACTTCCATGACGAGCGCATCCGCATCGGCGTCCTCGATGCGCAGAACTTCGCCCATGCGCAGGCCGGGCAGTCCGGACACGCGGATCACGCCGTCACGGACGCTCTCGACCAGGCCCACGCGGTCTCGACCGGCTTCTTCCGGAACGGATTTTAGCGCCTCATCCAGCGCCGACAAAAACGATTTCAATGATTCGGACATAAGGGCAGTTACCAGTAATCAGTTGACAGTTGACAGTTTCTGGAGCACGCCTCGCACCTTTGAGCGCCAGCTCGCGTCTTGCAGCGTCCCGTCGCGGAATAACCGCAGGCCGCCGAGAAGGCCGCGCTCGACGCGAACGCGCACGAGCGTATCCGGTTCGGACGAAACGGCCTTGGCGATCGCGGCGGCGGTCTTCGCGTCGGGCTCGGCCGCGACCTGCACGGTCACGGCATCGGCGCCGCCGGAGCGCGAGAGAAAATCGCGTGCGAGAGGCATATCCTCCGGCGAAGTCCGGCGCACGACCTCGGCGCGCAGGGCTTTGAGAAACGCGCCGGGTTTTGAAACCGACTCGCCGCGGCGGACGCGGGCGATCTGGCGAAGATCCTCCTTCGACGGAACCGGGAGCTTCATACTACGCTTCGGAGACGGCGTCCCACGATTCCTTGACGCTGTTGCGCACCACCTCGGCCGGGACCTTGTCTCGCAGGACGGTCATCGCGACCGCCTCGACGCGCGCGAGCAGCTCCCGTTCGGCCTCGGCAATCATGGTGCGCTTGCGCCGCGAGATCTCCTCAACCGTCTCGGCCAGCATCTGCTCGCGTTTCTTCTCCGCATGGGCAAGCACCTCGCGCGCCTTCGCCTCGGCATCGGCGCGGGCGCATGCGAGCTGCTTTGCCGCATCGGCGGCGATGAGCCGCGCCTCGGCCTCGCGCTTTTCGCGCTCTTCGGCCAGCGTCTTGCGCAGCTCCTCCGCTTCATCAAGGTGCTTCTTCACCGTCTCGCGGCGCTTGTCCAACGTCGCGAGCAACGGCTTGTAGAGAAACTTCGTCAAAACGGCGGCCAGGAGGCCGAAGTTGACGAGATAGAGGACGAGGCTCCAGCCGTCGATGCCGAGATTCTGAAGCGCGTTCATAGCCTGCCGGTCGGAGGGGCGCTAGATGACGAACAAAATGATCAGCGCGAGCACAAGCGAGTAGATGGCCGTCGACTCGCAGATGGCCATGGACACGAGCATGTTCGTGAAAATCTTGTTGGCCACGGCCGGATTGCGGCCCATGGCTTCAAGACCCTTCGAGGCGGCGATGCCTTCGCCGATGCCCGGACCGATGGCGCCAAGGCCCATGCAGATGCCGGCGGCCAACACTTTTGCTGCTTCAAGCTCCATAAAGATGATGAAAAAGTGAAAAAATGTCCCAAGAGTATAAGGTGAAAACGGGAAAAGAATCAAGAAATGAAGAAAATCTTCGATTTCTAGGCGGCTTCCGCCGGTTTTGTCCGCGCTTCCCTCGCCTCCAGCGCCGAATTGACCGACCCGGCGATAAACTGTGTGGACAACAGCACGAAGACGAATGCCTGGATCAGCCCCGAGAACATCGAGAGGAAGATGAACGGGATCGGCGCGAGAAACTGCGTGTACGCGGAGAGACCGGCGATGACCGCCACCATGACCTCGCCCGCGAAGATGTTGCCGAAAAGGCGGCCGGACAGCGACAGGATTTTGGCGAACTCCGAGATGATGTCGAGCAGTCCGAGCAGAAAATCGAAGATGGCGCGACCAAGCTGCGCGAACGACCGCGCCTTCAGGATCGGCACGATCCGGATAAAGCTTCCGATGTGATGCAGCGGCGCGATCGAAAGCGCGAGGACGTTGGCCAGCACGACGACGAACAGCGCCAGCGCGAGCGTCATCGCAAGATCGGACGTCGGCGTGCGCAGGGCGGGCACGTCGCCCGCGACGATGCTCGAGACGAGCGGGATCAGCGAAAACTGGTTGGCGATGAGGATGAACAACAGCGCCGTCATCATCAAGGGGAAAAACTTCTTCGCCCGCTCGCGGTCCTGGAACGCGTTTTCCAGCTGATCCATCAGGAACTCGGTGATGAACTCAAGCGCGGTCTGGATCCGTCCCGGCACGAGCTTGATCCGTCCCGAAAACCAGAGGGCGAAGAGCGAGAACGCGAGCGTGATCAGGAATGCCGCAAGATGCCCGTTGCGCACGGGTACGGGCCCGATCGTAAAGAGGATGTCTGCGGGCAATCGAATATCGATCATAGGGATAAGCGTAGAGTGAAGAGCGTAGGGTGTAGAGTCGGAATCTTCGCTCTATGCTCTATGCTCTATGCTCTTCATATCGGCTTTCAACCATCGCACCATCGCAAACTGCGCGACCGGGAACGAAACGAAAAACAAGATGATCAGCGCGACCGGCGACGAATCGAAGAGCCGATCGATCCCCCATCCGATCGCGACGAACACGGCGATCGAAACAAGCGTCACGCCGACGACGATCCCCGCTCTCCGCCACGTAAACAGCTTCATAAGCGGCGAAAGTCTGCCATTTTTTCACGAAAAAGTCAAAATTACGGCGCGAACGGCTGGGCGAGGTGTTTGCCCATGCGCGATTTGATCTTCTCCAGCGCGACACGCGTCTTCTCGCGCTCGCGGTGCCATGCGTGCTCGGCCTCGTCGAGACAGGACTTCCACTCGGCGAGCGTCTCCGGAGGCGAAAGGCGGATCGCAAGGAGGATGGCAAAGCGCTCGGAACGCGACAACGGCAGCCGCGCGAGCGACTCCCACAGCGACAGGAGCCGGTCCGGGACCTCCACGGGACAATACCCGCGTTGCATGGCCCATGCATCCAGGGCCTTTTGGAACGCGACGTCGCGCGGCTGGACGTACTGGAAATAGGTCGCGATCTCGCGCGAGCCGTCGGGCTTCACCGTTTCGATCGAATGCGTGACGGGAATGCCGCGCGTCTGCCAATGCGATACGTGCGGGCCGACGGCGCGCTCCCCCGCCGCCGTCAGCACGACCTGGCGCAGCGCGCCGTCGCGGACGCCGACCTCGGCCAGGAGCGTGCGCTCCGCGTCAAACAGGAAGATCATACCGTTTCCATGCGTTCGCGATGTAGTGTGATGAGATCGTTCACGATCAAGCCTGCGCGGCGCACGGCCTCCGCCGGACCCAGCGAGGGCTCGGCCGCAAGCAGCGCTTCGGCGGCGCGCCAGAGCCACTCCTTGGGTTGGCGATGGTGGTGATGCGCGACCAGCGCCGCCTGTTCGGGCGAAACGCCCTGCGCCTGCCAGTTCCGCATGACGGATAGGCCGTGCAGCATCGCGGCGCGCAAGTCCTCTTTTTCCGGATACGCGCCATGCCCGTCCGGGCGCACAACCGCCCGATCACGGACGCGTTCCGTGACAACATACTCCAGCGAACCGATGCGGCGCGTCTCCGTGCGGAATGCCGGATCGCCCACGATCGCGTCAACATTGAACCCCTCGACCGCTTTGGCCGGCACGCGCGCGGCCTCGGCTTCCAGCCCGAGCCCGATCTCGCCGTCTTCCTCTTCCAGCCCGATCCCGGTCCCCTTGAGCAGGCGGTTCGCGCGCTTCCGGAGCTCCGCGCGCAGCCGTTCGCGCTCCTTGGATTCACGCGCCTCGGCCACAGCACGAATGTCGCGCTCTGACCCGTTTGTCTCGCTCTTCGCTCTTCGCTCTGCACTCTGCGCTTCTCTCATCATACTTACCTTTTAATATAGCGGCCGACCGCGATCCAGGAAACCAGCGCGGACAGGACGGCCATGATGCCAAATTGCGCGAGGACGAGCATCGGCCAATTTGCGGCGTAAAACGCGCGTATGCCGGGGTCGGAACCCGCGAACATGGCCTGCAGCCGCGGCTCGCCGAACACGATACCCGTCCAGACAATCGCGGCCGCCGCGGCACAGGCCAGCGCGGCGAGCCACACGCCCTCGAGCACGAACGGAAGGCGGATGAACGCGCTCGAGGCGCCGACGAGGCGCATGATGGCGATTTCCTCGCGCTGCGTGTAGATCGCGACGCGGATCGCGTTGAACGCCGCGAGCAGGCCGAACAGCGCGAAGACGGCGACGAGCCCCGAACCGAAGAGACGCACCGACCGCGCCGCGTCCTGGATCGAGGAAATCGCCTCGCGGTGGTCATCATACGACGAGGACCGGATGAAGGGCTCGAATTGCGGATTGCGCACGGCCGAAAGCAGGAACGGGTAGTCCTTGGTCTCCTTGGCCTTGATCACGAGCTGCGCGCCGAGCGGGTTCGTCGAAAGTTCGGAAATCGCCTCGAGGATTTTCGGATTGGCTTTGTACCGTTCTTTGAACGCGTCGTACGCCTCCTGCGGCGTGACAAGGCGGACGGACTCGGTCTGCGGGAAGGATTGCACGTAAAACCGCGCCTGCGTGAGCAATGCCTCCGGCGTGGCGGGCTGGAACGTCACGGTTACGTCGATCTTCTCCTCGAAATAGGCGACCGTGTGCTCGAGCATGACATTCGTGGCGACGAGCACGTTCACGGAAAGCAAGGCAACCGTGAAGACGAATACGGTCGCGAGCCCGATCCAGAGGTTGCGGGCAAAGTGTTTCCACGATGCCGCGAAGATGCGCCACGCGGTCGTCATCATACCGTGAGCATGTATTTCCCGTGCGCGACGTCGGAGACGACCTTTCCGTCCTTGAGCGTGATGACGCGGCGTTTGAGCGCGTTCACGACTTCGCGGTTATGGGTGACGAGTACGACGGTGGTGCCGAACGCGTTGATCTTCACGAGCAGGTCCATGATGTCCTGCGTGTTCATCGTATCGAGGTTGCCGGTCGGTTCATCCGCGAGAAGGACTTTCGGGCGATGCACGAGCGAACGCGCGATCACGACGCGCTGCTGCTCCCCGCCGGACAGTTGCGGCGGAAACCGATGCGCACGGTCGTCCAATCCCACGATCTTGAGCACCTGTGGGACAACCTCGCGGATGTGTTTCGTGTGCGCGCCCGCGACTTCCAGCGCAAACGACACGTTTTCAAAGACGGTTTTCTTTGGCAGGAGCTTGTAGTCTTGAAAGATGACGCCGAGTTGGCGGCGCAGCTCCGGGATTTCCCGCGCACGGATGCGCGTGATGTCCCAGCCGCCAATTTCGATCCGCCCGGCGGACGGCGGTTCCTCGGCCATGAGCAGCTTCGCGAGCGTGGTCTTGCCCGCGCCGCTTTGGCCGACGATGGACACGAATTCCCCCGCCTTGATGCGCAACGACACGTCGTCCAAGCCGACCGAATTCGGGTGATACGTCTTTGAGACGCGTTCGAGGACGATCATAAGGGAAGTATAGCATGCGTCACGCAGAGAACGGAACGCGTAACGTCGGACGTTGATGCTCTACGCATGACGCTTTATGCAACGCTCTTCGCGACCAGCTCATGTAAACCCGCATCGAAAATCGATGGGATAATCTTTTCCGGCGACGGCGAAGGAACCGCGGCCGCGATGGCGCGCGCGGCCCGCAGCTTGATCTCGTCCGTGACGCGCCTGACATCCGAGTCGAGCATGCCTCGGAAGAGGCCCGGATAGCACAGCGCGTTGTTCACCTGATTCGGAAAATCGCTTCGCCCGGTCGCAAGCACGGCCACGCCGGCCGCCTGCGCGGCGTCGGGCAGGATCTCGGGCACGGGGTTCGCAAGCGCAAAGACGATCGGGTCCTTCGCCATGGAGGCGATGATCTCCGGCGTGAACGCGCCGGCCGCCGATACGCCGATGAGCACGTCCGCGCCGGCGGCCATCTCCGCAAGGGAACCTGGTTGCTTTTCGCGATTCGTGAATCCCGCGACAAGCGCTTTCTCCCCGTTCAGTCCCTCGCGCCCTTCGTAGATCGCGCCTTGGCGGTCGCACATGACGAGATCCTTTACGCCGGCCGTCGTCAGAAGCTTCGCGGCCGCGATGCCCGCCGCGCCCGCGCCGTTCATCACGACACGGATCTCCCCGATCTCCTTGCCGACGACGTTGAGCGCGTTGACCAACCCCGCGAGGATGACGATAGCCGTGCCGTGCTGGTCGTCATGCATCACCGGCATCCCGAGGCGCTCCATGAGCCGCCGTTCGATCTCGAAACAGCGCGGCGCGGAAATATCCTCGAGCTGGATCGCGCCGAAGCTCGGCGCGATATTCACGATCGTCTCGACGATGGCGTCGACATCCTTCGTGTCGAGCACGAGCGGCACGGCGTCGATATCCGAGAAACGCTTGAAGATCGCGCACTTGCCCTCGAGCACGGGCATCGCGGCGAGCGGTCCGATGTCGCCGAGTCCAAGCACGGCCGATCCGTCGGAGAAAATCGCGACCGCATTCTTGCGCCAGGTGAGATCGTCCGCGCGCGACGGATCGCGGGCGATCTCTTCCGACACCGCGCCGACGCCGGGCGAATAGACGAGCGCGAGGTCTTGCGCCGTTTCGATCTTGCAGGTCGTCCCGATACGGATCTTGCCCCGGAGCTTGGCATGGAGGTCCAGCGAGGCGCGCTTGATATCTGTCATAGAAGGCTCTAAAGTAGCGTTAAGCATGAACCTATGACCAACGAACTGCAAGCATTCGTGAAGGAAGGGCTGGCAAAGGGGTTGGGCCGGGACAAGATGAAGGCCGCCCTGCTTGAAGCCGGCTGGCAGGAAGACGAGGTCCGCAACGCCCTTGCCTCGTATGCGGAGGTCGCGTTTCCCATCCCGGTGCCCAAGCGCAAGCCGTATCTTTCGGCGCGCGAGGCCTTCATGTATCTCGTGATGTTCCTCACGCTGTACGTGACGGCGTTCAGCGTCGGCACGATCCTCTTCCAGCTCGTCAACCTGTGGCTGCCGGATCCGGCCCAGATCGCCTACGGCTACGCGTCGGATTATTCGACGAGCCTGATCCGTTCCTCGACCGCCGCCATCATCATCACGTTCCCGCTGTTCCTCTTCATGGCCCGCCTCCTGCAACGCGCCATCAAGCGGGATCCGTCCAAACGTTCGAGCCTGATCCGCAAGTGGCTCACCTATATCACGCTGTACTTCGCGACCGGCATCATCGTAGGCGACCTGATCACGCTCGTGACCTACGTCCTGAACGGCGACCTGACCCTGCGCTTTGTCCTGAAGGTACTCGTGGTGCTCGTCATCGCGGGCAGCATCTTCGGCTATTATCTCTGGGATCTGCGCACCGAAGAAAAAGAAACCGTATGAAGAAAAAAGAACCGGGAGCGGAACCAACCAAATACGACACGCTCGGATTCCGCGTGTTCGTCGGCGCGGTCATCGCGGCCGTCCTTGCCGTGCTGGTCGCGGGCCTGTGGCTCGGCGGCTCGCCGGCGCAGGAACGCGCGCGGCGGCTCGATGCGGCGCGCGTCTCGGATTTGCAGAACATCTCCAACGCGATCGACCAGTACTACAACGCGAACAACGCACTGCCGCCTGATCTCGCCATGCTCACCCGCTCCCGAGAGACATACTTCGTCGGCAACATCAACGACCCGGAAACCGGCAGGCCCTACGAATACATGACCCGCACCGCGAACACGTACGATCTCTGCGCGACGTTCGCGACGGACAACCGGGAGGAACAGGCGCCACGCCCGCGCGAGCCGTACCCGGCCTGGGAAAGCCGTTTCTGGGAACACGGGCCGGAACACACCTGCTTCACCATCACCGCCCGGACGTTCCCGAAATAATTATGAATGTCGATTACGCTTCCATCACCCTGCCGAAAACGGATTTGGCGGAATTGTATCGCGGCTTGGTGCTGCGCCACCTGGTGGAAAACGAAATCCGGCGTGAAGAAGGACTGGAGGAGGCGGGGGAACCGAAGGTGCTGATCGCGCTCGAATCCGCGCTGAATCTCACGGACACCGAGGCCGACGCGCTGTATCACCGCGCCGAGGACGAGCTGTGGGATTACGCGTGGTATGCGTACACGGACGAATGGGCGTGGTTCCGGGCGCGACAGGAGGTGCTCGAGGAGCTGGGCACCAAACGGACGGGGTTGACGCAGGAGGCGCTGGACCGCAAGACGGAAGACCGCTATCGCGAAAAGTTCGACGCGTATGTCGCGGAGATCGACATGCGCGAACCGGCGGCAAGCACAAAAAAGAAAAAGGAGAAGAAACGGGCACAAAAGTGAAACGTGAAGGTGAAGAGTGAAACGCCTGACGCTACGCTCTACGCGTTACGCTCTACGCTTTTTTTGTTATACTTTTTCCCGATGGACTCGCACCGCCACCAAAACGCGTGGGTCGTTTCGGTCAACATGGGTTATGGCCATGCGCGCGCCGCGTACGGGTTGGAGGACCTTGCACACGGCGGCATCATCACGGCAAACGACTATCCCGGCATCCCGGCCCGCGACCGCGAGCTCTGGCGCAAATCGCGCGACGCCTACGAATTTATCTCGCGCCTGCAACCGCTACCCGGCATCGGCAAGATCGCCTTCGGCGTGCTCGATTATCTCCAGAGCATTCCCGACTTCTATCCCCGCCGCGATTTGAGCCGGCCCACGCTCCAGCTCAAATACGTTTACTATCTCATCCGCCGCAGGAATCTCGGCAAGCATCTCATCGAAAAACTCGCCAAAAAGCCGCTGCCGCTCGTCTCCACGTTCTTCAACGTCGGCTTTGCGGCCGAGGAACACGGCTACCCGGGAGACATCTACCTCGTGACGACCGACGCGGACGTCAGTCGCGCCTGGGTGCCGCTGGATCCGAAGCGCAGCCGCATCAAGTATTTCGCGTCCAACGGCCGCGTCGTGGAACGGCTCAAATTGTACGGGGTCCGTGACGAAAACATCTTCCTGACCGGATTCCCGTTGCCGAAAAAACTGGTCGGCGGTCCGGAGGCGACGATCGTCAAACGCGATCTGGCGGCCCGTATTTGCAATCTCGATCCCAATGCGATCTTCATCAGAAAGTACGAGAAGATTTTACTCGATGAACTCGGTCCGGAATTGTGCGAATTCAAAAAGAAACATCCGCTGACCCTGACGTTTGCGGTCGGCGGCGCGGGCGCGCAGCGCGAACTCGGCATCGAGATCGTCAAGGGATTGCGGTACCGCGTCATGCAGGGCGCGATCCGGGTCAATCTCGAGGCGGGCATCCGTCCGGAGGTCGCCGCGTATTTCGAACGCGAGATCCGCAAGCTGCGTCTCGGACGGATGTTGGGGAAAAGCCTCCAGGTCCACGCCTATCCCGACCGCGCGACCTATTTCCGCGCCCTGAACGACACGCTGCGCAAAACCGACATTCTCTGGACCAAGCCGAGCGAGATGTCTTTTTATTGCGGCCTCGGGCTGCCGATCATCATGGCGCCGACGATCGGTTCGCAGGAGGATTTTAATAAATTATGGCTCGAATCGGCCGTGAACGCGGGCACGTCGCAGCTTGATCCCGCGTACTGCGGCGAATGGTTGTTTGACTGGATCAATTCCGGCGGGCTGGCGAAATACGCGTGGAACGGCTACATCGAGGCGCCCACGCACGGCACGTATCGCATCGAAAGCGTCCTCACCGGTGAAAAGATGCCGGTCGCGGAATTGCCGTTGATTGTTTAGTAACCATGAACCGTTAACCTTTCTAGGTTAGCGGTTACTTCCCGTACAGCGGAAGTTCTGATTCCGCAGAGGCGGCCGTTGCGCCGTTATTGACCCAGGCGCTCACGAGCCCGCCGATATCGGAGGCGCCCGTCAAATCCGGCATGAGCCAGCCGAGCAAAAAGGCGGACGCGATGAACAGCACGATAAATCCGCCGACGATACCGAAAAACACATCGTCCGCTTCGGCGACTTCAAACACCAGCGTGTGGATGAGGACCGCAATCACAAGAATCGCGACGGCGATAATCAATGCCAAAATCATATCTCGCGTCGAATGTCTTTCGACGGTACAAAGAAAAATAATTGATTGTCAAGCGGTAGACCACCCCCTGCCCCCTCCTCAGAGGAGGAGTGGGTGCCGAGCGAGAGCGAGGCGGGGCGGTCTACCGCTTGAACGCTCCGTTTTCAAACACCACCCTTTCATCCGCAACGATGCGGTCCACGGCCGGAAAGACGTCGATATGATACTTGGTGTGATGCGGGATGAACCCCGGTTTTTTGTACACGCCATGCTTTTCGCCGAGCGAAAGGTGCAGACCGTACACGCGTTCAAACGCGGTGATGTCGTCGAGCGGATGTTCGCGTGAAATCGCGCGGTTGAGACCGAGACCGAATTCGCGCACGAGCGGTCGTTCATCGGCTTTGATCTTTTCGAGAACCGCGACAAAACCCGTGGGCGCATCCGGACCCGCCTCTATGAGACCGTCGCGCACGATGGCGGTAAACGGCGGGTCGTAAAAACGGACGAGAAAATCGTCGTCGGCAAAGGCGTAGATTTTCAGCTCGCCGTTCACCTTCGACAAATCACGCGCCTCGGTAAACACCTCGCCGATCGGAAACGTGCCGCCGACATGTTCCATGCCCGTATAGTCGCCGATATTGAGCTTGGCCGGCTCCATCCCGCCTTCCCACGTGAGGACGGAATCGCCGCATTCGACGCGCACCGTCGAAACTTCATCAAGCATCCGTTTCAATATGCGGCCCGTCTCTCCGTCCGCGTCCGGATCGAAGGCGAGCGCGTCGATCCAGGTCGCCCATTGCGCTTCCGGCATCCGCGCGAGATGCACGTGTTCGATCGTCTTAAGCTTGCGCGCGAACAGTTCGAGGCGGATGCGAAACTCGTTCAGACGAAAGCTGGTCGATTGGACAAGCGCGACCACGTCGCCGGGCTTGAGCGCGTCGATATGCGCCAGGATGGAGGACTGATCGGATGCATCGAAGTCGATGAATACCGCGTCTGGCGCGGCTTCGCGATACGCGTCCGCCATGACCGACGCGAGGCCGGACTGCCGGTCATACACGACCAACACGCGCGCGTCCGGCACACGCTTGATGGAATTCGTGAGGATGCGGCGGATGTGTCCGGCCGCGATGGAAACCAATGGATTCACGGCCGCAAGATCGCATAATTTGGGGAAAAAGAAAAGACCCAAATGGGTCAGGCCTTCAGGCACGCCGTGATCTGGTCGTGCAGCTTCCGCGTCTCGCGGCGGGCGGCCTCGGCGAAGTCCTCGCCGCTCGAGGCGTAGAGGATACCGCGCGAGGAATTGATGATCATGCCGCGCCCGCGCGTGTCGCGACCGGCCTTCACGGCCGCCTCGAGATCGCCGCCCTGCGCCCCGATGCCGGGGATCAGGATCGGCATGTCGCCGACAATCCGGCGAACCTCAGCGAGCTCGGACGGGTAGGTCGCACCGACCACGACCGCGCAGTTGCCGTTGGCGTTCCACCTGGTCGCCACGCTGTGTGCAACGTACTGATACAGCGGCAGGGTGTCGATGATCTCGCGATCGCGTCGCCCCCCGATCATCTCCCGCAAGCCCTGCGAAAGATGCAACTCCAGGTCTTGAAGCTCCTTCGCGCCCTTGTTCGACGTGCGGCAGAGCACGATCACGCCCTTGTCGGCGCGGTCGAGGAACGGCTGCATTGCCTCGGCACCGAGGTACGGATGCACGGTGATCGCGTCGGCCTGCAGGTCGTCGAAGGCGCTCTTCGCGTAGCCCGCGTTGGTGTTCCCGATGTCCGCGCGCTTCGCGTCGTAGATCACGGGCACGTCCGGCGCGTACTGGCGGATGTGGTGCAGCGTCCACGCGAGCGCCTCCAGGCCCGCCGCGCCGTACGCCTCGTAGAATGCGGCGTTCGGCTTGTATGCGCAGACGAGGTCCCTGGTCATGTCCACGATCGCGATGTTGAACGCGGCGATCGTGGCGGTCCTCTCGTCGATGTCCCTCGAACGCAGGTGCGTCGGGATCGTCACGGACTTCGGGAGCTTCTCCAGCACCGGATCGAGCCCCACGCACACGAACTTGCCCTTGGCCCACTTGGCCTCGAGCATCTGCATGAAATGTCTCAAAGAGCACCTCCTTATGTGCGGAGGCAACTTTTACAGAAAACGCCTTTTTTATCAAGGCGCCGGAGGCGTAATGCGATACACCAGCCCCGTCTTGTCATCCGTGACGTACAGCGTTCCATCGGAACCGAACGTCAGGTCCGCCGGACGTCCGAGCACGCCCTGGTCAGACAGCCAGCCGGAGGCAAAATCCTCGTCGCGCACGACGTTTCCGTTCTCGTCCAATACGAAACGGCGGATGGCATAGCCCGTCGGCACGGACCTGTTCCACGAACCGTGATACGCGACAAGCAGGTTTCCCACGTATTCCTCCGGCCATCCCCCATCTTTCGGAACGAACGCGAGTCCGAGCGGTGCGCTATGCGCCGGCACGTCGATATGGCTCGGCGTCTCAAACGGCTCCATGCACGGATTGCGGATATACGTATTCTTGTCGAAGACCGTATCGTGGACGTTCTTGCCGTAACAAATCGGCCATCCGTAATTTTTTCCCTCTTCGATAAGATTAATCTCGTCCGGCGGCAGATCGTCGCCGAGAAAATCGCGCCCCATCTCGGTCGCCCAGATCGCCCCGTTCGGCCCGGCTTCCATGAATACGGAATTGCGCAATCCGACGGCGTACGGCTTCAGATCGCTTCCGTCCAACCGCACGGACTGGATCGTGCCGCGGCGCTCGTCCTCTTCATGGCACACGTCGCAAGCGGAACCGATGCTGATTAGCAAACGCTCTTCGCCCTTGCCGGTGGGTGCGAATTCAAGGCTCCGCGTCCAGTGCCGTCCCCCGGTCGGTAGCGGAGCAAGCACGCGATGCGCTTCGGCGCGTGTCAGCCCGTCGTTCAGGCGCATGAGACTCAACGCGCCGGTTTCCGCGACGTACAAATCATATCCGCCGTCACGTAGGTAGAACAGGAAATCGTGCGGCCGGTTCAGGTTTGCCGCGACCGTGACGCGCCCTTCGGATACGCCGTCGCCGTCCGCATCGGGCAATAGCGAGATCCGGCCCGCATTCGGTTCCGCGACGAATACCGAGCCGTTCGGCGCGATCCGGATCGAACGCGGCGACTCCAGGCTCTTCGCATACAGGTTGATCGAGAAGCCGCGCGGCAGCACGAGCGGCAACCCCGTCTCGTTTTTGCCAAGCGGCACCTCCCCATCCCCCGCGGACGTCGCCGGCTGTTCCGGGATGGCTTTGGAGAGATCGATCGGGGGCTGCGTAAGGATGGGGATAAAGCCCCGATATGGCCAGGCGATGATGAGAAGTCCGAGGATAATCGCCAGGACGATCCCGGCGATGATCCCATAGCGGCGGTTGTTCATACGGATACATCGTAGCAACGCAAAACCCCGCCGGAAAGGCGGGGTCTTGTATGGTGGACGTTGCAGGATTCGAACCTGCGACCTCACCGATGTGAACGGTGCGCTCTAACCAACTGAGCTAAACGTCCAAAGTGGTCTGATCATAGGGAATGACCTACAATTTGGCAAGACTATGGACAAAACCCTCGGCATGTGGATTTCCGGCGCCGCGCAGGCGCTGGAAGCGATCGCGGAAGACCGCGAGCAGGCCTGGATCGAGGCAAGAAGGCTCGCGGCATTCGGTTTGAAAAAACCGGAATCCTGGCTCGTGGCGCATACGGACAAGACGCTGACAAAAAGACAGACGGACGCGCTCGCCCCGTTACGGAAACGTAGGCTCAAACGCGAGCCCATGGAATATCTCCTCGGTTCGGCCGTTTTCTTCGGCCGGGAATTCGCCGTCGACAAGCACGTCCTGATTCCGCGCCCGGAGACCGAGGATCTTGTCGTCGAAGCGTTGAAGGAGATCCGGCCGGGCGATCTCGTCGTAGAGATCGGGACCGGGTCGGGCGCGATCGCCATCACCGTCGCGGCCGAACGCCCCGGCGTGACGGTGTTCACAAGCGATACCGACGCGGCCGCGCTCTCGGTCGCAAGAAAAAACGCGCGGCGACTCGCGCCGGGGCGCATCCGCTTCTTCCACGGATCGCTGTTCCATCCCGCACTGATCCGTGCGATTCGCACCGCAGGAGCAAGGCGCGCCTTGCCCCTACGCATCCACACGCTCGCCAATCTCCCCTATCTTCCGTTCTCCGACCGGAAAACCATGCCCGTCTCGGTCGTGAAATACGAACCCGCCAAGGCGCTCTTCGCGAAAGATGATGGGATGGAATTGAACAAAAAATTGATGGAACAGGTAGGGGCGCAATTCATTGCGCCCCCGAGCGGGCGTGATAAATCACGCCCCTACATGGCCATTCTCCTCGAACTCGACCCGCCGCAATCAAAAAAACTCTCCGCCTTTGCGAAGAGCCTCTTTCCCGATGCCGATGTTTCCATCATCCGCGACCGATGCGGGAGAGAAAGAATTTTACGCGTAACGCGTAGAGCATGACGCGCAACGCCGACGCTACGCCTTTACGCTCTATGCTCTGCGCTTCTACCCCTCAAACCCTCCGAACACGAGATCGTTCGTCGTGACGTGGATCCACGTCCGGCCGCGCGTGAACAGGAATTCGGACCCGTCGCCGGCTTCGAATTTCATCGGTTTGCCCGGCGCGCGGCTCCAGCGCAGGATGAACTTCTTGCCGTCGCGATAGGCCACGGCCTCGCCGCTGCCGGTCGTGCGGATGCGCAGCCGGCCGATCTCGTCGAGTACCTGCTCTTCCGTTTTGATCACGATGACGTTTTCGGACTCGACCGGCGTTCCGTCGCGGTCGACCTGCGGACGGCCGGCCTGGCTACGCACGTACACGTTCCGCTCGCGATCGTATTCCCAGGAGACGCTGAACGAACCACCGTACGGCACGCGGATCGTATCCCCGTTGCCGCGGTCCGTGGATGATGCCGCATCGATAAAATGCCACGCCTCGACCGCGCGCGTCGAAGTCGCGTTTTTGCGTTCGAGCACCGCGTCCATTCGTTCACGGTCCGTGTAGGTGTTATGCGGGGCCGCACGGCGGCGGTCGCGCCAGAACGATGTGCCGTACGCGAATTCGTTCACATCCACAAACCCGTCGAGCGACTTGATCAGGTCGAGCGCTTCCGGACTGCCGCCGACATGGAACAGTGACGCGTTCCAGCCACGCGCCCACTCAACGTAATACGGACGCGCGCTGCGCACGGGGCCGACCTCGTCGAGCGTCGTCGTCGCGTCGTAGAACGCGAGAAAGCGCGTGATCCCGCCCTCCACGGGCGCCTCGATTACGAGCTGGGCCGCCGCGAGTCCGGACACCGGGCGCGCATCCGGATGGTTCTCGACGATCACGGCACGCGGCGCGTATGCCTCCTCGCCGGCGGACACGAGCACGCCGTCGAGGTAGCGCGGCACAAGGCCGCTTTCCGCGGCCGTCCGCTCCTCCTCGGCCGGCCCGTTCGCAACGGCCGGCGCGGAGCGCAATCCGCCCGCGATCACGTACCAAAACAGGCCGATCGAAACGGCGAGCAACAAAACAGCCCCGCCGGCGAGCGGCCAGCGGAACCGTTTGGCGTGGGACATGACGGTCGCCTGCGCCTTGGCAAGCCACGTATCCATGACTCCAAGTGTACTCTTAGGCGGCTTCCTTCGCACCACCCTCCGCTTCTCCCTCGGCGGCGGCTTCGGCGGCTTCCGCCTCCTTCTTCTCTTCCGCCTCGGTCTTGATCGCGCTGACGTCGCCGACCTGGCTCTCCTCGAGCGCCTTCAGCTCTTCCTCCGTCAGCGGACGCGCCACGGTCGCAATCGTAAGCTCCGGCTCGTCCACGAACTCGACACCCTCGGGCGCGACGAGCGAACCGATCGTGATCGCGTCGTCGAATGTCGCGAGCGCGGCAAGATCGACCTGCATCTCGTGCGGCAAATCGCCCGGCAGACAACGCACGGTGACTTCGTCCATCGACTTCACGAGCGTGCCGCCCTCGTTCTTCACCGCGGACGATTCGCCGACGAATACGAGCGGGATGTCGGCTTCAATCTCTTTATCCATGCGTACCTGGTAGAAATCCACGTGCACGGGGTGCATCGTGATCGGATCGACCTGAAGCTCCTTGATCAGCACTTTGACGGGGGATTCGGAACCCACGGATACGTCGATCAGCGCCGATTGGCCGGCGGTGTCGTAAATCTTGATGAACTCGCTGCGACCGACGGAAATCGGCTTCGGTTCAACGCCCGCACCGTACATCACGGCCGGAATGCGCATCTCCTTGAGCTCGTCTTTGGCGCGCTTGCCCAACTTGGTGCGCGGCTGCGCGGTAATGGCGTATGGCATACGAAAATCGAAAAAGTGCTGATACGTTACACGAAAATCTTTCTAGGGTCAAGAGAGCGGATCCAAACTCTGGAGGCTTGAAGGCGAGCACGAAAAATGCCGAAAATTAGCCTAATATAAATACCGGATTCTAGCTTTTCGCTTCTCCCAGAAGCCTCTTCACCAAATCCCGGCTCTCCTCTTCCAGCAGCACATGGGCGCCGATGCACTCGTCGGCCGAGATCGGGGCGCGTTCCGTCAGGCGGACGGCATCCGCCACCGTCTGGTCGGTCACGAGCCCGATCGTGCTCACATACCCCGTATTCTCGCGCATCAGGGCCATCATGGACCGGCCGCAAGCGCCGCAGGAACAGTGGAACAGCTTGCCAGCCGCCGTTTCACCGAGCGGTTTCACCGCATCTTCCGGATACGCGGCATGGCACAGCGGGCATTCGACGATCAAACGCGACGGCAAACTCATACAAACCTAGTATACAGATAACAGAAAACGGTTAACAGTGCCCTTGCTCTCAACTGTCATCCGTCAACCGTGCACTACACATCCAAATTCTTCACGTGCTTCGCATTGGTCTGGATGAATTTCTTGCGCGGGGCGACTTCGGAGCCCATCAGCACGTCGAACACCTCGTCAGCTTTTTGCGCGTCCTCGATCTTGACGATCTTCATCACACGGGCCTCGGGATCCATGGTCGTCTCCCATAATTGCTCGGGGTTCATCTCTCCAAGACCTTTGTAGCGCTGGATGGACACGCCTCCGACCGTCTTCACTTCCGTTTCTTCACCCTCGACCGCTTCCGCCTCCTCTTCAGGCTTCACGCTCTGCGCTTTACGCTTTGCGCTCTCTTTCTCTTCCTTCAATTTTTTGAATTCCTCGATCAACGCGTCACGCTCCGTATCGCTATAGGCATACTTCACGGTTTTGCCTTTCGCGACGCGGTACAACGGCGGCTGCGCGATATAGACATGGCCTTGGGTGATGAGTTGCGGGAAATAGCGGTAGAACAGCGTGAGCAACAACGTACGGATATGTGCGCCGTCGACGTCCGCGTCCGTCATGATGACTATTTTGTGATAGCGCAGCTTCGAGAGATCAAACATCTCGCCGATGTTGGTCCCGAGCGCGATGACAAGATTCTTTATTTCATTATTTCCGAGCATCTTGTCGAGACGCGCGCGCTCCACGTTCAGGATCTTTCCGCGCAAGGGCAGGATGGCCTGGATGTCGCGGTCGCGGCCCATCTTGGCGGAGCCGCCGGCCGAGTCGCCCTCGACGATGAACAGCTCGCACACCTGCGGATCGCGGTTCGAGCAGTCCGCGAGCTTGCCCGGCAGCGTCAGCCCCTCGAGCGCGCCTTTGCGCAGCACCGTGTCGCGCGCGGCTCGGGCGGCGGCGCGGGCGCGCTGGGCGAGAATGCACTTGCCGATGATGGCCTCGGCGTCCTTGGGATGTTCTTCGAGGAAGGTCGCGAACGCCTCGCCCATCACCGACTCGACCGCACCGCGCACTTCCGGCGTCCCGAGCTTGGCCTTGGTCTGTCCCTCGAACTGCGGCTCGGGATAGCGCACGGAAATCACGCAGGTCATGCCTTCGCGCACGTCCTCGCCGGACAAATTGTCGTCTTTCTCCTTCAGATATCCCTTGCCGCGCGCATACGAATTGAGCACGCGGGTCAGCGCGGTGCGAAATCCCTGCACATGCGTGCCGCCCTCCGGGTTGATGATGTTGTTCGTGAATGCGTATAACGTTTCGGAAAACTCGTCTGTGTATTGCAGGGCGATCGCGATCTCGGCCTTGTCCACCTGCTTCTCGACAAAGAATACGGACTCGTGTTTGGGCTGCTTGGTGTGGTTGAGATGGCGCACGTACGATTCCACGCCACCCTCGAAGTAGAAGGCGTACGCGTCATGCTGCCCCTTCTCACGCGCGTCGATCGCAACCAGCTTGATGCCTTTCGTGAGATAGCATTGCTGGCGATAGTGGTCGAGGACGCGCTGGTAATCGAACCGCGTGCCTTCGGTGAAGATCGTCGCATCCGGCTTGAACGTCACCGTAGTGCCGTGCCGCTTGCTCGTACCGGCTTTCTTGACCGGTCCCTGCGGCTTGCCGCGGACGTACGATTGCTTCCACATACCGCCGTCGCGTTCGACGACGACCTCGAGCTCTTCCGACAGCGCGTTCACGACCGACACGCCCACGCCGTGCAAGCCGCCGGAGATTTTGTACCCGCTCCCTTCGCCGCCGAATTTGCCGCCGGCATGCAATTTGGTCATGACGAGCTCGAGCGCCGACACCTTGTATTGCTTGTGCGTCTCCACCGGAATACCGCGCCCGTTGTCGGACACGGACACGCGATCGCCAGGAAGAAGCGTCACGACGATTTCGCTCGCGTGGCCGGCCATGGCCTCGTCAAACGAGTTATCCGCCACCTCGCGCAGCAAATGGAACAAGCCATCAGGTCCGGTCGAACCGATGTACATGCCCGGACGCTTGCGGACCGGTTCGAGGCCCTCGAGCACCGCGATTTGCTCGGCGCCATACGTCCCGGAAACCTTCTTTTTCGCCCCCTTTTTCTCCTCGTTTTTTGCCATAGGAATGGCAAGAGTTTAGCAGAAAACACGTCAAAATCCAACCCTAAGTCAAGACCTCTCTGTCGTCTTGCACAACGCAAGGGATCTCCAACGAAGGGAGACGCCTCCTTCCGTGCTGAATGACAAAAGCTTCATGTTCAATGTTTCCTGTTCAAGGTAAAATGTCTCCATGGCAGAGAACCATGTCATCGGCTCCGGCCTGACCGAGCAGGAAATGAAGGTCGCGTCGTTTTGGGTACGAAATCGTCTCCTGCTGCGACGGATCGGCTACGGGAGCCTCATCGCCTTCGCGGGCGGAATGTGGGCGTACGTGCTTTGGTCGCTTCTCGACGCGTATGCGATTTCGTACCCGCGCGAGTCGCGCATCCATCGCGTCATCGTGCAAAACCAGCTCGCGATCGACGGCTTGCGCGCCTCCGCGCCGCGCCCCATCGAACCGAGCCAGGCATCCGTGTTCGATGCAACGGATAACCGGCAGGACCTGCTCGTGGAAATCCTGAATCCGAACGCAACGTGGTGGGCGGAATTCGACTATCAATTCGATCTTTCCGGCGAACGCACACCGTTGCGCAAGGGGTACGTCCTGCCCAGCAGCCGCCGCTACCTGACCGAGCTCGGCTTTACGCCGGAAACCCGGGGGCGCACCGCGCGGCTCGTCGTGGAAAACATCCGGTGGATGCGCATCGATCCGGCGGCGGTTGGCGGGAATTACGAAGCGTTCGCCGATGCGCGCCTCCAATTCCGCGCCGAAAACCCCACCTACACCCGCGATCTCACTATCGGCACGCAAACCGTCGGCCAAAGCGCGTTCCAACTCGTAAACGACAGCGCGTTCGGTTTTTGGAACCCGAGCGTCACGGTCGTGCTGTATCGCGGCACGAATCCGGTCGGTGTGACAACGATCCAGCCGCCGCTGATCCGAGCCGGAGAAACGCTTCCTATCACGATCAACTGGTTCGAAAACCTTGCGGGAGTCAGCCGCACGGACGTGCAGGTGAACGTGAACATCCTGGATCGTGGCGCCTATTTGCCGACAAGCGGGATTTAAAAAAGAAATTAGAAGTTAGAATCTAGGCTAATTGGCTCGCTTCTAGATTCTAGCTTCTAACTTCTCCCCCTGCTAAGGTCGCTCCATGACCCGCATCCTCGAACTCTTCCAGCGCATCGACTGGATGATGCTGACGGTCGCGCTGACGCTCACCTCGATCGGGCTCGTAGCCATATACGGCATCGGTGTCTCGCAGGAACCGGCGGACCTCTTCCTGTTCCAAAAGCAATTCGTCACCGCCCTGATCGGCGTCGGACTGGTGGTACTGTTGGCGCTGTTCGATTACCGCCATCTGCGCGCCTACGGATTTGTCCTCTACCTCGCCGGCGCGCTCCTGCTCGTCGCCGTACTTTTCTTCGGCGTAGAAGTCAACGGCACGCAGGGCTGGTTTCGCGTCGGCGCGCTTTCCTTCCAGCCGATCGAGGTCGCGAAAGTGACGCTCGCGATCTATCTCGCCGCGTTCTACGCCAAGCGCGGACGCGGCCGGCTCGCATGGACGACCTTTCTCATGGGCGGCATCGCCACGGGCATCTACACCGCGCTCGCCTTCCTGCAGCCGGACTTCGGCTCCGGCATGGTCCTCGTGCTGATCTGGGGCGGCATCTCCGCCTTCGCGGGCCTGCCGAAGCGCGCCTGGATCATCCTCCCGCTGCTCCTCGTTACGACCGGCGCGGTCGCGTGGAGCTATGCGCTCAAGCCGTACCAGCGCGCGCGCATCGAATCGTTCCTCGATCCGACAACGGATCCGCGCGGCTCCGGCTATAACGCGATCCAGGCGCGTATCGCCATCGGATCCGGCGGAATCTTCGGCAAAGGCATCGGCGAGGGCTCGCAGGCGCGCCTACGCTTCCTGCCCGCCGCATCGACGGACTTCATTTTCGCGGTGGTCGGCGAAGAAATGGGCTTGGTCGGCGTCATCTTCGTCTTTTTCATGTTTTTCCTGCTTCTCTCGCGTTTTCTTCGGCTCGGGGACGAATCGGAAGACGATTTTGCCGCCTATCTCCTCGTCGGCATCGGATCAATGTATCTCATCCACCTCTGCGTGAACGCGGGCATGAATCTGGGACTCCTGCCCATCACCGGCATTCCGATGCCGTTTCTCTCGGCCGCCGCATCGAACCTGCTCGTGATCTACGCCTGCATCGGTCTCGCGCAATCCGTGGCCGTCCGCCGCCGGGGCACCCTCGAACGCGGTACCGGCGTCATGCTGTTTGAGGAAGCAAACAGTTAACAGATAACAGTGATCCGTCTGGAAACTGGTAACTGTTTACTGTTAACTTTGCAGCCTCACATCCACCCCTTCCGTTTTTCGGAAGCCGATGCGGTCCGGCGCCTCATCGCCCAACGTTAGCATCTTGCCGAGCACGAGCGAATCCAACCCATACCGGTCACGGACGGCATCCATCGCTTTGGACACGGCCTGCCGACGCTCGGGCGCCATTTCCTCGCGTAAGCCGTTCACCTTGAGATGGAAGCGGCGCTGATGCGTCGGGATGGTGAGATCGAACAGCGTCACGGCGAGAAAATTGACGCGTTGACCGCTCCACAGCTCGCGCAGAAGGTCCAACGCCGTACCGACAACCGTGAACGAATCGTCCGACGGTTCGGCGAACCACGCATGAACGGAACCGCCCGGCCCGTCGGATCCCGGCGTCCAGAACGGTCCTTGGGGTCGCGGGCCGTTCGGCGTCTTCAGGCCGACGGACACGGAGATCCCGTTCGCAAGCAATCCGAGCCCGCGCATGCGCCGGCCCGCGCGCTCGGTGAGCCGCATGAGCGTCGCTTCGACTTTCTTTTCGCGGTTCACGCGATCCGGCACGCAATACGAATGCCCGACGGACTTCGGCGGCGCTTCGGTCGTTTCGCCATCCGCGGCCACACCCTCGATGTCCGCGCCCTGCAATCGCGCCTGGAGATAAAAACCATTCACACCGAACGCGCGGATGAGATTTTCGGTCGAACCGTATTTGATCTGTAACAAAGTGTCGTACCCGAGCCGCTCGAGCCGCCGGCGCATGCGCGGTCCGATCCCGCACACGTCCTCAAGATCGAGCCGTGAAAGCACGTCGTCGATCGTTTCATGCGTGATGATGGTGAGTCCGTCGGGCTTTTGGAGATCGGACGCGGTCTTGGCGAGAAACCGCGTCGGCGCGATCCCGACCGAACAGCGCAGCCACTCGCCGACCTCCTCCGTGATACGACGCTTGACGGTGGAAAGCGCGAACGCCGCCTCGGCCGCGTCGCGATACCAGCCCGTGAGATCGAGGAACGCCTCGTCAATGGAATAATGCTCCATGCGGTCGGTCAGCTCGTGCAGGATCGAGAAGATACGCGAAGTCACCGCGCGGTACTTGGGCGGATCATTTTGGACGAAGACCGCGTTCGGCACGGCTTGCTTGGCCTCGTTCATCGTCATGCCGACCTTGATGCCGAGCTTTTTCGCTTCGACGGAAGCCGCGATCACGCAACCATGCGGATGCAAATACGCGCAGACGCCCAGCGGCTTGCCGCGCAACGTGGGGTTCGCCTGCTGCTCCACGGACGCGAAATACGAGTTCATGTCCACATGCGCAATCAGCTTTTCCGAACGCGG
>CAYPUF010000002.1:0-33389 GCA_964413995.1 uncultured Gammaproteobacteria bacterium
CGCCCGCCACCGTCGCGCCCCTGTACGAGGCGTTTGTGAAGGAGGGGAAGCGCCTGGCTCGTCTTGGGTGACGCGAGAACTCACTTGCCGATTTGTTTGGCGCGCAGATACGTGACGATGACGTTCAGCGCGCGCCGCTCCGGAGCTTCCAGGGCTTTGTTCGCAAGGGCGCCGATGCGTTCGAGTGCATCTAAAGCGCCGGACGCGTCTTTTTCGCCTGTGGCTTTTTTGTATTTCCGGAGAAAGTCCTGCACAAGACCGAATAATTCGGTGCCCGCGCCCGGCCGTTCGCGCTTGGAGGTTTCTTTTGCGACAGGAAGACGTCGCGTATCGAGGTAGTCTTCCATGACCTTGCGCAGTTCCACGTCCGATCGCAGGCGTTCCATGTCTTTTAGGCCGCCGTACCAATACACGTCCATCATTTCCTTGAGCATGGCGGTATGCGGTTCGCGGATTTCGTAATGCAGGATGACATTGAGGGCCCGTTCAAGCCGGCCGTTGGTCAGCTTCCGGATTGCCGCCTCGTCCTGCGATTTCACCACGTCCGCGATTTTGACAAGCTCGCGTTCCGCATCCGCGACGGCTTGCCCCGCCTTTTCTTCGGCAGCGCGTTCGCGCTCCCCGAGCGTAGGGCCGGCCGCGTAGGCGAAGCGCGGATCGTCCGACGCCGGCGTGCCGTCTACAAGGACGATGCGGTTGGATCCGTCGGCGGACGGCCAGACGACGTAGGCCGAGGCATGTGAATCGCGCGCCATCGCCGTCTTGCCCTCGGGCTTCAGACCTTTTACCACCCCGGCCGGAAAGCCGGCCTCGCGCAACAGCACGCAGGTAATGGCCGCATAGTCGGCGCAGACGCCCGCGAAACGTTTTTCCTCCGTGCCGGCCGTACCCCGGTTGCGCAATTCGATGGCGCGCAGTTCCGCAAGCGTGATCTTCTCCTGGATGGATTTACCTCGCTTGTCGCCGACGGTTTGCTCGTTGTCCTTGTCGTAATATCCGAGCAAGCGGACCATGCGTTCGATCTCGATCACCCGTTCCTTGGGAGCGAGGCGCCGAAACTCCGGCGATCGGACGTGCATCGCCACGTCTTCCGGCAGGTCGGCGAGTTTGGCGCGCATGCCCTTGCCGTACGCGCGCTCGAATTGGGAGATGAACCGTTGTAGTTCCTGTTCCGATAGATCCAGCATGGGACTCGGCGCCCGGCTGTATTCGATCGAATAGAGCACCTGTTTTACGCCTGGCGGAAGGTGCGCCACGGCGTTGCCGAGATGGTCGATCGTCGTTTCGAGCGGCATTTCTTCCTTGCCGGACACGCCCTTGACGCGATCCGCGAGCACGTTCGCATCAAGCGGTCTCGGCAGAATGACGCGTGTCTGTGACGTCCGCGCCTCGAGCACGGCCGTCGTCTCGCGCACCGGTTCGCCCAACGCGGCGGAGAGCGGAAATTCGGCCGTTTTCCACGTCCCGGTGGACGCGTCGCAGTCGCCGTAGAGTCCGGTGACGAGGAGTCCCGGAACCGTGTCGCGGAATTCCACGACCTTGCGCTGATCCCCGAAGAGGGTTTCGCCGCCGCCTTCGAGCGTCGTCTGCGAACGCGGTTCGATGTGGGCGGAAGGGTCAGGAGGCGACGGGCGCTCGCCGAACCCGAAGAAGGAGGCGATGCGCGTCGTGAGGCCGACCGATTCTTTGCGCGCGGCTTCCGGATACATCCGCTCGAACAGGCGCTCGGCCAGCAGACGTGGGGAGCGGTCGCGCTTGGCCGGCATCGTGTGCAGGAATGCTTCCGGAGCATCCGAAATGGCCTGCCCGAGCCGTTTCCCGGCTCGTTTCGTGAGATCGGGCGTAAAGACGGGCGGACGCCGTTGCACCGTCTCCGGTGTCGGATGATGCACCGCGTTCAACAACCTAAGGCGTATTTCTTCGTGCATCGATGTTTTTTGTCCTTCTACTGCCGGCGGGCGAACGGGGATACCTTGCTCCCGAAGAAAATCCTCACCGAGCTTTTCCCGTAACACCTCACCCAGGGTCCGTGATGGTTCAGATCGTTTTTTCGCGAGACGCCAGGCGTAGGCGAGCTCAGGACTTCCGTTGAAGGAAAGGATGCGGGCATTTAGGTCGGCGCCAAGTCGTAATTCTCGAGCCCGCTGAGAAGCAAGGCCGACAATGCTGTCTAGTAATATTTGTTTACCGTATGGGTCGTCGAGTGTCGGTTTGATCTTTTCTCTCAGCTCCCAAACCCGATCCGAATCCAAGCCCGCAAGACTTTCCAATACAGGAAGCGGATACTTATCGGTGTTCGCTCTCCTGATTTGCCAAGCTCTCGGAGAATCGATGCCCGCCAAACCAAGCAGAACTGATTCCGGATATTCATCCAGGAGCATCTCTCGTATCTGCCATGCCTGGGCATTGTCCAGCCCAGTTAGCGATTCAGCCAACAGATCACCTTTTTTGTGTTGTAACCATGTTTCTCTTTCATGCCAGGCTTCCTCCGTATCCAGTCCGAGCAAGCTTGATTGGTACGCTCCAGTGTCTTTGACCTTGAGTCTGTTTCTCAGTCGCTGAGCTTCGGGAGAGGTCAACCCGATCAAGCTCATCGATAGGAATACAGGGTCTGTTATTTGGTTAATCAACTTATTTCTTACAGAGTAAGATTTTGATGAGTCTAACCCCGATAAGCCTTGCATGAGAGAATCTGCATCGACACGATAACTCCTGCTGTGATAGAGCAGGTCTCGCAGATTCCACGCGTCCTCTGAGTCCAAGCCGCCCATGTTACTCGCGATATGTTGGGGATCGGCTCCTCGTTCCAGCGCTTCGCGAAAGGCATCAACGATCTCTTTTTCTGACAAATACTCCGGCTTTTTCGATTCGCGTTTTTCCGGTTGCTGTCGGCGCTCTCGAATTTCGTAGGCGTTCGTTTCTTCATTCAAGAACAGCTCTTTCCCTTTCGGCTCCAGGCTCGATTCCAGCGTCTCGCGCAATGCCTTCTCCACCGCCTTCTGCTCCGCTTGGATGACGGTTGCGGGCAGCAGGAATCGCGCATGCTTGAGCCGTCGCTCGAGCTCGTCGAAGGGCAACACGTGCCCCCACAGCTTTTGCAGTTCCTTGGAGGTGATGGTCGGTTGATGTAATGACGAAATTTCATCGCCCTCCTCTAGAATATGCAGCTCACGGAGCAAATCCTTGATCGGTCCGGTGTAGTAGCTTTTTTCAAAAGCGCGTTCGACCTTGGAAAGAAAGTTCTCTGCCATCAGATCGACTTCTTGATGATAGTCTGCGGCTTCTTGGCCAACGAGATTCAGCTTGCGTGCTGCGAGCAGAGGGGCGAATAGGGCGTCCGCTTCGTACAAAAGCGTTTGCGCACGCGCGCTCTTCGGTGTCCCGGCCAAGGGAAGCGGATCAGACAAGAGCGGTTCATACGTGTCCTGCGCCTGATTGTTCCCGATCTCATCCAGATGATCGGCCACATCCTCATGCTTTCTCGTGAACTCTTGGGTATAGCAGGCTTCGCGAATTTCTTTCGGCGTCAGGCGCAGCCGTTGTGCGAGATCCAGACCGTCTTCGATCGAATGCTCGAAGACGCGGCCGACGACCCGGACCATATCCTGTCGGTCGAGCTGTCCTTTCGAGAGCCGCTGCTCCACGGTGTCCGCAAAAGACCGGAACTGTTCGTTCCAGTCCGGCTTCTCCGGTTTTTGACCTTGGCCCGCGGCCCGCTCGACGCGCTCCGGCATGCCCTTCAGTGTAGCAAGGCGACCGGTTTTTCCTAAGGGCGGAGCGCCTTGCCAACGGCCCGCATTTGGATTGAGATAGGCCCGCACCGACAAAACCAAGGAGGTGTTTCGTGCATTCACCGCTGAAGATTACCGCCATGGGAGGCGGAACCGGGACGCATACGGTGCTGTCCGGTCTCAAACGATTTCCGGGGGTCGATCCGGCTGCTGTTGTGTCGATCGCCGACAACGGCGGATCGAGCGGGAAGATCCTGCTTGATAACTGGGGCCGCATGCTGCCGACCGGCGACATCCGCCAGTGCCTGGTCGCGCTCGCGGAGGTGCCCGAGGAGGTTCGTGCGCGATTCGAGAAGCGCGAGGACGGGCATCCATACGGGAACCTGATCCTCCGCGATCTCATCCGCAAGTACGGCGCTCTCGAGGGCGTTCGACGCGCGCACGGGGTGTTCCGCGTGCGTGGTGAAGTCATCCCCGCCTCGGGGGAACATGCGACGCTGTGTGCGATCCTCGAAGACGGCACGGAGATCGTCGGCGAAGACGCGATCGAAAAAGCGGTTCTGGACCGCGCCCTGATTCGCGAGTGCTACCTCAAGCCTTCGGTGGATCCCAACCCCGCCGCGCTCGAGGCGATCCTCACGTCCGACGTCATCATCCTCGGCCCCGGCGACTTGTATACGAGTCTCGTGCCCGTGCTGCTCGTTCCCGGCATTGCCGATGCGCTCGCCACGACCGAAGCGAAGCTCGTCTTCGTCGTGAATCTCGTGACCAAGCGCGGACAGACCGTCGGATACGGGGCTTCGCGCTTCGTCCGCACGGTGGAGCGTCACATCGACGACCGACTGGTCGATTACGTGATCGTCAACAACGGACTGATCCCTCCCGAGGCGCTCGCGAAATACGAGCGTGACGGAGAGGCGCCTGTCGTGGACGATCTTTCGCGGATCGATCCGCGCGTCGTCCGCGGCGACTACGTCAACCGCACGCCGGTCACCCCCACGCCGGGCGATGACGTCGAGCGGTCACTGATCCGGCACGACGAGCACGGGCTCGTCGCCGCCATCATGAATCGCATTCGAATGGAGGATGCATGAGGGAAGAACGTAAAAGCCTGCCCGCGTTGACCGACCTGTTCCGCGATCCGCATCCCGTCGTCGCGGCCTTCCTGAAGGATCTCGACTCGCCCTACGGGTACTGGTATCCCGTGGACGAGCGCGGGGAGGCGGACGAGACGCAGGCCAAGGCCATGTACGCCGAACGCCAGAAGCACATGGGCGACGACGAGCTCACCGGGCTCATGCCGCTCATGCGCTACCAGCCGGTGAGAGGCGTCGAGCCGCACATGCTGCTCGAGGCCTTCGACGAGGCGGTGCACCCGCTCTTCGACATGAAGGACGAGCAGGAATTCCGCAACAAGCGCCGGGCCATGGGCCCCACGCACCCGGACCTGCGCACCTTCGGATCGAGCACGATCTACGGAGGGCTCGAGTCCAAGTTCGACCATCGTTCCGTGATCCAAGGCCCGCTCTACGTGGGCCGCCGGTGCACCGTGCGCGCGTCAGCGAAGATCATCGGTCCCTCGCTCATGGGCGAGGGCACGCTCCTCAACACGAGTGCGGTCTTCACCCGTTCCGTGATGGGTGACGGATCGCAGGTGGACGATCTCACCGTGATCAAGGACGCGCTCATCGGTCGCCGGGTCTATGTCATGACCGGGGCGAAGCTCCTGCATCGCGCCGGACTGAACGGAGAGACCATCACGGTCTCCGACGAGCGCGTATCGGGATACGGCGAGCAGGCGCTCGCGCGCCGCAAGATGGGATGCGTCGTGGGCGACGGCTGCATGATCGGCGCCAACGCGGTTCTCGGCGCGGGCACGATTCTCCTGCCGGGATGCCGGGTCCCGCACGGGCTCGTCGTCCCTTCCGGCATCTACGACCAGACGGCCATCGATCGGTTGGCCCGAGGGATCTGATCCGCCTCTGGCGGATTTTTTTGCGGTCTACCACTGTTTCGGCCCTAATTCCGTCGGCGTTTCCTTGCGAAGTTTCAGGATGTCGCGGAGAACGTCTTTGGATATGCCGCCAAACAGGATGACACAGGCGATATACGTCGCGGCGCCGAACAGGATGCGCCAGACCACGGAGAGAGAAGCGGAGACGATGACGACGGCCGCCATGACCAGCGTCGCGCCAAACGCGGCCACGGTGGCCTTGGGCGTATAGGCGATATCCGTGAATTTGGACGCGACCACGAGCGACCCGATCCCCACGGCCAGCTCCGAGGCGACCGTCAGCCACGCCGCGGCCCACATGCCGTAGACGGGGATGAGAAGCGCGTACAGGATGACGGTCCCGATGCCGACCGCGGCGTATGTGGGCAGCATGCGTTTTTGGGCGTCGACCGCCACGACGACATGCGAGAACACGGTATTGAGATAGATGAGCGCGACGGCGATGACGAGAATGCGCAGAATCTCGCCTGACCCCACGAACTCCGCACCCGCGATGAGATGCATGACTTCGGGCCCAAGGAGCCAGGTGCCTGCGACCATCGGTATGGCCATGAGGAGCATGACGTCGAGCGAGCCGGAAATGTACGTCCGGAGTTTCTCCCGTTCGCGTTTGACGTAGGCATTGGCCAGCAGCGGCAGCAGGACGCCCGCGTACATGAACGGGACGGTGATGAGCACCTCGAGCACGCGGTACGCCGCCCCGTACAAACCGACTTCCGCTTGCGAGCGCGACAGGGACAGAATGAGCGTATCGGCTTTGAAGTAGGCGAGTCCGAAGGCGATGGACACGCCGATGGGCCACGAGCGCTTGAGTGCGATCAGCCAGAATGCCGGATCCCAGTTCCATCCGAGGGGCGCATACCGGCGCGCGGACAGGAAGTTCACGAGGAAATTTCCGAACCCGGCGAGCGAAATCACCCACATGATCGGCACGAGGCCCCAGCCGAGCGCGGGGGCCGCGAGGACGCCCGCGAGCGCGATGAGACGGCCGACGTTTTCCGAGACCGCGGCCATGTGCATGCGCAGGTGCTTCTGCTGCGCGCCGATCACGACCTGGTTGAGGCTTGGGAAAATGAAGGACGCCGTGAGCGCGAAAATGGCGAGCTTGAGTTCCCACGGATAGGGAAAGGCGAGCGCGATCAGGGGAGCGAAGATGCCGAGGATGACGATCGCGAGCACCATGCGCAACGTCAAGAGGGCCGAAAGGCAGCGTTTTTCGTACGCCTTGTCGTCGGCGTGCTCTCCGAGGAGCGCGATCAGCGTCACGTTCAAGCCGAGATCGAGCAGCAGCGCGAACAGTTGCAGGTACGCGTTCGCCGTCGAGTACATGCCGAATCCCTCCTGGCCGAGCTGGCGCGTCAGCAGCGCGACCAGCACGATACCGAGCCCCGTCGAGAGGACCTTTCCGGCCACCTGGATGCCCGTGTTCCAGGCAATGGCACGCGTCAATGACATGGGCACAGCTTACAGAGAAGCGTGCGCGGTGAACAGGTGGATGTGCTACGCTTGAAGTCGTATGTTCCAATCCTTCATCGAGTTCATCCGCAAGCGCGGCGTCGTCGGACTTGCGATCGGTTTTCTCATCGGCGGATCCGTCTCCAAGTTTGTCACCTCGTTCGTCCAGGACGTGATCCAGCCCGTGGTCGGCCTGGTGTTCGGGTTCAAGAACGGGATGCAGGCTTGGATGGTCGGTCCGGTAGCCATCGGCAATTTTCTCTCGGCATTCATCGACTTTCTGATCATCGCCATCGTTGTATTCGCCGGTTTCAAGCTGTTGCGTCTGGATCGACTGGACAAAAAGGACGCGTAAAGTTGAGAACGAATTGTACTCGGTTTGCGCACGTCATTTGCCTTAGGTAGAGGCTTTTTGACCGTGCATCAGAAAAATGATAAAATAATGTCAGATTACGGAAGAAATCAAACCGGACTTTGGCTATGGCTACGCATGCACGACCGTCCTTTCGTTTCGGACGCTCCAAGGCCGGCCTTGTTGCCTGTCTGGTTTTGATCGTGTCGTTGATCGTGCCGCCGCTGCCCCGCGCGTCGGCCGCGGCCGCGTATGACGCGTCCATTATCGCCGTGTCCGCGCCGCGGCAACTCGCGCCCGGACAGATGTCCGCCGTGTCCGTCACGGTCAAGAATATCGGGACGGCGACGTGGAGCAACTCCGGCAGGAATTACGTCTCAATCTATTCCTACGATTGGAACCGGCGCACCGAGTCCAACAGCGTGCTCGCATCCCCGGGTTGGGAGAACGCGATGCGTCCCGCGCGGCTACCGGTGTCGAACCTTGCGCCCGGCCAGGCGACGACGTTCACGTTCCCGCTCAAGGCGCCGGCGACGCCAGGCACGTATTCGAGCGACTTCCTGCTCGTCGCCGAGGCGCTGCGGCGTATGGGGAACGGCCGCTTCACGCTGCGGCTTGAGGTGAAGCATGGTGTCGTGACGCCCGCCGCATCGCTCGCGGCCGCGCCGGCCCCGCCGCCCGCCGAGGCGCCGGCCGATATCGCGAGCGGCTCGACCAAGTGGCGAGCGGAGCTGGTATCCATGAACGGCAGCGAGTGGCAGATCGGGATGGAGGAAAACGTGTTCGTAACGCTGTCGTTCAAGAACGCCGGGACGGAAACATGGAAGAAGGACGGGCCGTCCTACGTGTCGATCTATTCCGTCAACGGCAACAAGGAGCGTGAAAGCGCGTTTCGGGACAGGTCCTGGAATGGCAACCAGGCCGCGCGCCTCGTGGAAACCGAGGTAAAACCCGGGCAAATCGGCCACGTGAAGGTAGAGCTCCGCGCGCCGCGCTCGCCCGGCGCGTACCGCGAAGAGTTCATGCTCGCGGCCGAAGATACGGCGTGGATTTCCGGCGGGCGAGTGGTGCTGCCCATCGTCGTGCCCGTGACGAGCGCTTTCATCGCCTCGGCGCCGCCGGGCTTCAACGCGAGCGAAGTGTTGAGCCAGTCGGCCGCGAACCGCGACGGTATCTACACCGCGACGTTGCTGTTGCGCTCCACGCATACCGTCTCGTTGCCCGGGAACGAGCGCCAGCAAATCACCGTAGGATTCAAGAATACGGGAAATGTTCCGTGGAACATGCGCGCGCTCAAGCTCGCGGGCGTAACGTCGGCGTCCAACGTCGCGGCCTCGACGCGCGACGGATCCTGGCGTGACGCGTCCACGCCGGTGCGGGTGCTCGGCGTGACCAACCCGGGAGAAGTCGGTTTCCTGACGTTTTTTATCAAAGCGCCTCCCAAGAAAGGCGCCTATACCGTCAGCTTCCAGCTCCAGGCCGATGATCAGGCGGTCGAAGGCGGTTTGATCGACATCCCGATCACGGTGACGGCCGACGGCGTCATCGAACCCGAGCCCAAACCCGTACCCGCGCCTTCGTCGCCCTCCACGCCGCCCGCGCCGTCGATCTACACGCCGCAGCCGCTGAACGGAGACGAGGCTTCCTTGCCAGCGGAGCCGATGATCCGTGTCGGTATTTTCGCAACGACCGATGACAAGATGGTCGTGACGGCCAAATTCGCGCCGCTTGAAATCCGCAGCGGGGGTCCCAACGGCTCGGTCGTGTGCGTGGTCCCGCTTCAGCGCTCCGTGACCGTTTCCTACGATCGCGCGGCGAAACTCTATCGCGTGTCAGGCGAGTGCACGGCACAGTCTTCCACGTGGTACGTCGTCCATGCGCAGGACCATCTTTCCCCGATGGAAATGTCCGACTTCAGCCGTCCCGTGGCGTGGCTACCCGGCGCAAACGATAATACCTTCCGTGCCAACCTCGAACTTCGTTACGCGCCGGCCGTCGACCAGGTATGGGTGATCAACGAGTTGCCGGTCGAATGGTATCTCAAGGGGATTGCGGAGACATCGAACGTCAGCCCGCCGCAATACCAGCGCGCGCTGCTCACGGCCGCGCGGACGTATGCCATGTATCACGTCCAGCGCCAGACCAAGCATGCCGCGCGTCATTACACCGTGGACGCGACGTATGACCAGGTCTATCGCGGCTATGGCGCCGAAGCACGCAGCCCGTCCATCGTCGCGGCCGTGGAGGCCACGCGCGGCCAGATCGTGACCTACGATGGCAAGCTCGCGCTCACTCCGTATTTCTCGCGCTCCGACGGCCGCACGCGCGACTGGACCGAGGTGTGGGGAGGCGGTCCGTATCCGTGGCTCGTATCCGTGCCCGTGCCGCATGACGTCGGCAAGACGCTGTGGGGCCATGGCGTGGGGCTTTCGGCCACCGGCGCGCTCCAAATGGACGCCAAAGACGGCGCCTCCTACCAGCAAATCCTCTCGCACTTCTATCGCGGAACGGAGTTGCGGAGAGTGTATAAGTAAAAACACCCCGCCTTCGCGGGAGGAGGGGTAAGGGGGTGGTCTACTCAATAATTTTGTCCACGAGGCCGTACTTCACGGCCGCCTTGGCTTCCATGAAGTTATCGCGCTCCGTATCATCTTCCACTTTCTTGAGCGGCTGACCGGTGTGCTTGGCGAGGATTTTGTTCAGGCTTGCTTTGGTCGCCAGGATGCGCTCGGCATGGATCTTGATGTCCGTGGCCTGGCCCTGGAAGCCGCCGAGGACCTGGTGGATCATGATTTCCGAGTTCGGCAGGGCAAAGCGCTTACCTTTGGCGCCTCCGGCGAGCAGCACCGCGCCCATCGAGGCCGCCATGCCGATACAAATCGTCGAGACATCCGGATTGATGAGCTGCATCGTGTCGTAAATCGCAAGACCGGCCGTCACCGATCCACCCGGCGAGTTGATGTACAGCTTGATATCTTTTTCCTTGTCCTGGCTTTCTAAAAATAACAACTGGGCCACAATGATGTTCGCAATATCGTCATCGATCGGCGTACCGAGCATGATGATGCGATCCTTCAAGAGACGCGAATAGATGTCGTACGCGCGTTCGCCCTGGTGGGTTTTTTCGATCACCGTCGGAACGAGATAACTTTTCGGGTCGATATTCGAGATGGCGTAGGGGTTCATGGGGGATAGGGTAGCAGAACCAAATTAGCAGTCAAGATCAATGATTGCTAATGTAGGAGCGTGATTCATCACGCCCGGGCGCATGAATTGCGCCCCTACGCTACAATCATCGGAAGCCCGTTTTTCAACTCGATTTTGCCCTTGATCGTGAAGCCCGCGGCCTTTTTGTGGCCTCCTCCGCCCAGCGCCTTGCAAAAACCCGAAATGTCGCGCGTGAGACTGCGCATGGAGCCTTTGATGGTGCCGTCCGGCTTTTCGCGCAGCACCAGCACGGCGTCCGCCCCGCCGCAGGTCGCGTTCAGGAAATTCGAAACGCCCTCGACGGCTTCGTCGGCGCCGGGGATGCCGTCGAGATCGGCGCGCGTGAAATAAGTCACTGCGGCGTCGTACTCGGGATTGAAGACGAGGCGTTCCAATGCGAGCCCCCAGAGTTTGAGCGCGGACACGGTCTTGTTTTTCACGAGGAAACGCAGGATGTCGGCATGGCGAGCGCCGGACGCCGCACACACCGCCGCCGCCTCAATGCCCTTGCTGTTGGTTGCGGCGTTTGAGAAATGCGACGTGTCGGTACAAAGTCCGGTGAGCAGCGAGGTGGCGATGCGGTCATCGATCAGAACGCCGTTTTCTTCGAAGAAACGAAAGACAACTTCGCAGGTGGAACACGTATCCGTCATCACGATGTTGAGATGACCGAATTGCGTATTGGTGACGTGATGATCCACGTTGATGAAGAACGGTTCGCCCTCGGTAGGAGCAAGACGCGCCTTGCCCCTACGATCAAAATACATTTCAAATCCGCCCGCGCCGGGCGCGCTCGCATCGAGCGAGACGACCACGTCCCACGGTTCATCGAACACCGAGTCGTCCATCGTGAACTCATGAACATGATCGAGAAACAAAAACGCTTTCGGGACGGGAACCGCCATGAAAAGCTTCGCTTCCTTGCCTTCGCGCTTCAGCCAGCCGTAGAGCGCGGTCGAGGAGCCCATGGAATCACCGTCGGGTTTGCCGTCGCCGATCACAAGCACGCGCTTCGCCGTTTGAAGCGCATCGTGCATGGTTTTCAGGGACGAAATGTCTGCCATAGGGAACAGGGAAACTTACGCGAAATCGGGTCATTCGTCAATAGAGATGAAAAAACCCACCGAAGCGGGATCAGCCTTCGTCGAAGGGCTTGTAGTCCTCCATGAAGACGGAGGCGTAGTGCCGGATCGCACGGACCGCGTCCTCGTAGGTCACGGGCCGATGCTCGCGGTGCTTCAATCCGAACAGCTCGTTTGCGCGTTTCCTCCGATGCATGAAGGAGGACAGGCGTGCATGGCGGTGCTTCGTGAGCACCCACCGCATCCGGCCGAGTTCCCCCGGGCGCTGGGGGAAGAAGCCGCTCACGAAGAAGCGGGAATCCAGGCCGCCAAACCCCACCCAGTAGCTCAGGTGAATGAGTCGGAACGCGTACCGTTCGACGCCGTCGGGCCACGGCTCGGGTCCGCACAGAACAGCGAGGAGTGCCTCATGGTCGCGGAAAGGGTCGGTGTAGGGCACATCGGAAGTCCTTGGCGCAAAGTCCAGGCGTTCGATGCCCCAGTGTAGACTTTCTCCTACGCCGTCGATTTCCTCGCCGCTCGGATTGTGCATGCGGATGTAGTTCTGATGCAGACTGAACCGGGGGAGGCCCTGAACGAGTCTTCCTGCAGCCCGGTGCGTCGGAACGCCTTCCTGCTCGAGGATCGACTGCAGGTGGACAAGCTCCTTGAGCAGACGCTCCTGATCCGCCTTGTACTCCGTGAGCGAGAGCCTGGGCAACTTCGCGATTCGCGCCTCCTGAGCATCCTTCGTCATGGCGGTCTCCTTCTTGGTGAGAAAAGAACGATGCGCGTCCTTCCGGCAGTCAGTTGAACCAGCTCCTCTTGAGCGGCTCCTCGTGATCGTACTCCTTGCGCAGCCAGGCGGCGGCGGGGAAGAGATCGAGCAGACTCGAGGTGATGATGAACGTCGCCTTGGTCGTCTTATTGCCGACGTCCATGCGGCACTCGAACTTGATGCCAGAAAGCGACTCGAGCGTCGCCGAAGCGAACTCCGTCTTCAACTCGCCCTCACACCAATCCGTCTTGATGCGCGACCTTGTCTGCCGCAGGCACACGAGGCTGACCGACTCGCGCATCAGCAGATCGCGCAGGTCGTCGCTGATGCCGCCCTGGGCGAGCAGGACGCATCCGAAGTACCGGTGCAGGTTGCGTACGCCGAGCTCGGTGAGCAGGGCGATGAGATCCGTTGAAACCCACTCTCCATCGAACCGTTCGTCTTGCTGGTCTCCCATGCCTTCCTCCTTGGTCTGGGACGTTCGGCATACCAGGAACCGGCTTCGTTGTCAATGTCCGATCGCGCCATTGCCAGATCCCGCTTTTTCGGTTACACCGCAGGTACGCACTCTTTTTCGGAGGTGTTTCCGTGTTCCCTCACAACTCCCAACGTTACCCCGGTATGGCCAAGCTCGGAGGGCTGTTGAGCAGTACGGCGTCCGCCCTGGCCTACGGCACCCTCCTGCTCAAAACCGCGGGAGACGGTTCAAGACCGGAGCCGCCGCCTATCGACTGCCGCCATCTTACGCTGATCATCCCGGGGCTGTTCGGCACGCGCGGGGTGATGCGGCCGCTCGAGACCCACCTGCGCGTTCGTGGCTTCCTGCCGCGGACCGTGAATCTTGGACTGCGTTCCGCGGCGGGGCTGTCCGAAGCGCGCTCCCTCGTCGAAGCGCGTCTGCGCCGCCTGCGCGCACGGAGCGTCTTCATCGAGCGGATCGATCTCATCGGCCACAGCATGGGAGCGTTGATCGGCCTCGAGCTGATTGAGCGCGGCACGCTGCGGGACGTCGATACGCGGCTCGTCGCGCTCGGCGCGCCGTTCCGCGGCACATCGGCGGCGTATGTCCTTCGTCCGTTCTCCGGCGCGGCGGCCGAGCTCACGCCCAAGCGCCGTTCCGGGTCGCGGCCCGCTCCCGCGTTCCCGATCGGCCGCGAAAAGTTCCTCTCGGTCGCGGGCGCGTTCGACGCGGTCGTTCCCGCCCGTTCTTCGTGGCACGCCGCCGCGATCAACGAGACGCTTCCCGTCGACCATGCGGGACTCGTGCTCGACGAGCGCGCGCACCGTTTCGTCGCGGACTTTCTCAAGTTCTGATCCCGACTTCGCGTCGGGTTTTATAATTCTCCCTTTCGCTCCAGCTCGTTGAGCGTTTGTTCGATCTCGGCCGCCTCGGCCTCCGTATCGTCAAAGACGTAATGGATGCGCGGCATGCGGCGCAGCCGGATCCGCGTCATCAACTCTTCTTTTATGTCTTGTTCGGCGGCACGCAAGACGCGAATCGCCTCATCTTTCATGGTTTCGGGAAACACGGAGAGCGTAATCCGCACATGGGCGGTGTTTGCGGTGAGTTTGGCTTCCAGGACCGTGACCAGCATGCCGCGCGGAAATTCCACAACCTCGCGGATCGCCTCGGCAAAGGCCTCCCGTACATGCTCGAACCCGGCTTCCACGCGATGCGATGACATAGGGTAGTTTACCGTTGACAGTGAACAGTTGACAGCCAAAAAACGCAAGCATCGGATCGAAGGGGAAACGATCTGTTCACTGTCAACTGTTAACTGTAAACTGCCCCAGTATGTATCTGAAGCGCCTGGAAATCCAAGGCTTTAAGACCTTTGCGCAAAAAACCGTGGTTGAGTTCCGTCCGGACCCGTCAGGACGCCGCGGCGTGACCGGCATCGTGGGCCCCAACGGGTCCGGAAAATCCAACATCGCCGATGCCATCCGTTGGGTGATGGGCGAGCAGTCGCTCAAGCTTCTGCGCGGCAAGAAATCGGAAGACGTGATTTTTTCCGGTTCCGAGAAGCGTACGCGTTCCGGGTTCGCGGAAGTGACGATGGTTCTGGAAAACGATGGCAAGATCCCCGCCGGAGGCGGGTCCGCCTTTGGCGGAGAAGGGCTTGAGCTTGGAGAGATCGCGATAACGCGCCGCCTGTATCGAGACGGCCAGTCGGAATACGAAGTGAACCGGCAGGCGGCGCGTCTCACCGACGTCGCGCTCCTCCTCGCGCAATGCGGGATCGGGCAGCGCACGTATTCGGTGATCGGCCAGGGGATGGTGGATGCGGTGCTGGTTGCGTCGCCGGCCGAACGCAAGGAATTCTTCGACGAAGCGTTCGGTCTGCGCCCGTTCCAGCTCAAGCGCCAAAGCGCGTTGAACAAGATCGACGAGTCGCGCAAGAATCTGATCCAAACCGAACAGATCCTGTCAGAAATCGGGCCGCGGCTCAATTCGCTCGAACGTCATGTGAAGCGGCTTGCCGAACGCGAGACGATCGAGGCGGAGCTGCGCGCGCTCGAGCGTTCGTTCTACGGCCATGAATGGGCCCAGGTATCCGCCGGGTTGAAGGCGGCGCAGTCAAAGGTGGATGAGGCGCGCATGGCCGAGGCGTCGCTCGAGAAAGAGGCGAAAACGCTGGAAGCCGAACTTGCCAAGATGGAACAAGCGACGCCTCAAGGCGAGGGATTCAAGGAATTGCGCGCGGCGATCGATGCCGTGGCGGAGGAACGCGCCGCTTTGCGCGAGCGCGAACTCAAGCTCGAAACGCAAAAAGCCGTCGCGGCCGTGCGCGCGGAGAAGCCGTGGTCGCCTCTCCCCCTGTCCAAAATCATCGAGTCGGTGGAATCCCTGAAGGACAAGCACGAAGCCATCCATGAAGAGCTGGAGAAGAAGAGCCCGGACCTGGACAGGGTGAAACAGCTTGCGGCGCAGCTCCGCGAGGCCAGCCGCGATCTCGTCGGGAAGCTACAGCGCCCCGCGCCGGAAACGGAAAAGACCCCCGAGATTGATCCCGCCATCGAAAAAGAGCTTCAGGTTCTGGCGAAGGAAAGCGAAGCGCTGGCCAAGAAGGCAAAGGAGGCGGAAGCGGCGTTGGAGGCGTGGAACAAGGGAGAGGAGGAAAAGCGTTCGCACATCTTCGAGACCCAGCACAAGCTCATGCAGAAGCGTGCCGAGGCGCAAAGCATAGAACGCAAGGCGGGAGAGGCGGCGATCGAGCTGGCCCGTCTTGAAACGCGACGGGACGCGCTGCTCTCCGAGATTCGTTTGCATGCGCCGCAACTTGAAGGCGAGCTGCCGCAAAGCGTAGAGCGTAGGGCGCAGAGCGGGACTCCACCGGCCGAAGCGCAAGCGCGTCTCCAGAAACTGCGTTCGCAGCTCGAGTGGATCGGCGGGATCGATCCCGAGACCGTCAAGGAGCACGCCGAGACCAAGGAGCGATTCGATTTTCTGTCCAAGCAGGTGGAGGATTTGCGGCAGGGGATTCTCGGGCTCGAAACCGTCGTCGACGAGCTGGACGAGACGATCCGCAGCCGGAGCGCGACGGCGTTCCGCAAACTCGACAAGGAATTCGGCGCGTATTTCAAGAAGCTGTTCGGCGGCGGTAACGCATCGCTTGTCGAAGTGCAGCCGGAACCGGAAACCGACGAAGAGGGAAACGTCATCCGCCAACCGAAAGAAGGGGAGGTGGCGGGCATCGACATCACCGCGACGCCGCCGGGCAAACGCGCGAAAGCGATCGCGCTCCTCTCCGGCGGCGAGCGCGCGCTCACGTCCATCGCGCTTATCTGCGCCATCATGGCGACGAATCCGTCGCCGTTCGTCGTCCTCGACGAGGTGGATGCCGCGCTCGACGAGGCGAACTCGCGCAAATTCGCGGAGATCATCGGGACACTCGCGGACAAGACGCAATTCGTCGTCGTCACGCATAATCGCGCCACCATGGCGCAGGCGAACGTGCTCTATGGCGTCACCATGGGGGACGACGGCGTGTCGCAGCTGCTCTCCGTCGATTTCGAACAGTTGAAGCCGGGGAAAGAATAAAAAAACACCCCCGCGACGCGGGAGTGTTTTTTATGCGGCCGGTTGCTCGGCGGCCGGTTCTTCCGGGGTTTCCTGAGCCGGTTCCGGGACGGGTGCCGGCGCGGTGACGGCGGCCTCCTCGGCTTTCTTGCCGAGCTTTGCCTTGCGCTTGGTCGAGAGTTTCACGCTCGCGCGCTTCTCGCCCTTCACAAGTCCCTGATCCACAAGGAGGTTCCAGACCGTGTCCGAGCATTGTGCGCCCTTGGAGAGCCAGTACCCGACACGTTCCTTGTCCAACGTTATGGCCGACGGCGTACGCAACGGTTCATACGAGCCGAGAATCTCGAGGGCCTTGCCCCACGGATCGCGGGCCTTTTCCGAAACAATGAAACGGTATTGCGGCTGCTTCTTTTTTCCGACGCGAGTCAAACGGATCGTTAACATGGTAATTTTCTTGGTAGGGGCGTATGGCAATACGCCCGTACGTGTAGTTAGGTGAGTCCGTTCCGCCAGAAACGGCTCCGAGAGCATGGGCGAAATCCTACAGAGCTTAGCGAAATTCGTCAAGAGCTAGCCTTTTTTCGCAAAAAATGCTATCCTGTACGCAGCCCTTCGAGGGCGATTTCACACTTAGCGTAAGCCCGTCGAACTTAGGTGAAGGCGGGCATCGTTCGTGCCGATATGGCAGAAATGCACAAAGACCAGGAGTTTCTTGAGTACGTCGTGAAGTCCCTCGTCAACCACCCGGAAGACGTGAAGACCACCCGCGAAATCGATGATCGCGGCGTCAAAATCACGCTCTACGTGAACCCCGAGGACATGGGGTACATCATCGGGCGCCAGGGCCAGACCGCCCGCGCGCTCCGTATCCTCCTCAAAATCGTCGGCGCCAAAGATGACGCCCGCGTCAGCATGGTGATCTACGAGCCGGAAGAACTCCGCCGCCAGCACCAGGAGAAGAAGGCGACCATGGGCGGCAACGACGAAGGCGAATCGCGCCGCCATGGCGACGCGGGTCTCGTCTCCGACGATGACCTGTCCGATCTAGGAATCTAAACGGCATAACGCATACCGCGTAGAGCCTAACAACCCTCGGCGTGTTCCGGGGGTTTGTTGTTGACGAATCGGGTCGTATGCGTCTAGGTGGTACCGCTCTCCGAAGAAAGGAACGTGCATGATCGCCGAAAAGACCGAAATCCTGATCGAGGGCCTCACACTGCATTGCCGCGTCGGTGTTCCCAAGGAGGAGCGCGGTGCCGTGCAACCGATCCTCACCAGCCTGCGCTGCACGACCGAGCTGCCGGCCGGCGGCCGCGACCATCTCGACGCGACCGTGAACTACGCCGCTATCGTGCGCGCGGCGCAGGCGCTTGCCGAGACGCGGAGGTTCGTCCTGCTCGAACGTCTCGCCGAAGCACTGGCGGAACTCTGCTTCGTTCACGAACCCGTCATCCGCGTCACGGTGCAGCTGCTCAAGCCGCACAAGCTTCCGGGCTGCGAAGCTGTGGGCATCCAGCGCACGTTCATTCGTGGCTAGTCCCGGGTCAACGGGATTTTTTTATTGCCCCGTCCATTGCGCGGCTTCCCGCGCATAGAGGTTTATGATGACGGGATGGATCAGGCTGTTGACGGTGTCGTCTTCGCTGCGCTGGCGCACATCCGGATCAAAGAGAAAGAGCGTGGGCAGGATTTCGGGCGTCAGTATGCGCATCGGCACGTTCGCAAGCTCGATCGTGCCGGGCGCGGATACGCTCGTGGCGAGTATGAACCCCCATTCGCCGAAGGACGGAACATGTGCATGGTATGGGCGCGTATGAAATCCCGCGGCGCGTAACGTCCGGTCGATCATCCAGAACGTTCCATTCGAAAAATACGGGGAGGTCGCCTGCGTCACGAACGCGCCATCCTTTGACAGGCGGCGCTTGGCAAGTTCGTAGAATTCGACCGCATACAATTTCGCCAGGCTTTCGTTATTGGGATCGGGCAGGTCGGCGATGATGACGTCATACGACGCGTCCGTCTCGCGCAGGAACACAAAGGCGTCCTCGTTCACGACATCCACGCGAGGATCGTCGAGGGACCCGCCGTTGGCATCAAGGAGCAGCGGATGGCGGCGCGCAAGGTCGGTGACGTCCCGGTCGAGGTCCACGAGCGTGACGGAATCGACGTCGGGATATTTGAGGATTTCCCTCACGGCAAGTCCGTCGCCGCCGCCGAGGACAAGAATCCGTCCGCGCGTCCGTGCGGCCGCCATCGGGACATGCACGAGCGGTTCGTGGTACCGGTGTTCGTCCACGCGGCTGAACTGGAGATTGCCGTTCAGGAACAGCCGCACGTCGTCGCGGAATTTTGTGAGCACGAGACGCTGGTAGGGCGTTTGCGCAGCATAGACGATCTCGTCTTTGTACACGCCCTGCTCCAGCCCCCGCGCGATCACGTTCGCGAAGACGAGTTCCGACGCGAGCGCGGCGGCGGCCAGCGATACGGCCGCGCCGACCCAGGCCTTTTTGCGGATGTCGGCATAGAACAGCGCGTACATGAGGCAGGCGATGAGCGCGTTCGAGAGGCCGATGACGAGCGCGGCCCGGACCAGCCCGAGTTTGGGGAGGAGGATGAACGGAAACGCAAGTGACGCGATCAACGCGCCGACATAATCCAGCGACAGCAGCCGCGACAGCAGCCACGTGCCGTCGGTTTTTCGCCGCAGCAAGCTGAACATGAGAGGGATTTCCAGGCCGATCAGGATGCCGATCGCGAGGACGAGCAGGATGAACAGCGGATAAAAGGGGAGCGACCGGTTGAAGATCCAAAAAAGGAGAATGGGCGCGCTGCCTCCGACGAGGCCGAGCACCGTCTCTACGAGTACGAACGTTGTCTCCGGTGCGCCGGCGAGCCGGGGAGCGAACAGGGATCCGAGACCCATGCCGAACAGCATGAACCCGATTGTGAGCGAAAATTGCACCACGCCGTCCCCGAGCAAATACGACGAAGTCGTGCCGATGATCAGCTCGTAAATAATGCCCCCGAGCGCGATGATCAGGGCCGCGAAAAACACGCCTGCCCGCCTGCGGCGGTCTTGGTCGGGAATGGTCATAGCGTTATCCGAAGATCGCGGAACCGACGATGATCGCGATCGAGAGGAAAATGCCCGAGATGACGATCGCGGACGCAACGTTGTGCTCTTCCAAAATTTCCTTTTTCAGGTCGAGCTTGAACACATGATTGACGAGCATGACGGATCCAACCATGAGGACAAGGCCGAGCAGCGTATATACGACACTGCCGATGATGAGTTCCGCTTGAAGTCCCGAGTTCATATGATGACAGGGTAGAGCACCGACGGAAGATCCGCAATCATTTGCCGAAATACCTCGTTCCGCCGCGATGGGTGCGCGAGGCGAGCGACTCGAGCCGGACGCTCACCGTTTCCTGGCCGGTCGGTAATCCGTAGCCGGTAAACGATGCGGCGCCCACAAGCGCGCTCACGAATACGATGAGACCGGCGATGATCAAAGGCCATTTCATAGAGGGGAGGAGAAGCGCGGGAAAAACACCTGCTTGAGCCGTTGGTACAGCCCGTACGGCATCCATCTAAGATAGGAAGCGTAGGCATTTTTTTCCACCGTCACGACCAACGTCGAACCGGGCGGCGTGCGGAGGGCCGTGATTTCGAGCACGTAGGCTCCGGGTTCGGAGACGCGAAAGGGCGTCCGGCCGGCCTGGACCGCCGCTGGCGGAAGGGAGGCCCTCGACGCCGGCTTGTGGACCGGCGACGAAGCGCGTTCGCGTTCATCCGGCTTGCGCACGACAAACGAGATGTGGGGTGCGGTTCCGCCGGGGCGATCGGTTTCCACCGCGACGGCGTACGGCCGGTGCGCCTGTGCGATCTCGACCAGGCCGAGCCGCGTGCCCGTCGCGGCGCAGCCTGGGCCCGGCGCGTCGCAAGGCGCGAGCGTCGCGCGAAAGATCGGTTGCTGGACGAACTCCAGTGCAGCAAGGAGCGGCAATGCCAGCATGTACGCGCCGAACGCGACGATGGAGACGGCCCCGATCGCCCGGGTTTGCGCATTGAGGGAAGTGGCGGCCCCTCGGAAGCTCGATTCCGGAAGTTGAAACGCCCGTTTGACCTCCGCCGTCGGCAGAATCGTTCCGAGATAGAATTCCCGTCCGTCTTCATCGGATTCCACGGAATACAACTGGTTTGGTCCAATTTGATACGTCGTGTAGGAGTATCGTTCGCCGATCTTCGGGGTCCATGGGATTTCGCCTTCGAACGAGGTCAGGGTTCCGGTCTCCTTCGGGTCGACGATGTTTCCCTTGACCGGATGCGCCAACTCTTCCGTTTCCTTGAACAGCGTAAAGCGCGGGTATTCCGGTTCGTATTCGAGCCAGGAATCGTTTGTGCCGTCGGTCAGACGCCACTCCTCCCAAATCCACGTGTCCTCGTCGTCATGTCCCTTGTAGGCGACGCGGCCGATGACGCGATAGGTCCGTCCTCCGAGGATCGCGGTTTTTCCGATCTGGATGCCGGAAAACGTCTTGCCGTGGGTCATGCGTTCAGGATCACACGAAACGAGGCGCCGGGCAAACGGCGTTTCAGGACGGCGAGGAGTCGGGACCGGTCGCGCGCCGTGAACGATTTGCAGGTCACCAGTTCGATGACGGCCGCATGATGTTCCGGCCAGGTATGCAGCGCGACATGCGATTCGCTTAAGAGCAGCACGGCCGTGACGCCTTGGGGCTTGAAGGCGTGGCTCAAGCGGCCGAGGACCCGGTAGCCCAACGTATCCGCGACGTCGTACAGAAGCGCGGTTGCGCGCGCACGGTTCAGAAGACCGACGTCCCCGCGCACGCGGAGAAAGACGTTCGTGATCCCCGGGAGCCTCGACGCGGCGGCCCGGTATGCTAGTCTTTTTGCCATATGGCCAAGAGTACACCGCAAAAAAAGCTGCGCGTCGATATCCTGACGATTTTCCCCGGGCTCGTGGAGCCGTACCTGCGCGGGGCCATGCTTGGCCGCGGGCAAAAGGCCAAACGGTTGGAGCTGCATGCGCATGATTTGCGGCGCTGGACGCATGATGCGCACAAGACCGTGGACGACAAGCCGTTCGGCGGCGGTCCCGGCATGGTGATGAAAGTCGCGCCGTTCCACGAGGCGCTCGTTTCGCTCAAGCTCCGGACGAAGGACGGAAAGAAAACGGCGGCCGCAAAGAAAGCGCGCGTCATCGTGACGTCGGCCGCGGGCAAGCCGTTCACGCAGGCCGACGCGCGGCGTTTGTCCAAATACGACCGTCTCGTCTTCTTGTGCGGACGCTACGAAGGAATAGACCAGCGTGTCATCGACCATCTTGCGGATGAAGAGTTGTCGATCGGGCCGTATGTCCTCACCGGGGGAGAGCTGCCCGCGCTCGTGATGACGGACGCGGTCGCACGGCATATCCCCGGCGTGCTCGGCAGAGGGGAGTCGCTCGAAGAGGTGCACGGGAGTTTCCCGCAATACACGAGACCCGAGAACTATGCTCTCGGGAAGGTAAAGGGCAAAGGGCAAAAGGCAAAAGGGTGGGGCGTGCCGGAGGTGTTGTTGTCAGGCGATCACAAGAAGATCGAGGCGTGGCGGCGCGAACGGTCGAAGCGGCCTTAATCCTCCCGCTTGCGATACATCCACTTCGCTATCTCGACCAACGTGACATTAAAGAGACCGACGGCCAGCACGCCCGCAAGCCAGGGTAGCGGCAACGCGATCGTGCCGAGGATCTTTTGGAGAAACGGCGCGTACACTGCGGCTACTGTCAGCCCGAGACCGATGAGAACGCCGATGGTCAGTGGAGGATTGCCAAGCGGGTTATAGGTCAGGATGCTGTGGCGCAGGCTGCGCAGGGCGAAGGCGACGAACAGCGTGTAGCTCGCGAACGACGCGAAGATGAAGGTACGCGCCAGCGCCGGGTCCACGCCCTGCTTGAGCAGCCCGTAATAAAGCATGAACAAAAGCACGCTCGTGGCGAGACCGAGCACGGTGATAAAGAAGCGGACTTGCGAGCTTAAGATCACCGCCGTTCCGGTGGCTGTCGATCGGGATTTCGAGTCCATGATCTTTTCAAATCCGAGAGCGATGGCCGGAAAGCTGTCGGAGAAGAAATTGACGAAAAGGATTTGCAGCGCGTTGAGCGGGATCGGTACGGAAACCAGCAGCGCACCGCCGATCAGACAGAGTTCATTGAACGAGTTCGAGAGCAGATAGGTAATCGCTTTGCGGATATTGTCGAGGATGCGGCGGCCTTCCTCGATGGCGAGGACGATCGTATTGAAATTGTCATCGAGAATGACGAGGTCCGACGCGCCTTTGGCGACTTCGGTGCCGGAACCGACCGCGACGCCCACGTCCGCGGCCTGGAGTGCGGGCGCGTCATTTACGCCGTCGCCCGTGACCGCCACGATCTCGCCGCGCTCGCGATACAGCTTGGTGAGCATGAGCTTCTGCTCCGGCGTCACGCGCGCGTAGATGCGGATGTCCGGGAGCCGCTCCCGCAGGGTCGCGACGTCCATGCGCGCGAGTTCCGCCCCGGTCACGACCAGGCCGCGGCCTTCGAGGATGCCGAGCTCGCGCGCGACGTGCTCGGCCGTTCCTTTATGATCGCCCGTCACGATGACGGTTTTGACGCCGGCCTGCCCGATGCGCTTGATCGCGTCCTTGACGCCCGGACGCACCGGATCGCGGAACGCGAGCACGCCCTTGAATTCGAGGCCGGGATACGGTCCCGCACCCGTGATCCTGTCTTGCGCGTAGACGGCGGACGCGAGACCGAGAAGCCGTTCTCCTCCGTACGCGCGCGTCTCGAGCTCGCGGGCGAGTGTTTCGCGGTCGGCGTCCGGCAGGTCCGCGAGGCCGAGCAGGATTTCGGGGGCGCCCATGAGGATGAGGCGCCGCTCGCCGCCGTCTTTGGCAAGCACGACGCCGTATTTCTTCTTCGAGTCGAACGGAACACGGTCGATCACGCGATACGTTTCGAGAAGCTTGGGTAGAAGGACGCCGCGGCGCCCCGCATCGCGCACGAGCGAGGACTCCATGGCCCGGCCGATGATCTGCCACTCGTCGGGATCATCCTTCGGGTTCTCGATCACGAGATCGGTATTCAGCGCCGCCTCGCGCAACATCATGGCGCGCCGCTCTTCCGTATCCGTGCCGTACGGAACCACGTCCACGAGGCGCATGTCCGCCTGGGTGAGCGTACCGGTCTTGTCGGTGAGGATGAGGCTCGTGGAACCGAGCGTCTCGGCGGCCAGGAGCTTGCGCACGACGCCCTTTTGCCGCGCGAGGCGTTCGACGCCGATAGCGAGAATGACGGTGAGCGCGACGGGAAGCCCTTCCGGCACGGCCGAGACCGCGATCGCGACGGAAATGAAGAACATCTCGACGGGATCCTGGCCGAGTGCGAATCCGACGCCGAAGAGCAACACCGAGAGGACGACCACGACGACGGCAATGACGCGCGCGAACGCCGCGACGGCCTTTTGGAGCGGCGTTTGTTCCCGTTCGCGCCCCGCCACCATCTGCGCGATGCGGCCGAATTCCGTCGCGCTTCCCGTCGCCACCACGACCGCTTCCGCATATCCCTGAACGATCAGGGTGCCGCTCCACACCATGGAAGCGCGCTCGCCGAGCGGAACGTCTTCCCCCACGGGCTTTGCCTGTTTCTGCACGGGCAGCGATTCACCGGTGAGTACGGATTCATCCGCCTCGAGCGCGTTTGCGTCGAGGATGCGCGCGTCGGCCGGGACGCGGTCTCCCTGCGACAGGTGGATCACGTCGCCCGGCACGAGCTCGGCGGCGTCGCGTTCGTGGTCCGCTCCGTCCCGCCGTACCCGTACGCGCGTCTTGAGGTAGGTTTTGAGCTCCTCCAGCACGATCTCGGCCTTGTTCTCCTGCCAGAATCCGAGCCCGGTGTTCACGGCCACGGTTGCAAAAATGACGGCAGCGTTGATCCATTCGCGCAACGCGAGCGAGATCGCCGCGCCGGCAAACAGGATGATGATGAGCGGGCTTTTGAGCTGCGAGAGCAGGATCGCCAGCGTGCCGAGACGCGGCCGTCCGTCGATCACGTTTTTGCCGTGCGTCCGCAAACGGCGTCCGGCCTCGGCTGCGTCGAGGCCCTTGATGGAGGTTCCAAGTTCGGCCAGCACGCGTTCGGGCGGCAGCGACCAGAAGGGAAGAGGGGGCGTGGCGGGTTTCGGCATAGGCTACGGCGCGACGGCAAACGCGGAAAAGACGGGGAGTTGCAGGATCGCGAACGCGACATAGACGCCGATCAGCACCAGTCCTTCGATGCGCGTAAAGCGTTTGCCGGTCCGGTAGAAGCGCAGGATCAGCCCGAATGTCAGCAGCATCGCGACCACCGTTACGAGATAGGAAAGGTCCACGGCCACGGGGAGGGTTTGCGTCATGGCAAACGCGCCGAGGAGCGCGCTGTTGGCCGCCGCCGATCCGAGAATGTTGCTGAAGGAGAGTTCCCGCACGCGGTTTTTCCAGGCGCGGACCGTGACGATGAGCTCCGGCAGGTTGGTGCCGATCGCGTACACGATGAGCCCGACGAGGAAGCCGGGTACGTCGAGCGTGGTGAGGATCGGCAACGTCATACGCACGATGAGATTGGAGAGGAGCATCACGCCGACCAGCCCGATGACGATATAGGCGAACTCCTTCACGATGGGCTTGCGCGTGCCGTTGGCCGGATGCGCGGATCGGCCGTCGTGCGCGAGATACGCGTGCAGCAGCACGGCGGGGTAGAGGAGTAACAGGCCGAACCCGGTCCAGAATCCGATATAGCCGCGCAATCCGAATAGGAGCGGAAGCGACATGTAGGCGAGGATCGGCCAAAGGATATCGGTTTTCCCCTCGGTTTTTATTTCGCGATTGAGCACGATGCCGAGGCCGAGCACAAGGCAGAAGAGCACGATCACGCCGCCGAGAAGGTTCCCGACCGAGACGGACGGCACGTCCTGCGCGAGCGCGTTGATGCCGATGCCGAGTTCGGGAAGCGACGTGAACAGGCCAAGGATGAGACCGAGAAAAAACACGGGAATGCCGAGTTTGCGCCCGATGCCGCGAATATGCTTGATGACGAGGTCCGCGGACAAGCCGAGCCCGTAAAACAGGACGAGCAATCCGAGCAGCGTGAGCAGCGTAATCATGCGCCAAGTGTATCATGCGGCTTGACGCGTGCGTCGGTTTCGGGTACCATCGCCAACGCAAAATCAACACACGGCCCGTTCGTCTAGGGGTTAGGACAGCGGCTTTTCAAGCCGTTAACAGGGGTTCGAGTCCCCTACGGGCTACCATCAAAAAACATCCGATTGGCGCGGGTGTTTTTTGTTATCTCTTCTTCCCGTTCCGGCCGTTCAATCCGAGACTGACCAAGTCTTGGCGGTACTGTTCATTGTACGCGTCGGATTTCTTTCGGTTAATATGGCCGTATTCGTAAATCAGCTGCAACACGAGAAAAAGATTGAACACGATGAGAGCCGTTGCGAGCCGATGCGGCCAATCCATCGGCGTCGAGAGAATGAGGAATGCGCCAAAGGTGATCGAGACGAGGAAGAGCGTCATCCAGGCGAATTGCCCGACATACCTTTGGTACAGCGCCTGCCGGATAAACTCGCGCGCTTCGGTGGCCGAGCCGGCCGCGTCGAGGAGCGATTTGTACGTATCGGTGCCGACGGCGAGCTTGTCGAAGGGGACGGCGTAGATGGCATACGTGACGTCGCGGAACAAGGGGTTACCGCGATCATAGGCGTCGAACGGATCCTTGCCGAACCGTTCCAAGTACGTTTTGATGCCGGCTTTGATCTTCACAAACCACGTTTCCAGCCCCGGATTGGCCTTGGAAAGATGCAAGGCAAGATGGTACATGCGGCGGACCTTGTTCAGCTCGAGCGCGACCTGCTCGTCAAGCTTGCGGCGGCGCGAGATGACCTCGGCCGCGATAAAGCCGACAAGGATCGCATACAGGACCGTGAGATTGCGAGCCTGCGAGTCGAGGAATTCCACGATGGCCGGGTCCGGCGTGACGAGCCAGACGCACGCCGCCGCGACCGCGACCGCGATGAGCAACAGCCGTGCGTATGTCGCCGGACTGCGCGTGATCGTGTGCAAGAGCTTGCGGTTCATGGGGAAAGTGTATCATGACAATCTGCTCGGTCTAAGTTTTCAACGATTTGATCAGCCGCGTCATTCCGATGCCGCCGCCGTATCGTGGGAAGAAAGGGAGGGCGAGAAAGGACTCGAGTTCCATCTCGACACGGTCCCGTCCAAACAGGTCGAACAGTTTTTGCGCATAGCCGCCCTCGCTGATCGAATAGAACCGTTCCCGCATTTCATTCGGATCCGTCCCGCGTTCCGCGCTCCCGATCGTTTCCATCCCGTCGATGATGACGTCGATTTTCCGGGCATGTCCGTCAGACGTGCGTTTCATGTTCCAAAACGGCGACGTGTGTTCGGGGAACGTCTCGAGGAATACGACGCGACCGAAATCGTCCCGCATCTTCCTCTCTTCGCTCCGTGAAATATCGCTGCCGTATTTTTTCACGGCATCATCGTAGTCGACGCTGGGGAAGTCCTTTCCGTACCCAAGCTGTCTGAGCAGCTCGGTTTCGAGCTTCCGCAAATCATCCATCGTGCCTCTGGATTCGAACTCGAACATCGGGAACACGATGCGATGGCGCCCCGGCACCGGGTTCGGTTCCTGGCGATAGCTCGTGCTCACACAAAAAACGCCGGCCACGTCGGGCCGGGTGAGCAATTCGTATTCGAGCCACATCTGGCCGGTCTGCGGGAGCGGCCATTTCTGTCCGGCATACTCGAACGCAGCGACCGTTGTCGGGTCTTCGCAGGCGGCAAGGATCGAGAGCCGGTCCTGGGTGTGGACTTCGAGGAATCCTTTCTTTAAAAAGAACGCCCGTAAGGCGTTTGACACGTGGCTGAAGGCGGGCACGTTTGGCTCGCCGATGTAGAGATGTTGCATAGGCGGATAAAAAAATAAGCCCCGGAGGGCGTTACGAATCGGTTTGCTTTGTATCGAGCGGTGGTCGATGCATAGCTCAAGACAGCATACAGGTAACCTGTAGCACGCGGCAAGACCAGGTTGTGGATGTTACTCCACCACCACCGTCCCGCGCATGTTGGGGTGCGGCGTGCAGTGATACGGATACGAACCGGGTGCGAGATTCGACGTATCGAGCGTGAAGGTTTGGTTTTGTAAGACGAGCGGCGAGTTGAATGCGCCGCCATCGGCCGTGACGGTGTGGCCGACCGCATCGCGGTTCTGGAAAATGATCTTGTCGCCTTTTTTCACCGTGATCGTCGATTGCGCGAACGCGAAATTCTGGATCGCGACGTTGTATGTCGAAGAACCTCGCGGCGGGGGAGGTGTCGTATCCTCTTGCGGCGGCATGTTTTGCTCGCTCGTTTCGACGGGCGGAATCGGCGTCGGACTCGGCGCCGGGGCGGGAGCGGGGATTGGCGCCGGGGCGGGTTGCGGAGCGGCGGGTTGCGGGCGGGCGAGGCAGCCCTGACCCATGAGGGCGACGGCGGCGAGGAGAAGGAAGGTTTTCTTCATATGAGCGGTTTGTGCTAGTTTTCTAGCATCCTACCATGTCGAAACCCATGCGTATCCTCGGTATCGAAACGAGCTGCGACGAAACGGCGGTGTCTTTGATTGAAGTTGGCGTAGGGGCAAGGCATACCTTGCCCGTACGTGTAAAAACGCATTTGGTTTCATCGCAGGTGCCGATCCACCGGAAATATGGCGGCGTGGTGCCGGAAGTCGCCGCGCGTTCGCACGTCGCGGAAACCGTCGCGCTCCTGTCCGAAGCGCTCGGCATCGACCCGGATCGCGCCACAGGTAAGGGCAAGGCGCGCCTTGCCCCTACGGATGCGTTCGACGCGATCGCCGTGACGACGGGTCCCGGCCTCGCGACCGCGCTGCGCGTCGGGATCGAGGCGGGGCGTGTGCTGGCCTTGCTCTCCGGCAAGCCGATCGTCGGCGTGAACCATCTCGAGGGGCATCTCGCTTCGGCGTGGTTGAACGCGGACAATCGAAAGAAGTGGAAGTATCCGATGCTCGCGCTTATCGTCTCGGGCGGCCACACGGAACTCGTCCTCATGAAGGAGGCGTGCAAATACCGCATCGTCGGGCAAACGCGCGACGATGCGGCCGGAGAGGCCTTTGACAAGACAGCGAAGCTCATGGGACTGCCGTATCCCGGCGGGCCGGAGATTGCGAAACTTGCGCTCGAGGGAGATCCGGCCGGATTCGATTTGCCGCGACCGATGATGAACGAAGCGACGCTCGACATGAGTTTTAGCGGGCTGAAAACGGCCGTGCGTCTCGTATGGGAGCCGTGGATGAGAGGGCCGGAGGAGCGCAAGGAAAAGGCCAAGCGCGACTTGGCCGCGTCCGTGCAGCAGGCGATCGTGGACGTACTGGTGAAGAAAACCATCGCCGCCGCAAAGAAATACAACGTCAAAGGCGTTCTTCTCGTCGGTGGGGTTTCGGCGAACGCGCTTTTGCGCGATACGCTGGGTGCCGCGATCGCGGACACGTTGCCGGACGTCGCCTATCTACCCTCGGACAAAACATATATCACCGACAACGCCGCCATGATTGCGGCGGCGGGATACTGGAGACTCGCCAAAGGGGAGCAACATGATTGGCGGAAGCTGGAAGCAAAACCGGAGTGGAACCTATGAAATACATTGTTTCAAATATCGAGGATTGGGATGCGGTCGCGCGGGCGGTCGCGAAGGATCTTGCGCCGGGCACCGTGATCGCGCTGTCCGGACCTCTCGGCGCGGGCAAGACGACGTTCGTGCAGGCGCTGGCCCGCGCGCTCGGCGCCAAAGTGCATCCGCGCAGCCCGTCGTTCTCGCTTGTTCGATCGTACAAGCTACCGCCTACAGACTACGGACTACAGACTTTGATTCATGTGGACGCCTATCGCATCGACGACCCAAAGGATCTCCTGCCGCTCGGTCTCGACGAGCTTCTTGCGGAGCCCGGCGTCGTGATGGCGCTCGAGTGGCCCGAACGGGCGGATGCATGGTTGCGCACGGTTTCGGATGTGTCGCGTATCACGATTGAACCCGATCCGACCGGGGTTCGCCGCGTGGACGTTCGGTAATCGAGGCGCCACGGGTCCTGCCGAAGCTCACGCTTTTCGATCCCGACATGTGTCGGGACGAGAAAGCGCTCGCTCCGTCACCCGTGGCTTTGCGTGCTATACTTTTCGCATGGTCGAACCCTATCTTGATCTGAAAGACCGGACCGCGGTGTGCGACTTTATCGAGTCGGTGTTGCCGTATGTGCCCGAGAAAGACCGCAAGCCGTACGAGGCGCTGATTCAGGCCGGGCGCGAAGGAGAGGAGACCGTCACGCAGGAACGGCTTGCCGAGGCGGCAAAAAACATCGGTGCGGTGACATGGCCGGCGCGCCGCGCGCTTTCGCGATTTGTCGAATCCGTCGGATCGGAGCTGGAATGGGAGGCGGTGGTGAAGAACGTGCGCCCAAGTACCGCCACCGTTTTACGGAAGCTCCGTAGGGATGCGAACGCGAGTACGCTCGATGCCGCGCTTGCGGATGATGACGCGTCAATCGTCTTGAAACCGGACCAGGAAATCGAGGTTTCCATGGTGCGCGACGAGGTGCGCGTCGATCTGTACGAGGACCACAAGGAGGCGCTGGAACCGATGATCGAGGAGGCGGCCAAGGAATTGGAGGCGATGAAAAAACGGCTCAAACGCCTGCGCGAACGCGCCGTGGAATCCACGGACACGCTGCAGGAAGCGAGCTTCGACAGACTGAGCGAATACGAAGATCGCATCTATTTCGGCGGCGAAGCGATTCCGCTGGAAATCCTTGATGCGGACATCCAGTTCGAGGGCGGCGCGACGGTGACGGAAGACGCGGAATAAAAAAAATGCCCCGGATCAGGGCAGGTCGATCACGTGCGACGTGAAGCCGCGCGTCGGGTGAAAGCCCAGCTCGGTCACGGATCGCGAAGCGCCTCTCTTGGGCCGGACGAGCTCAACGAGAGCGGCGCGGCTGCCATCCTCGCGCGTACCGACCAGCACTCTTCCCCGTTTCCACACCGTATGTACGAGGAACGCTTCGAGCATCACCGCTGGTGGGGGTAAGCCACGCCCGCTCTCCCTCTCGAACGTCGACTCGAGGTACATCTTATACGCCGGTTTCCCGTGATCGTCCCATTTGGGTTTTCCCTCGCGGACGAGCACGGTCCGATCATCGTCCCGGCTTCGACGTTCATCGGCTTTGGTATAGACCGCCCGTTTCACGACGAGCGCGCTGTCGCCGTAGCGGAAGCCCGCATCCGTAAGCCGGCCCAAGAGCCGCGTTGCCCGTACCTGCTTGAGGCCCGCCGGACCGAACACGAGCTCGGTTTCCGCGTCGGACCGGCGTATGTGGCGCCAGGGAATCTCCCTGCACGGGACGGTTGCCGGGTCGAGGCCGACGCGTCGGAAGAGGTCCGGCATCTTCGTCGGAGACTCGTGCAGCGCGAAGACGACGGCGGTCAAAGAGCGTGTCCGATCCATGTTGCCTCCTTTCTCGGACCGTCGCCGACGGTATCAGATCGCCGCGGAAACTCAAAAAGATCCCGAGCGGGATCAGTGGGTGAAGGCCTCCTCGGCGAGCTGCCGCAGGGTCGCGGCGCGCGCCGGACCGGCCTGCTTGTCGAGCAGGAGCGGCTTGTCGGCGGGGCCGAAACGATTCATGAGCTCGAGGACGTCCGATGGGACGAGGGCGTTCGGCGGGACGGGGCACCAGTCCCGTCCGGCCACCCAGACGCCGCTGTCGGCATCGAAGGCGATCCAGATCGCCACGATGTCATCGCCCTCTCTACGTTTCCAGATCAAGGTGGCGGACGGGCCGCAGCACGATCCCGGAGAGGTGCGCTTGTACTCCGTGCCCGGCGGAGCATTCGGGTAGGTGATGTTCATCCAGAGCTCGTAGCATCCCCGTTCCAGCACGTGGCAGTTGAAGTCGTGCTGGTAATAGAGCTTGACGCCGGGCAGCCGCATCAGCTTCTCGGGCTCGAGCGACTCACACAGGATGCCGTAGGCGCTTGCGATGCACATGAGTCTCCGGTGCGTCGTCTCGAACAACGATTCTTCCATGTCTCAACCTCCAGTCGGAACCTAGCTATGTTCGGTCTTTTTGTCAACCGTCCGGCCTGATACGATGCGCGCATGTCCGAAGACCTGTATTCCGCGTGGCGGGCCAAGGAACGCGCCGAGCTCGACAAGATCCGCGCCGCCAAACCGGAACTCCTCGAACGCCCGCAGCCGCCCGATCCGGATTTCATCCTCGGGATGATCGGCGTCACGTATCTGCCCGAAACGCGCACGCGCGGCTACATCCGCCTCTATCCGCAGGATTTCGTTGTCGAAGAGGTCGCCAAAGACGGCACGCTTGTTTCGCTGTCCCGTCCGCCGGAGTTCGCGGACAGCGAAGATCGCCGCACCCTCTACGTCGATCTTGTCAAAGCCGGCATCGCGCATTTGCATGCGATCCATGACATCGAAAAATCGCTTTCGCTCCAGCCCGGGCAAGTCGGGCATGCGGGCATCAAGGACTCGGCCGCCCTGACGTGCCAGCGGCTGTCGCTGCGCGGCGCGACCAAGGAGGAGGCGGAGGCGCTGCAACATCCGAATTTGTTTTTGCGAGGGGTCTCGTACGGCAGCGGCGCGCTTCAGCCGGGTGATCTGGACGGGAACCGTTTCACCATCGTCGTGCGCACGGAAAACGGCGCGTTCGACGAGTCGCTGCTCGACAAGCTCGGCACCGTCGGCGGCTACAACTTTTACGGCCCGCAACGGTTCGGGTTCCGGATGGTTCTGCATCGGTTTGCGCAAAAGCTGTTCCAGGGCGATATCGACGGAGCAATCAAACTCTATCTCACCAAGCCCGGCCCCTTTGACGTGCCTCTCTTTCGAGAGGTGCGCGAATCGCTTGCGAACGTATACGGCGATTGGAGGCGCATGCTGCAGATCGTGCAGTTTTTACCAAGCAGTATGCGGGATGAAATCCGGATGCTTGAGTCGCTTGTGCGCGACCCGCGCAAGACCCGCGCGGCGCTCATGACCATGCAGGATCGCGTAAAATTCGCCGCGGCCGCGTATTCATCCTGGGTGATGAACCGGCACCTTTCGCGCCTTGTCGAGGCCGGCGGCGATCTTCCGGAGGAGTTGCCGCTGCCGCTCGCCCCGGGCGGGATTCCGGCCGGATACGCGGACATCATGGAACAGGACGGGACGGAAGACTATGAACAGGTCATCGCGCAATTCCCGTTTCTGCAGCTCCACACGAAAACGATCCCGACGCGGTTGCGCGCGCGCATGGTGGCATGGGAGCCGATCAAGCAGGGCGTCGTGTTACGGTTCGAGCTCGGGAAAGGCTCGTATGCAACCTCGTTCCTCTCGCATGCGTTCCGGTTGTATGAAGGGTTGCCGATTCCGGAATGGGTACAGGACGGGGAAGTGGACGGGCTGGCCGTCATCGGTGATGGAACAATCGCGCCGTTCAAGGATCGATTCAAAGAGATTTTGGTGAAGAGAGATCCGAACCGCGAAAAAACGGAATCCGAGGATTGATTGTCGTTGCGAGCATAGCGAAGCAATCTCAACAGAATAAAAACACTTCGTGTTTGCAGAGAGGAAAGCGCTTTCCTTGCTGCACTCTCCTGCGCACCCCGCCCTACGAT
>CAYPUF010000003.1:0-11410 GCA_964413995.1 uncultured Gammaproteobacteria bacterium
AGGCATGTCGCTACTTCACGGCCGTGCCAAGCCTCCTTCGAGCGACTCCACCTGACCCGATCAAACATCCGCCTCGCAGCGGATGAACGGTCGGGCCTGCCCGCCTGAATGTGCAACGCACTTCCGGCGGGTCTTTTTTTTACATTGTTCATCGTTCATTGCTCATCGTTCACGGTTCACGGATACACCTGGTTCCCGTCTTCGTCGTACACGATGATCGCCTGCACGGGACACGCCTGCGCCGCGAGCAAGATCGTTTCGTCGTCCGCACCCTTTGCATCGATCACGACGGCCTTGTTCTCCTCGTCGAGCTGGAAGACGCCCGGCGCGACGGTCACGCACGGCGCGGCGCCGATGCACAGGTCGCGATCCACCACGACTTTGGAGATTTTCAGAGGTTTCGACATAGCGATAGCATCATTCCGAGCGAGCGGAGCGAGCCGAGGAATCACTTCGAAGGGATCCCTCGGCTTCGCTCGGGATGATATCAGCATTGGATAAATTCAATATCTTTTATCTGCGGCGCTTTCTCGGCCAGGATTTCCTGAATCCCCTCAACATAGGAGGCCGTGCAGGCGCAATCGCCGCAAAAACCCGCGAGCTCGATTTTACAGCTGGTCTCGCCGGCTTCGAGGACGCGGATCGAGCGGCCGGCCGCATCGAGCATCGGCTTCAGGTCTGTGAGCGTCTCTTTGAGAGCATCGTGTGCATTCATACGTTGCGCGTTACGCGATACGAGTTGCGCGAATTATGCGCCAAAATACTTCTCCTTGTAAAACCGGAGGAGCTGTTCGACTTCAGGAATGCAGGACGGGTCACCGGTGCCGACTTTGGTTTTTTGTTGCAACTTTTCGAGCGTGTCCGCGCCCTCAAGCACGGCTTCTTCAATGTCGTGATCCGTAATTTTTAACACCTTGTCAATGATGCGTCCCGCTTCGACCTTGATCTTCTCGTGCTGCCCGGTCTTTCGGAAATAATCGTTGATCGCACTGCGCAAGGCCTTGTCGCCCAGTACGGAGCAATGCACCTTGCGCGCGGGCAATCCGCCCAATCGGCCCATGATGTCCTGCGGACGGAGCTTCAACGCATCCTCGACGAACATGCCGCCATTTTCCGTGACCATCACCGAGAGCATCGACGTCGAAGCGATCGCGGAAGCGCATCCGAACGTCTTCCATTTGAAGTCCTTGATCTTCCCGTCCTCGATCTTGAGCCAGACTTTCATCGCATCACCGCAGGCCGGCGAGCCGACCATGCCGAGATACGCGTCTTCATAGCCGGTTTCCTCGTCGAGAAAATTCTTCGGGTGAAAAAAGTGTTCTTTCACCGTGTCGGTGTAGAACCAGCCCTTCTCTTTGGTCGGCGCGACCACGTCTCCCTTGCGGGCTTCGTTGGTAGCTTTCGTGATAGGTTCAGACATAGACGTTTCGTTATGCGTTACGCTCTTCACGTTACGCTTTGCCGGTCAAAATACTTCATATCAAGATTCACCGGACTCATCTTGCGCAGGCGCTCGACGATGCCCGGCACGATCTTGAGCACATGATCGACGTCTTTTTTCGTCGTAGCATGGCCGAGCGTGAAGCGGATGGAGCCATGCGCCGCTTCATACGAAAGGCCGGTCGCGAGGATCACATGCGAGGGATCGAGTGAAGTCGACGCGCAGGCCGACCCCGTCGAAACCATCACGCCTTCCGCGTCGAGATACAGCACGGCCGCCTCGCCTTCGATGTCGATGAACGACACGTTCACGCTGTTCGGAAGCCGCTCCGTCGGATGGCCGTTCAAGATCGTTTTCGGGATTTTGAGCAGCCCCTCGGCGAGGCGGTCGCGCAACTCCGTAAGCCGCGCGAATTCACGTTCGCGACCGGCCTGCGCGAGCTCCAGCGCCTTCGCCAGTCCGACGATGGCGGGAACGTTTTCCGTCCCGGAGCGCAGATTTTTTTCCTGCCCCCCGCCGATCATAAGCGGCTGGAATTTCACGCCGCGTCGGACGTAGAGCGCGCCGACGCCTTTCGGGCCGTAGATCTTTGAGCCGTTCAGCGTGAGCAGATCGACATGCAATTTTTCGACGTCGATTTCCAGAAATCCCGTCGCCTGGCAGGCGTCGGTGTGAAAATACGGAAGCGCCGTTCCCTTCTCCTTGCGATACTTGAGCAGCTCACGCCCGATCTCCGCAATCGGTTCGATCGTGCCGATTTCGTTGTTCGCCATCATGATGCTGATGAGCACCGTGGTCGGTTTGATGGCTTCAGCAATCTCTTTCGGATTCACCCGGCCGTATCGATCCACCGGCACGATCGTCAGCTCGATTTCCTTGCGGCGCTGCTGCCAGATCAGCGGCTCCAGCACGGCATGGTGTTCGACGGCGCTCGTGATCACATGCGGTAATGCTTCGGATCCGTGCGTCTTTTTGATCTCGGCGACAAAATACCGCGGCACGCCGAGCACGGCCATGTTGTCAGACTCCGTTCCGCCGGATGTAAACAAGATTTCGTCCTCATGCGCGTTCAGCAACTTGGCGATCTTGATACGCGCTTCGGTCACCGCCTCCTTGGCGCGCATGCCGAGCGTATGAAACGACGACGGGTTGCCGTACACGTCCGAAAAATACGGCTGCATAGCTTTCAGCACAGCCTTGTCTGTCGGCGTCGTCGCGGCATGGTCGAGATAAATGATTCGCTTCTTCATACCCCATGTCGTTGCGAGCGAAGCGAAGCAATCTCATGCAATTGGGATTGCTTCGTCACTTCGCTCCTCGCAATGGCAGACAAATTCGTATCCCTCAACGTTTGCAGCACATTCTTCTGCAGGAAACTCCACAGCTTCTTGCTGCCGCATTTCCCCTCAACCGGACACTCGCCCTCCAGGCAAGCGACCAAGGCGACCGGACCCTCGAGCGCTTCGACAACGTCCTTTGCGGAAATCTCATTCGCCGCTTTTGCGAGCCGGTATCCGCCTCCCGGGCCCTGACGACCCTCGATCAAACCTTTCGCTTTCAATGCCCCGGCCACCTCTTCCAAATACCCCTGCGACATTCCCATGTCCGAAGCCGCTTCTTTTACGCTCAAATAAGACCCCTCACCTAACGCGGCGAGTTGCGTCATGAAGATGAGGCCGAAATGGTTGCGTTCCGAGACGCGAAACAGCGAATTCATATCTTTGCGCTACGTCGAAAATTCCCAGCTTGTGGCTGGGAATTTATCTTCTCGCGATTTCGCTGTCAATTTGTCGTTCCCCCGAAGGCTGACATGGCCCTACATCCGGCGCAATGACCGGGAAATTCTCAAGCTGTTCGCCAAAACGCTGACGCTCGAGAAGGCCATGGCAAGACCCGCAAGAATCGGGTTCACGACGCCGGCCATGGCGAGCGGAATGAGGACGATGTTGTACGCGAACGCCCAGAACAGGTTTTGCTTGATAGCGGAGAACGTGCGTCGCGCGAGCACAAGAGCCTCGGCCGCTTTGGTGGGAGATCCGCCCATGAGCACGATTTGCCCCGTGGCGATCGCGACGTCCGTGCCGGTGCCCACGGCGATGCCGAGGTCGGCCTGCGCGAGCGCGGGGGCGTCGTTGATCCCGTCGCCCACAAACGCAACCTTCTTTCCTTCCGCCTGCAGTCGCTTCACTTCTTCGGACTTGCCCGTCGGCGAAATGCCGGCAAGCACGCGCCCGATGCCCAATTCCTTCGCGACCGCCTCGGCCGTCGCCAGATGGTCTCCCGTAAGCAGGACAACGTCGGTGCCGCGCTTCTTGAGCGCGTGCACCGCCTTCGGCGCGTCCGGTTTGATGCGGTCCTTGGCCGCGATCGCGCCGAGATAGGTTCCGTTCCTGGCAAGGAGCATCACCGTCTTCGCCTCCCCGCGAAGCGCGGCGAGCCGCGCGCGCTCGTCTTCGGGAAGGCGGATGTGCTCCTCGTCCAGGAACGCTTCGGTGCCGAGCAGGACGCGTTCGCCCCGGAAGCGTCCTTGCAGGCCCTTGCCCGGCACGGCTTCGTATCCTTCGATCTCTCCCTGCCTGACCCCCCGCTCGGCCGCGGCCGCCAGCACCGCGCCCGCCAGCGGATGCTCGGATGTCGCTTCGAGTCCGGCCGCGATCTCCAAAAGCGATGCGTCCGTCACATCTCCGACCGGCCGCACGTCCGTCACGGACGGCTTGCCCTCGGTGAGCGTGCCGGTCTTGTCGAAAATGACGATGTCGATCGCGCGCGCGGCCTCGAGCGCGGACCCGTCCTTCACGAGAATGCCGCGCTTCGCGCCCGCGCCTGTCCCGACCATGATCGCGGCCGGCGTTGCGAGTCCCATCGCGCAGGGACACGCCACGATGAGCACCGCGACCGCGTGACGGATCGCCTCGCCGATGCCCGCACCGAAGACCATCCAGCCGATGAGCGTCACGATCGACAGGCCGATCACGGTCGGGACGAACACCGAGGAGATGCGGTCTACCAACTTTTCGACCGGCGACTTGGTCGCCAGCGCATGGCTCACCGTTTCGACAATCGCGTCAAGCGCGGACTGGCCCGGCTCCACCGTGACGCGCATCGTAAAGCTCCCGGTCTTGTTGACCGTCGCGCCGAACACCTGGTCGCCGGCACGCTTCTCCACCGGGATCGGCTCGCCGGTGAGCATGGACTCGTCCACGGAAGAGGCCCCGTCAACGAGTTCGCCGTCGGTCGGAATACGCTCCCCGCTTTTCACGAGACATCGGTCGCCCGGACGCAGAACCGACGGATCCACGTCCTCGGTCGTGCCGTCGTCCTTCAACCGATGCGCGAGCTTCGCATGCATGGACAGGAGCGCCTCGATCGCCTCCCCCGCCTTCGCGCGCTGGCGCGCCTCCAGCCATTTCCCGAAGAGGAGGAAGAAAATGATGATGCCCGCGACCTCGAAATAGACGTCGCCGCCGGCCGCAAGCGCGTACGTGCTCCATAACAACGCCGAGCCGGTCCCGACCGTGACGAGCGTGTCCATCCCGGCACGCGCGTGGCGCAATTCGTTCCAGGCCCCGGTATGAAATTTCCATCCGAGCTTCGCGACCAGGTACCAGGTCACGAGCGCGATGAAGACCAACCAGGCGCTCCGACCGAATACCGTACCGATGTCCGGCTCGATCACCATGGTCAGGAGAAGCGGCAATACCAGGATTCCGGCGGTGATCAGGCCGCGCGTCGTGATGTATCCGATATGCGCAAGATGACTCGCGTCCTCCGGCATTCCGTGTCCCGCATGCGCCTCCCCTTGCTTCCGGCCGGACGGAGGCGTCGCGACGTCATATCCGGTGTCGCGCACGACCTGCGTCAAATCATCGTGCGAAACATGTTCGTCATGCTCGATCGTGGCGCGTTCGGTCGCGAAATTCACGTTCGCCTCTTGCACGCCCGGCATTTTTTTCAACGCTTTTTCGGTGGTGACGGCGCACGAGGCGCAATGCATCCCGACGATTTTCAGTGTGGTCTTTGGCATACTTATTCGACAACGGTGAATGATCCCCTGATCATGCCCATCCCGCAGGAGAACGGGATCGCGCCGGATCGGTTCGGGGTGAATTGAACGATGTTCAGCCCGCGCGCAAGCCGGCGCGAGACGCCGATGGATGGCGCGACAATCGTGTCCGCGCATCCGCCGACGTCCACGCCGTTGATCTCCCAGCGCACAGGAATGTTTTTCCTGACGGTGATGCGGCTCGGGGAATACGTGCCGTATTGCACGGTCATTTGCACGACCTGCTCCTGCGCCTGGGCAGCCGGAATCGTCGTCGCCTGCGTGGCGGAGGCGGCGAATTGCTGTCCCAAACCGGCAAAGGTGAACGTGGAGCCGAACACGGTGAGCGCGCCGTCGATCTGGCCCAGGGCGAAGATCGTGAGCACGGCGCCGGCGGCGAGGCGGAACGCCCGGCCTTTGAGAAGCTTGCTCCCGCCGAACGCAGTGATGCCCGCGAGCGCAGGCAGCGTCCCGAGTGCGAAGGCGCCCATCATGAGCGCGCCTTGCGCCGCCGAGCCGGACGCAAGGGCGAGCGCCTGCGCGGTTTGCGTGAAGCCGCACGGCAGGACAAACGTCACGGCGCCGGCGAGGAACGGCGCCACGCCATGCTCGCTCTTTCTGACACGGTCCTGCAGCCGGTTCAGCGATCCCGGCAGGCGGATGCCGAACGTGGCGAGCGACGGCGCGAGATCGAGCAGATGCAATCCGACCATGAGAACCCCGATGCCGAGCACGAGCGCGATCGTGCCGTACAGGCGGACGTCGGTCGGCAGGGCACCGCCGATCCCGCCGAGCAGCGCTCCCCCGACGACGAATGCGGACAAGCGCCCGACATGCACGAGGGCAAGTTTTTTCTTGGAACGGCTCTCGGCCGAATACGCGAGGAGAAACGCGCCCGTGGACGCGAGACAGGTGGACAACGACGCCACAATGCCGAAGCCGAACAGCGCGGCGAGCGACGTGCCCGCCTGCAGGGCCGGGACCGCGCGCAGGAACGGACCAAGCACGACCCAGCCGACGAACGACACGGCGAGCAACGCGAGACCTGCCTGCGCGAGCCGATGGACGAACGCGAGGCGCGGCGCGGGAACATCGCATGCGGCGGACGACGCGACGCGGTATCCGTACGGTGCAAGCACGCGGTTGACGTCCTCGTCAGACGGCCGTGCGGCCCCGGCGGCGAGATGGACGGTCGCCTTTTTGGACGAGAGCTTGGCCTGCGCATCCGTGACGCCGGGCAGGGTTTTGAGTTCGTTCGAGATCACGCGCTCGCAGGAGGCGCAATGCATCCCCTCGATGTTCCACGTACACGTGTTGGACATAGAAGTGAAAATTATGATCGCTGTGATAGCCGCAACACCCGCTCGAGCTCGATCAGGAGCTTCTCCTGCTCTTTGGACGACGTCGAGCGCATCCCTTTCGCAAAGCAATGGCGCAAGTGATGAGAAAAGACGTCCAGGATCATGCGCTTGACCAATCCTTGCACGGCCAGCGCCTGTTGCAGGACGGAAATGCAGTACTCCTCGCGCTCGAGCATGTCGATCACCTTGTCGAGATGCGACCGCGCCTTGCGCGCGAGGGAAAGGGGGGTGGGAGCCGGCATGGCAAGGATCATATACCTCCCCCCTAGGTAAGGCAAGCGTATGCAAAACCCCGCCAAAGCGGGGTTGATGCGTGGCGGAGAGGGAGGGATTCGAACCCTCGATACCCTTTTGAGGTATACCGGATTTCGAGTCCGGCGCGTTCGACCACTCTGCCACCTCTCCAATGCGCGCAAATCCTAGCCTTGTTCGGGTCCCTGGTCAAGATACAAATTTCCAAATCGAAGCCTCGGTTTCATCCGGAGACATGGTGCCATCGATCGCAAACATGTTTGGGAATGAGCCCTCATTTTTCTTATAAGAAGCTTCCAGTAACTCAAGCCATGTGCGGTTCATTGCCACATCATCGACGGCTTGATGCTCTCCGCCTGCCTCATGGCGTTGTAATGCGATATCGATCGGTACCTGGAAGTATAGGGTCTTCTCTACCAATCTCGTAAAAGGCCTAAAGCACACCTTGAGACTTTCTGCCTGATCAGGAGTAAAGTCACCCAAACCCACGTGCACGTCAGCCCAGACGCTCACATCTACAAAACCACGATCGATTAACAGATAATCGATGTTGTCCAACGATTCATAATAAAATTCAATCGCCTGTGAAAAAAACACCAGCGTATAGGCCATACCTTCAGACACCGGCGTGCGTATGTTCTCCGCCCGGATACGATCCGTTAGCACGGCAACCCGCCAGCCATCTTTTTTTAATCGGGCCTGTAAACGATTGATCTGGGTCGTTTTTCCGGCACGCGGCATTCCCAAAAATTCAATGACTTTCATAGCCGTCATGATGTCGGATCATAATCCGACCGTCCAGCGCTCAAAAAGAGGAGCATCCAAAACATCACGGCGAGATCGTTTTTGAAATACGGCACGTCGACAAGCCCGTGGATGACGATCGTCCCGACGATCGCGACCGACGCATACCAATACTCCCCTCCGGCCAACCGTCCTTCTCGCAGCCAGAGAAGCAGTATCCAACCGAACGCGATCAACCCGAACAACCCCGTCTCGCTCCACACGTTAAAGACGATCGTGTGCGGATACTCGAAAATCTCGATGAAGTCCTTCTGATGATACGGCGCGATCACGGTTTGATAGCCTCCGAATCCGGCGCCGGTGAGCGGCTTGTCCTTGAGCATTGTCCACGTCTCTTCCCACATCCACACACGCACGCGCCCGGACCATGACTGAAATGAAAGCTCCTGCCACACTTCGCCGCGAATGGAAGGGAGCACGGCGAGTGTGAGTGCTCCGGCGATCGATATGGCGATGGCGATCTTGCGGAACGGCTTCGCGAGAAACATCAGCATGAGGCCCGAAGCGAGCAGCGCGATCAATGCCCCGTCACTGCGCGCGACAAGCGCGCACAGCAACGCGGCGCTATACGTGAGGAGCGAGAGCGCGCTCCCCGGACTGCGGACGAACCGCGCGAACGCATACGCCCCGATCGGCGCGGCGAGAAGCGCAAGCGCATTCGGAAACGGAAACGGCCCGGTCGCGCGCCTCCCCTCCCCGATCGCCACGTTCCAGGGCGAGGGAATCCCGAGTCCCGTTACGAACTCGAACGCGCCCCATGCGGCCATCGCCCAGACCAGCGCGTACATCGAGAGGCGCAGAAACCCCCGGCGATGCGGCTCCTGGAATTCATACGCAAGGACGAGAAGCAGTAACACCGGTTCGAGAATGTACGCGCGCCACAACCCAAGGCCGTGATACATGTCAGGCGACCAAAGCACGGCGATGAAGCTCGCCGCGCACCAAAGCAGGATCGGCAAACGGAACGCGCCGAGCCTTCCCGCCCCCGCTTTCCAACCACGGATCCCGTTCGTAAATGTGAACAGGAGGAAGATCGCGACGAGGACGATCTCCAGCGCCGTGGTCGGCAACGGTCCGATGCGGAAACGGACTTCGTAAGCGGGCAAGAAGACCGGCAAAAATGCCACGACCCACCAGAGATGATGACGCAATCCATCCGGCAGCTTCTTGTGCCATTCATTACCAACTTCCATAATCCCCCTCAGACTACTTCCCCTTGCTTTTTCTGGCTACTCACTATCTCCTACTCACTACTCACTTCCCTTGTATGGTTACCAAAGAAGACCTGCGTGCCATGTGCTTCGCCCCGAACGGCGCCGTGCGACCCAAGGCGGAAGCACGAGCGGAGATGATCAACCGGCTCATCCTCGACGAGATGGTGGACATCGACGAAGCCGAGGATTTCATCGACAAATCGCTACGCGAGTTCAATTTATGGGGCGAACCCCGTCTCGAGGATCTGATCAAGGAGTGGGAGGAGGATGAGAAACAAAACCCCGCCTAACTCGTGTCATTGCGAGCGAGTCCGCCCGAGGCGGACGAGCGTGGCAATCTCACCTGTTTGAAACGAATGAGATTGCTTCGTCACCCCGTTCCTCGCAACGACAAAAGCGCCCGTAGGCGCTTTTGTCGTCTCACCGGCAAGCATGGGACCGGCGAAAGCTTGTCCCGTCGCTTGCCCGGTCGGATGACTGGGAATGACGGGAGGCGTCTCCTCCGCTCGCTCGCGTGACAAACTCCGGAAAGAGTTTCTCACGCGAGCCAGAGGACGAATCATTCGTATGGCATCAAGTCTTACCATGTCGTCGGAATAGGTCAAATGATGGAAGTGGATAAGTGTCAGGCGAAGCCGGGCATCCTGGCGCCGCAAAGCAAAACCCCCACACCCTTCGTGAAAGGCGTGGGGGGAGGCTCGGTTTAGATTTACGACGTCAGGAGCTGGACGTCAGGGAGGTGACGGGCATTGGTTCGGCGCGCCGGGCATGCGGGTGCAAGGACCCGCCGCCGCGACATGCTCGTCCGTCCGCCCATTGGGCAGAAGACTGGTCTCGCCCTCCGTCGCCGAAGCGCCGGAAGACGATTCGCTCTCCGCCGCCGGAGGGGTCAGCGCCCGGCGAACTGATTCGCGGTTTCGCTCTTCCGTGCATACGAGGACCGTGCTTGCGCCGAGCAGCGAAAGCGAGGCCTGCGAACGGATCAGCGCCGCGCCGCCGCCCAGCACTCCGAAGAGGAGGGCGATGACGAAGAGGATCGTGGCCCGCTTCCCCTCCATGCGACTCGAGAGCCATCCCGTGAGGACCGCGATCGCGATCATTCCGGCGATGAACAGCTTCGAGAGCAGGATGGGAAGCACGAGCGCGACGGCGCCGGCGCAGATCAGCCACTCCAACGACACCATCGGCCCGAACAGCCAGAGAAGGAATTGGCCGATCGCGAGGATGAAATGCCCGATCACGATAGCGTTGAAGATGCGCTGGTTGCGGATGCCGGTCGTGTACACGATGAACACGTATCCGAGCAGCAGCACCAGAGCGTCCATGACCAGGAAACCGACGTACCCCAGGCTATGCTGCGTGAGCAGCAGCCCGAGCATGCCGGCGGACACGCCGATCGGGAAGATCAGGACGGTGTCGAGCGTGTTCGCCCAGCGATCCACCGGGATCCCGAGATCATCTCGCAGGAACTGCTCGATGTTCTCGTCGGTGATCACGGGAAGCGCCTGGATGGCGGGTCGCAGGAAGAGCCGGGCGCCCCAGACGACCAAGCCCAGCCCGTAGCGGAGCGATGCGGCCGCAAGCCGGATCGCCGCGAGGGCGAGCGTGGCCGCGATCGTGAGCAGGATGGTACCGCCCACGATGAACGCGCTGGTCCAGCGGATGTCGCCGTCGTTGAAGGCCCACGGATACCACGTCCGGAGGATCACTCCGAGAGCGAGATATACGAGACCCGCGACGGTCCACTGCAGGAGGATGGCGAAGGTCGTGAGCGGCGCGAGGCCGGGACGACCGAAGCCACCGTGGCGAAAGAGCTGCCCCTGTCCCCGGACACCGTGTACCACCTGCTCGCCCAACTCCTCACGGATCCGACGATCCATGGGCTGAAGCTGAAGCAGAAGAGCCTGGATCGGCGCCGCGAGGGCAGTGAAGCCCTGCTGGCAGACGATAAGCTCGTCGATCCAAGGCTGGTTCCCCTGCGCCCGGACCAGCTCGAGCGTGATCTCCTCGAGCGCATCGGTGATGCGCTCGTCGAGCCGCTCGGCAAGCCCGAGCGCTTCGCGCACGTCATGCTCGCGGATCGTACGTCGGATCTCACCAAGGAGATCCGACAGCTCCACAAGCACCTCGCCCGCGTGGGCACGCACCGCCACGATGTTCGGATGAACGACGGGCGGGAGCGGCGGCTGGGTGTTGGCCACCGCCGCCTGCGCGACCAACTGCCGCAGCGCGTTGACGTTCGGCAGGATGCCGTTCAAGGCGGTCTGGTCGAGCGGACGCCGGATCTCGCGGATCC
>CAYPUF010000003.1:11510-21919 GCA_964413995.1 uncultured Gammaproteobacteria bacterium
GGCAGGATGCCGTTCAAGGCGGTCTGGTCGAGCGGACGCCGGATCTCGCGGATCCGACCGTCGTTCAATCCGCGGACGTGCCACGTGATCCCGATCACGATGATCGAGAACAGCGTCGCTGCCGTCGCGATGCGGAAGACCAGGGTGAAGCCGGGCTCGTCCAGGCGACCGTTGAGCGCTTCGAGGCTGCCGACGCCCCACCATGCGACGCCGTAGGCGATCACGGTGAGGACGACGGTCACGATCAGCGCCGGTCGCAGCAAGACCGCGACGAGGTACCGATCGTAGAGATGCCGGATCGCGCGGACGCCGCGCAGTCCGTGCGAACGCGCGAGCTCCGCGAACTCGAGGATGACGGGACGGATCCGGTCATCCATGGCCGCCACGATGGCGGTGATCACGGCGCCCAGGAAAGCGCCGATGTCCGCAAGCCTGTTCTGCATGACTCTCTCCTTTGATCCGGTGCACCGTTGCACGGACCATCATCCTTGGATTCGGGGCGGATCCGGCCTCATGCCGGATCCGCCCCTCCTCCGAACCTTTCATCGCGTCGGACCGATCGGTCCTTGTCGGGCGCGCGATGCTTCGCCCGGGGGATCAGCGGATGCCGGAGACGTCGTCGTCCTCCTTCTTCCGCCTCTTGTTCGTGGCCGCGAGCTTCTCACGGAGATTGCCGCTCGAGGTCGTGCCGCTCGGCATCGCCGTCTCGACGACACTCACCGCACGATCCCAGAGACGGCCGAGGCCAGCGCTCGCCCCGCCTGCCGCCGTAGACTGCCGGAGCGCTTTGGCAAGCAGGTCCTCCTGGAGTCCGTCCGGCTTCGCGGCGAGGATGGCGAGGATCTGCTCCTTGGTGAGCTTCACGCGGTTGATGAGCCGTGTGATCTCGTCCCCGGGCTGGTCCACGTCGGGCTCGGCCGATTGGCTGCCGCCGTTCATCTTCCGCTGCAGACGGTCGACCACGACCCAGAACTTCTTCTGCTCCTCCGGCTTCAGCTCACCGACGACCTGGAGCACCGTCTTATCGGACGGTTTCAGCCCCTGGTCCTTCTTCTCCTCCTTCAACGCATCCAGCTTCGAACTGTCCTCGGCGATCGCCTTGCGGATCTCGCCCCGGAGGTTCTTCTTGCTGATGGAATCCTTCCGTGCCCCGATCTTGCGGATCAGGCCCTCGGAGAATCCCTGGATGGTCTCCGTCTTGCGCGTATCGCGCAGGATCGGGAGCAGGAAGACCGAGAGAGCGAACGGGATGTTCTCCGCCAGCTTGTCCCAGTCCTTCACGCCCCGCCTCTCGACCACGCTCACCATCTGCCTGATGGCGTCTTCGCTGAACACGCCGGCCAACGCGACGCCTGCGCGATTGCCCACGGCCTCGCCGGTCTCGGCGAGAATCATGTGAATCACATCGGGAGTAATCGCGATGCCCTTCTTCTGGTTCCCCATTTCAAACCTCCTCCCTTCCGGGATGAGTTGCGCCCGGCGAATACCGGGCAGTTTCCATCTCAAGTTGTCGAACGAGCTTTTTGGGCCGTCCGCAACCAAACCTCGTTCAGGACCGGAGTACCGAAGTACCCAGGATGAACAACTAAAGATAGCACAAAAAAGCCTTTTTGTCAATGAAAGCGGACAAAAGAAGATAGAAGTTAGAATTTAGAAGTTAGAGTCTGTTTGTCTTGTGACAAATCAGTTTCATATCTGCCTTATCTTAGCCCTAGATTCTAGCTTCTATCTTCCAGCTTCTCGCTTCTCTCTTTATTGACTTTTCCCTTAATTTGTGTTATATTAACCCGTTAGCCTAGGACTGCGGAAGCGGTTACAGCTACAAAGCCACGTCCCGTTTGGCGGGCAAAACAGTTACGGAGGCTCTCGTGAACAAGAACATCGCTCTCTACATCTCGATCTTCATCCTCGCGCTCGTCTCCGGCTGTGCGAGCTGGTCCGGCCCCCGCGGCCGCGGCCATTCGGGTCCGTTCGAGTGGAGCGCCGAGGCCGACACGGCCATGAGCCAGTGCCAGGCCTCGCGACAGCGACAGCGGCGCGAGCTGCTGTGCGACGCCGGCATCCTCTCGGGGAGCCGGTGCGAAGGCGCCGAGGTCACGGTCTCGTACCGTGACAGTGTGCGCCTGATCTGCGACCAGTCCGACGCGAGCGAGGCGGACGGCGGAAGCCGCGCCATCTCGCGCGAGGACTGCGAGCGTCTGCTCGCCGCCGACGGCATCCCCGCCGACGCGACGGGCACGGTGCGCTCCACCCCACCCACGACGGCGGATCCGATGATGCAGCGCATCATCGCGATGAACCCGGCGCTGTGGCAGGATGACCACGCCTTCTGTATCGCGATCACCAGCGGATACGGTACGCCCACCGCGGGCGGAGCCGTGCCCGTCGGTGTCGGGAGCGTCGGTGTGGCGCCGATCGGCGGCGGAGTTCCCGGCCTCTCGGTCGGGCTCCTCGGCTCGACGGTCGGGATGCCCGGCGTCGGTGGGGCGGGCGCGGTGCATCCGGGCGCGGTCTCGTTCTACTACCCGGTGCGATCGTACCTCCCGCGTAACATGTACGCGCAGGTACAGATCGCGCACGCGTCGACCGGCTCCGTGCTCGCCACAGTGGCCGTCGGCAACGTCGCTCCGGGCATCGTCCCGGGCGCGATGATCACCCCGGCGATCGAGGTCCCGCTCACGGTGCCGCGCGGCACGCCCGTACGCATCAGCTGGGTGTGCACGGACGCGACCGGCGCGAACGCGCAGGAGACGCGGTCCATCACCGGACCGGCGGACCTGGGTTTCAACCTCACGCCGGACAAGTGCGGCCTTCCGGCCTACGCCTACTGAGCTCTCCCCGACGTACGTCGGGACTGGTGCTCCCCCCCCACATCTATTGTCGTGAGACAAAAGGTGTGGGGGTTATTCGTTTACAAAAACAAACTCCCCGGCATCGGCCGAGGAGTTTATCTTCGCTGCGCAGCGAAATTACGTACCGGTCGTGACGCGTGCAAGTTGCGTCAGCACGAAGTTCGAGAGCGCGTAGGAAGCCATGACGATCACGAGACCGATCACCGCGTTGCGGATCATGGTTTTCGCCTCCTTCACGCCTTCTTCGTCGCCGCCCGACGTCATCCACTTGAACCCGCCGTACAGGAAGTAGAACAGGAGGACGATGCCGAGGAAGCCGAGCACGATGTTGATGATGCGGCCGACGATCACGTTGATGTTTTGTTCACCTTCCGCGATCTTTGCCGCTCCGCCAACTTGCTCAACCGCCTTTTTGCCGCTCTCAAACGGGTTCGTGAACTGGGCGCTAGCAACAAGCGGCATAGCCGCCAGCCCGACCGTCATTCCTGTAACAATGGCATGTTTGAATAAGTGTTTCATACAACCGTAAAAATGAATCGAATTCCCTTCCCTGATCATTCGCTCACCGGCGCCGTCTTGCCGGAATCCTCCGGCGCCCCGGATTCCTCCGCGGGACTGGTAACCCGCGTCAGGCTTTCCAGGACGAACCCGGTCAGCGCATACGCCGCCCCGATGATGAAGTAGCCGATGATCGCGTTCGTAATAAGCTGCTTGGCCGTCTTCACCTTGCCCTCGTCCCCGCCCGCCGTCATCCAGAGGAATCCGGCGTACAGGAAGAGCGCAAGCAGGACGATACCGAGGAAGCCGAGCACGATGTTGATCGCGCGGCCGATCACCACCGGAAGGCAGTCGGCGCTCGCGCATCCGCCTTCCAGCCCCGACCCTGCGGCCGCGGCCTTGAGACCGGTCTTGGCCGGCGTCAATTGCGCCGACGCCGCCAAGGGCGCGGCGAGCACGAGGCTTGCCGCAAGGCACAACGTCGCGAATCTGGATCGGAGTGAAGTCATAGACCTGGGATATCGAATGGCGAAAATCGGATGAGATGCGACGCGCTGGAACCGAGAAGCGACGCAGCCGTATGTGGCATGCGAGAAGCTTGTCGGTGAAGCGCAAGGAGCTCGCCGATTTTCGCCGTTCGCTTAGGCCGGTTCTTGCGTCGCGGACAACAAGGAGCTGATCACGAAGGTGGTAATGGCCCACGCGGAGAGAATGATCGCAAGACCGATGATACCGGCCACGATCATGTTCTTGGCTTCGGAGGTCTTTTCTTCGTTCCCGCCCGAGACCATGTACTTGAACCCGCCGATGAGCACGATCACCACGGCGATGATGCCGAGGAAGCCGAGAGCCACGTTGATGATACGGGCCGCGGTCTGACGGACGTCGCCGCCGCCGAGTTTGACGCTGCCCTCGATGGCTTCAAGCCCGAGATCCTTCCCGGTGAGGTCACCTTGAGCGAAGGTCGCCGTCGGCAAAACGGTCGCGGCCGCAAGTGCGGCGGTGGCCGCCATGCCGGCGAGCTTTTTCATGCGTACGTTCATGCGCATGTCACCTCCTTTCTCATGTTGGGATGGATCGCCCGCATAGGCAGGACGACATGGGGAAGTATAGCACGGAAGGCTAGAAGCTAGAAGCTGGAAGATGGAATTTAGAATGAAGGCGGTCAAACCAAGCTACCCGTCTTCGAGATGAGGGCATTTAACAATTTGTGGACGCTTCGCAGCATAGACTCTAGCTCTTCATATTCTTGCACCGAAATAAACTCAAGGTCTCTCGCGAGCGTATATTGACTCTGTAGCTCCGTAAGTGATCCTGCTGACATTGTATAGAAATGACTCTTATCTCTGCTCGATCTACGAGAAAAGCCTTCGGCAATATTTGAGGTCAAAGATACGGCAGCGCGCTTCATTTGGCTTGTGAGACCGAATAACTCTTCTTTTGGGAACTGTTGTGTGATTCGATAAATCCGCAATGCAAACTTGTGAGCCTCTTTCCAAGTCGTCAGATCTCGAAATGAATATATCTTTTCCATGCTTGGCTTTTCCCTAAATTCCATCTTCCAGCTTCTAGCTTCCCGGTCTCTTACCCTCTGCCAATCCTCCCCGCCGTTTCAAAAATCACGCTGATGATGACATACGAAAGAGCGATCACGACCATGCCGATCACGGCGTTGATGAGCGCCTTGCGTCCGCTTTCCACTTTTTTTGCGTCGCCGCCCGCGAGCATCCACGTGGCGCCGCCGTACACAAACATGGCGAGGAACAGTGCTCCGACAAAACCGAGTACCGTGCGGATGATGCGGTTCAGGACGACATTCAGGTCCACGGTTCCGAGCGGGTTCACGTATCCGAATTCCGAGGGCGTACGCGGCGACGGGGCTGGGGTTTCCGGCTCGGCGGCTGGCTCCGGCTCGGCGGCAGGAGCGGGGGTATCCCGTTCACAAACCAAGCTTCGGATATTGCACGTGGATCCCGTGCGACATAGAGCGTCTCCTCCACACGGTTCTCCCTCGCTGCGTTTCAATTCGCAGGTTCCCGTCGGGCTCAAAATCAAACCGGAGCAGTAGCAGCCGATAGCCGCGTCGGCACAATCGCCTTCGGAACAATCAGCATTCGACGAACACGTCCCTCCCGGCGCGGCCGCCAGGACGGGCGTAGGCGCCAGGAGATAGACGGTAGGCAAGAAAAGGATTGCCGCCAACACTGACATCTGAAACCTGACGCCTGAAATCTGATGACGCATATTTAGGTAAACAGATCGAAGAAAATCCCGATCAGGCTGTACGAGAAGAAGATGAGCAGCAGCCCGATCACGGAATTCTTGATGATGTTTTTCGCATCATCCACGCGCTTCGAGTCGCCGGCCGTCATCCAGACCACGCCACCGTACACGAACATGAGCAATGCGATCGCGCCGATCACGCCGAGGACGCCACGGATCCCGCGGCCGATAAAGGCGGGGATGTCCGTCTCGGCGCCGAGCGGATTGAAGAGACGGATCGGCCCGGTTGCGGTCGCGGATGTCCCCGGCGCAGAGCCGGGATCCGCCGGACAGCCCTGGATCGAACCGCTATATCCCACCCGTTCGGGCCAGACGCCCGCTACGCGGTTCAGTTCGCAACACTCCACCAAGGAAGCAACGTTCGTTTCGCCGCGCGAATTTTCCTCGCTCATGCGCACAATGCACATGAGCTCGGCGGGGCGCACGCCCGTGATCCCGCTTGCCGAGCAACTGCTTCCCTGTACGCAATTCTCTTGGCACAGCGTCGTCGCATCGGCCGTGGTGTACCGCGCTTGGAGATAATAGCGGGAGTCACGCGCCTCGCAAAAGGTACGGCATTGTTCCTCGGTGATCATGTCGCCCGACGTGCCGCCGGGAATCACTTGTGCGGCGGTGTAATGGCTGCACACCCATGCCTGGTTGCGGCACCAGCAGGAAGCCCCGTCGGCGAGAGCGGGGGCGGGGATCGCTTGAGCAAGAAGCAAGAAGCAAGAAGCAAGAAGCGCGGGTAGGCGGCGCCGTCCCCTTATTTCTTTTTGCCTATTGCGTATGGCTTCGCTCATATGATTTTACGGCGTTTCCGTTCCGGACGTTTCGGCGGCGCCCGTATCGGACGAGCCGGCGCGGAAGGTGTCATACACCGTCTGAACGAGCAGACCCGCGCCGAAGACGAGGACCATGCCGATGAGCGCGTTCTTGATCATGTCCTTCGCCTTGCTGACGTTGCCGGACGACCCGGCCGTGAGATACAGGACGCCGCCGTACACGAACGTTGCGAGCAGGATGGCGCCGGAGATGCCGAAGAGCAGGTTCGCGAATGCCACGCCGGTCCGGACGATGTCGTCCAAAGAGCACCTGCCGGCAACATTCGAATCCCTTGAAGTGACGCAAGCCGGGAGTTGCAACTGTAAAAACCCGCCCGGCGCGGCCCCCGTCTCCGCCGTCGTGCCGCCGTCGTCCGCCGTCCCTTCCCTCCCGCCGATCCCGGGCGCGCAGCACATGATGTCCCTTCCTCCGGCGCAAAGCCCCGGGACGCATCCGCGCTCGCGGTCTTCCGCTCTCACGTCGCTGACATTCCGGCAATTGAACGTCGAGAAGTCCTCCCGCATGGCTCGCGAGACGTTGTCGGCGACCGTCTTATTCGCATCCGTCAGGCGGTCATACTGGCCGCATGCGCCGACTTGGGCAAAGGCCGGCAACGCGGACGAAAGCAGGAACAGGCTTGATCCGATAGCGAACACGCGGCGCATCAGGGGATGCATACGGGAAAGAGTATAACATCAAAAAGAATAAGGGATGAGGCCTAAGGGATTAAGGTTTCGCCCGTAACCCTAATTCCTCATCCTTCATTCCTAATTCTTAAAGAGCCCTTAATACGTTTGCCCCACCTGGTTCGCCGCAAAGATCACGGCGCGCTGGACATCGCGCGTGCCGAGGCGCACGTCCTCGATGAGCTGCTGCAGCGCGGCCTCCATGGCTTCCGGGTCTTCGCCGCGATACCAGCTCACCGCCGTAAGCACTTGCGAAGCGAATACACCGACTTGTTCGTCCTCGAGCTGGCCGCTCAACAGGGATTTCCGCGCGGCCGGGCGGCGCGAGGCATCCAGGACGCCCTGCGCGACGTCGGCGTTGGTCAGCGAGTTCAGGAAGCGCCATGCCACGTCCTGGTTGCGGGATTTGCGCGAAACGGTCCAATACCAGTAATTCGCGACGTTCTTGACCGGATTGCCTTCGATTTGCGGAAGTTTCGAGATCCCCAGGTTCAGCCGCGGACCGCGCGCGCGGATCGTGTCGTAATGGTAGGAGTAGCCGAAGAAAAACGCCGTCTGTCCCTGGATGAAGGCGTCCATTGAATTCGGGAAATTCGGGTTCCACGTGTACACGTCGCGCTGCGGATTCGCGAAGTCCGTGTAGAACGTCACGGCCTGGTACGAAGGCGGCTCCTCGCGCAATCCGCGCAACGCGGCCGGCATCACATGGAAGCTCGGCGCGCCGTCCGGCGTCGACATCTCCGTACCGTTCTGGATCATGAGCGCGGTCAGGATATCCGTGGATCGTTCCACATTATACGCCGTGCCGATCGCCGCGCCGCTTTGCAGGATATTTCCTTGCGAATCGAGGCGCGTGAGCAATTTCACCTGGTCGGCGAATTGCGTCCAGTTTTCCGGCGGCGTCGGGATGCCGGCCGCGTTCAAGAGGTCCTTGTTGTAATACAACGCAAGCGTATCGACGCTGACGGGCACGCCCATGGGCCGTTCCTGGAACGCGGGCGGCTCTCCTTCTGCCGCGAGGTTGACGGTGCGCAAAAGATCATGCGACACCGCGTCCGCGAAGGTGTCGCGGAATTGGGAAAGCGAGATCGTCGGCTCCGTGCGCAGCTCCCAAGTGGGTTCCTTCTTTAGGCCTTCGGTGAGCGTACGGTACGCGGTCGCCGTCTGCCGCGGCATGGGCGTGATCTTGGTGAGATATTTGTTCGTCCACGTATTGTGGATCATGAAAATGTCCGGGCCGCGGTCTTCGGCAAGCGCATCCAGAAGCTCGGATTCGTATTCTTCCAGCCGGAGCCGGCGAAAGTCGAAGCTGACGTTGGGGTGCTCGCTCCGGAAGGCGTTGATCGCATCCTGATACACGTCGAAATCATCCACCACCGACCAGATGCGGAGCGTGACCGGCCGTGACGCCGCGACCGTCTCGGGCGGCAGCGCGCGGGTGCATCCTTGTCCCGCAAGCGCGAGCAGAACCGCGATCGAAAGGAAACGTTGAAAAAATCGCCGCATATTACTGCAGCGATCTTATCATGCGACGGGCCTCTTTCGCCATGTCCGGCCGCCTGAGCGCATAGGCGAGATTCGCGCGCAGCCATCCGATCTTCGAACCCGTATCGTGGTACGTTCCTTCGATTTCCTTGGCGAACACCGGCCGTTTTTTCATCAGCATCGAGATCGCGTCCAGCAGGTACAACTCCCCGCTCGCGGACGGTTTGAGCCGCTTGATCTCCCCGAAAATATCGGGTGTGAGCACGTATCCGCCGATCGTCGCGAGCCGCGACGGCGCCCGCTTCGGCCCCGGCTTCTCCACGACTCCCTTCACTTCATACACGCGCGGCGCCACCTTCGCGCCCGGCTCGATGATGCCGTATTTCTTGGTGCCCTCCGCATCGGTTTTCAATGCCGTGAGCACCGGGTCGCCGTATCGCTCATACACGTCGAGCATCTGGCGCAGGCGCGGCACAGGCGCGTCGAATACGTCGTCACCGAAGAGTACCGCAAACGGCTCGTCGCCGATCAAATGCTTCGCATTCATCACCGGCGTCGCGTTTCCGTACGGGCCTTTTTGCCGGAGGTAGATGAAGTTCGCCAGCTTCGAGATATCGCGGATATCCTCGAGCGCGCGCTTTTTCTCCTGCGCCTTGAGCCAGGCCTCCAGGGTCGGATTGTCATCGAAATGGTCCTCTACCGGACGCTTGGTGTGGCTCGTCACGAGGATGACGTCCTCGATGCCGGACGCAACGGCCTCCTCGACGATGTACTGGATCACCGGCTTGTCGATGATGGGTAGCATCTCCTTTGGCATCGCCTTCGTCACCGGAAGGAACCGGGTGCCGAATCCCGCAACCGGGATGATGACTTTGCGAACGTTCATAGGGTTCACAGCCTACCGCGTGAGCAAGACAATTCCAAGAATGATGACCACGCATCCGACGAGTTTCGGTACGAAATGCGCCTCTTTGAAATACGCCTTGCCGAACACGATGGACCAGAAGACGGAAAGCGCGCGGATCATGGTAATGGCGACCGAGGCGGGAACAAACGTATAGGCGAATGCATCAAGCAATCCCGCGCCGCCGAGCGAAGACCCCTCGGCAACAAGCAACGGGTGGCGAAATGCTTGGAAGAGACGTTCTTTGGCCCGGATGGCGAGAAGCAGGAAGACGAGCGCCATGCAGGCCATGACGATGGTTTGTTCGGTGGCAACCGAGTTGTGATGCGTGATGTTGTATTTGAACAGCGTGATGGTGACGGCGGCGTTCACGGCCGAAAGCGCCACGTATTTCAAGCCTTTTCCGTCCAGGTCGCCGAGCGCGGCGAGGATCACGAGGGTCGAAAAGATCAACGCCATACCGACGAGCATCCACGGACCGAGTGTGTAGCCGAGCAGCAAGTCGGCGATCAAGACGAGCGGGATGGTGGCGGAGCGTACGAGGCCGAAGGTGCCGCGCGTGGCCGCGGCCGTGGCTTTCAGCGTCCAATAGAGCTGGAAACAATCCAGCACGATGCGCGCGGCAAGGATCGGGACGGAGGCGGAGGAAAATTTCCACGCCTCCGGCTGGAACGCGATCGTCCCCGCGAACAGCCCGAACCCGATCAGCGAATTCAAAAAGCCGAGGCTGAACAAGCCTACGACCTTCTGATTCACCGTGTATTTGCCAAGCGAGCTCGAAACTTCCGACAAGATCGAACCACCGAGAATCAGGATGATGGCAAACAACATGCCCCGATTATACGACGATACTCACAAGTTTGCCCGCCACGTAAATCACCTGCTTCGGCTCTTTCC
>CAYPUF010000003.1:22019-23710 GCA_964413995.1 uncultured Gammaproteobacteria bacterium
ACGACGATACTCACAAGTTTGCCCGCCACGTAAATCACCTGCTTCGGCTCTTTCCCTTCCAACCACTTTTCCGCCGCTTCGATCGCCTTCGCTTTCGCGTCCGTTTCCGCGATGTCCGAATCGGCTTCCACTTTCGTACGCGTCTTCCCGTTTACCTGTACGACAAGCTCGAATGTCGCGGCTTTGAGCTTGGTCTTCTCGAACGCCGGCCAACCGCTCGTGTGCACGCTCCCCTTCTCACCGATCTTCTCCCACAACTCATCGGCAAGATGCGGCGCGAACGGCGCCAGCAATTGGATAAACCCGCGCCGCATACCGGATGGCACGCCGCCCGCATCTGCGAACGCGTTTGAGAGGATCATGAGTTGCGACACACACGTGTTGAAATGCATGAACTCGATCCCGTCACCGATCTTTTTGACGGTTTGGTGATAGACGGTCTCGAGATCGGAAAACGGATTGGCCGCTTCACCTTCAAAGAGGTTCCAGACGCGATCGAGAAACTTCCGCACGCCCTCAATCCCATTCGTATCCCACGGCACGGGCTGGTCAAACGGCCCCATGAACATTTCGTAGACGCGAAACACATCCGCGCCGTATGCTTTGACGACGTCATCCGGATTGACCACGTTCCCCTTGGATTTCGACATCTTCTCTCCGCCCTCGGCGAGGATGAGCCCGTGCGAACGACGCTTGGCATACGGCTCCGACCCGCATTCCTCCGGCACAATGCCGAGATCCCACAAGAACTTGTGCCAGAAGCGCGAATACAACAGGTGAAGCGTCGTGTGCTCCATGCCGCCGTTATACAGATCGACCGGCATCCAGTACTTGAGCTTCTCCGGATCGGCGAGCGCCTTGTCATTGTGCGGATCGCAATAGCGCAGGAAGTACCAGCTCGAGCCCGCCCAGTTGGGCATGGTGTCGGTTTCACGCTCCGCATCACCGCCGCAATTGGGACACTTCACCTCGACCCACTCGCGGATGTTCGCAAGCGGCGATTCGCCCTCGTCATTCGGCTCATACGCTTCCACGACCGGGAGCGTCACGGGCAACTGATCTTCCGGGACCGGGACTTGCCCGCACTTGGCGCAGTTGATGATCGGGATCGGCTCGCCCCAATACCGCTGGCGCGAAAATACCCAGTCGCGCAGCTTGTACGTCGTCGCGCGCTCGCCGAATCCCTTCTCCTCCAGCCAAGAAATCATGTCTTGTTTTGCCTTCCACGTGGGCAAGCCATCCAGAAAATCCGAAGCGACGTTGTGCCCTTCCCCGACAAACGCCTCCGTCAGCACGGGACAGGTCGGTTCCGGATAATGCGGACAAACGACCATCCGGATCGGCAGCTTGAATTTTGTCGCGAATGCGAAATCGCGTTCGTCATGCGCGGGCACGGCCATGATCGCGCCCGTGCCGTAGGTCGCGAGCACATAATCTGAAATCCAGACGGGAATCTCCTCCCCGTTCGCGGGATTCACGGCCAAAACGCCTTCGAGCTTCGTTCCCGTCTTCTCTTTGCCTTCGGCCGTGCGCTCGATCTCCGATTTCGCGGCCGCCGCAGACCGATACGAGCGAATCTCGTCCGCGTTCGTCACGTCGCCCTCGTTGATCCACGTCTCGACCAGCGGATGCTCCGGCGCAAGCACGAGATAGGTCGCCCCGAACAGCGTGTCCGGGCGCGTCGTGAACAC
>CAYPUF010000003.1:23810-25890 GCA_964413995.1 uncultured Gammaproteobacteria bacterium
CCGATCCAATTGGTCTGCTGCGCTTTGATCTTGTCGGGATAATCCACCGTGTCGAGATCCTTCAAAAGACGTTCCGCATACTTCGTGATGCGGATCATCCATTGCGCCTTCTCCCGCTTCTCGACGGGATGGCCGCAGCGTTCGCACGCGCCGCCCTGCGCCTCCTCATTTGCGAGTCCGATCTTGCAACGCGGACACCAATTGATCGTTGACGCCGCTTTGTACGCAAGGCGGTGCTCGTCCTTGTTCAACCCCGGTGGCAACTCGTCGATCGGTCGCGCCTTCTGCGTATTCTCATCGTAAAAACTGTTGAAAAACTTCAAGAATTGCCATTGCGTCCATTTATAATACGCGGGATCCGTCGTATCCACCTCGCGCGACCAGTCGAATCCGAAGCCGAGCATCTTGAGCTGGCGTTTGAACGTAGCGATGTTGGTTGCGGTCGCGGTCTGGGGCTTGATCTTGTGCTTGATGGCAAAGTTTTCCGTCGGCAATCCGAAGGCGTCCCAGCCGATCGGATACAGCACGTTCTGCCCTTCCATGCGGCGCTTGCGCGTCATCACGTCGATGGCGGTATAGGAGCGCGGATGACCCACGTGCAATCCCTCCCCGGACGGATACGGGAATTCGATCAAGCCGTAGAATTTCTCGGCCTTTGATTGGCCTGGATCAGCAGCCCGATACAAGCCGCTTTTCTCCCACTCGGCCTGCCATTTGGCTTCGAGATCGTGAACGGGTCGCTTGGCCATAATACTAGGTCACGGATAACTTACACGCGGTTGACGATGCGGACAATCCCTGCTAGCCTTGGCGCACTAACTCTTACGTCTCGCCGGTGGGCTTGATGCATCAAGCCCCTACTCGCGGGCACGCGAATCTCTTCCTATGTTAACGCCGGACAAGAAGAAGAAAATCATCGAGAAATTCAAGACCCATGCGACGGACACGGGCTCCCCGCAGGTCCAGATCGCCATCCTGACCGAAGAAATCAAGGATTTGAGCGATCACCTGAAGTCGCACAAAAAGGACTTCTCCAGCCGCCGCGGCTTGATCAAGAAGGTCTCGGAACGCCGCCGTCTCATGAAGTACCTGAAGCGCGAGGATGCAAAAGCCTACGACGAATTGATGGCGAAGCTGGGATAAAGAAAAAGCCGCTCCAAGGCGGCTTTTTCTTTTCCGTTCCGGGTCTTCCTCCCATTTCGCCGGATTATCGCGGATGTATTGCCGCACCGCATCCAATTCGGCATCCGATCGAATGACCCGTTCGTAATAATTGCGTTGCCATACACCGTACGCCAACCCCTCTTTTCGAACGCGATACGTTACCCGCGCCTTAAACGCACGAATGATTTCACCCAACGTAGGGGCGCGTACCCATACAATCCCATGCACATGATTCGGCATAACGACGAATTCATCCGTTTCTACATTTGAAAAATGTTCACCGATCCCATCCCAACCACCCCGAACAATCCTTCCGATTTCATTCAACACCATCCCCCATTCACAATCTCCCCAAACCAACATTCGCGTTGATACGCGCAAATCGTCACGAAATACGCGCCGGACGAGGCGTAATCAAATGATGGAAATCGAATGGAACGACGGGAATGTTCACGACGAACGTGCATGACATACCACGTTGCAAACTACGGCCGTTTTGTCAATCCCGCATCTCCTCCCTGATCTCCATCCACAGTTTTCCCATCACGTTCTCTCCGCTTCCGTCCGCGCCCGTACCCCAATACGCATCCAACGGATGGTTCTTTTCGAGGATCGTATCGCCGGTCGTGCGCAACTTCTCGCGCACGTCGGCATGTTGTTCCGCCTTTGCTTTCATGATCGCTTTCATGATCGCGACTTTCCTTTCTTCAAACCCTTCCGTCCTTCCCTCTTTCACTTGCGCCCATTCCCTCGCGAGATACGCACTCGGCGCATTTCGAATCTTGTCGCGCATGACCGTATCCCGGAACTTCGCGACTTGGTATGCGTGCTCAGCCGTTTTGTATCGCTCTCCTTCAAAAACGACCTCGTGAGCGGAAAAGTTGGATAAGAGATAATACTCGCCCTCGTAGAATCG
>CAYPUF010000003.1:25990-29929 GCA_964413995.1 uncultured Gammaproteobacteria bacterium
TTTTCGGCGCTTTCATTTCTAGCTACTAGCTGCCAGCTACTAGCTGCTTTCTCCCTATGTTAACCCAACGTCCGGACCAGCGTGTCGCCGTTTTTATCGATACGCAAAACATGTATCACTCGGCGAAGCATCTCTATAACCGCAAAGTCGCGTTCGCTCATCTCGTCGAGGCGGCGGTCGGTCCGCGCATCCTCGTGCGCGCCATCGCCTATGTCGCCAAATCCAAGGACAACGTGGAGCAGGCGTTTTTCGAAGCGCTACGGGAACAAGGCATCGAGCTCAAGATCAAGGACGTCCAGGAATTCGCGAGCGGTGCGAAAAAGGCCGACTGGGACGTCGGCATGGCCGTCGACGCGATTTCCCTCTCCCCCAAGGTGGACGTGGTCGTGCTCGCCACCGGCGACGGCGACTTCGTGCCGCTGGTCGAGTATCTCAAGGGCCATGGCGTGATCTGCGAAGTCGTCGCATTCAAGGAGTCCACGAACGCCCGTTTGCGCGAAGTGGCCGACTCGTTCCTTGACCTGTCGAGCGAACCCGACCGTTTCCTGATCCAGGACAGCCGAAAACCGGGCACAAAACGTAAACTGGCCGGGAAAGAAAAAGAGACGCCGAGGAATATCAGGATTACCTACTAATAGCGTAGAGCGTGGAGCGAAACGCGTAACGCAGAACAAACGCAGCTTGTAAAAACAGGCGGCTTTTGATACACAAGGGTGGCGTGCATTGTTCGCGGTATCGTCCGATTCCTTAATTTCGAGGGATTCAACGATACCGGGATCATCATCCCTCGCGCACCATTGTACGGGCAAGGCGCGCCTTGCCCCTACGTAAATTGAATTATGCTCCAACACCCCAAAGAATTTTCGATCGACTGGGCCGGCAAAAAGCTCACGATCGGCGTCGGACAACTTGCCCAGCAAGCCAACGGCTCCTGCACCGTGCGCTTCGGCGACACGGTCGTCCTGTGCACGGCAACCATGGGCGACGTCCGCGAAGGCCTCGACTTTTTCCCGCTGCAAGTCGACTTCGAAGAGCGCATGTACGCGTCCGGCCGCATCAAGGGCTCGCGCTTCATCAAGCGCGAAGGCCGCCCGACGGATGAAGCCATCCTTTCCGGCCGACTGATCGACCGCGCGATCCGCCCGCTCTTCCCCGGCGGCATGCGCAACGAAGTCGCGGTGATCGCCACCGTGTTTTCGCATGACCAGGAAAACGACGCGGACGTGCCGGGCCTCATCGGCGCGTCCTGCGCGCTCGCCATGTCCGACATTCCGTGGAACGGCCCAATCGCCGCGATCCGCGTGGGCAAGAAGGACGGCAAACTCATCGCCATGCCCACCTACCAGGAAACGACCGAGGGCGGGTTTGACCTCGTCGTCGCCGGAACCCCGGACAAGACCATCATGGTCGAGGCGGGCGTGAACATCGTGTCCGAAGCCGACATGCTCGAAGCGATGGAATTCGGCGCGAAACAGCTCGGACCGGTGATTGATCTCATCAACCAGGTCCGCGAAGCCGCCGGCAAACAAAAGACCGAACGGAAAACCGATCCGGAACTCGACGCGATCCATGCCAAGGCCCGCGCGTTTCTCGAGACCAAGCAGGGCGTCTTGTTTGCGGAACCGCTTCGCACGAAGGCGGACCGGAAAGCCGCGGTGAAGCGATTAAAAGCCGAGTTGAACGAGCATCTCGGCGAGATCGGCATCGCCAAGGAAGACGCGAAAAAGGCCGAGTCGGTGCTGGATGATTTCGTCGACGGTGAAGTGACGAAGATGATCCTCGACGAAAACCGGCGCGCCGACGGTCGTGCTCTCGACGAGATACGCCCGCTCGGCGCCGCCGTCGCGGTGATGCCGCGCACGCACGGATCGGGCTTGTTCGAGCGCGGTTCGACGCAAGTCCTCTCAAGCGTCACGCTCGGCTCTCCGGGCATGGAACAGACGCTCGACACGATGGAGTTCCAGATGACCAAACGCTTCTTCCATCACTACAATTTCCCGAGTTATTCGGTCGGCGAAACCAAGCCGAACCGCGGTCCGGGCCGACGCGAGATCGGCCACGGCGCGCTCGCCGAGCGGGCGCTCATGCCCGTCCTGCCGAGTCGCGAAGAGTTCCCGTACACGATCCGCGTCGTTTCCGAAGTGCTCGGCTCGAACGGCTCGTCCTCCATGGGCGCGACGTGCGGATCGACGCTGGCTCTCATGGACGCGGGCGTACCGCTCGCCGCGCCGGTGGCCGGCATCGCGATGGGTCTCGCCTCAGACGAGAAGAACGGCCGGTACAAGGTGATCACGGATTTGCAGGACCTGGAGGACGGCGCCGGCGGCGCGGACTTCAAGATCGCGGGCACGCGCGACGGCATCACCGCGATCCAGATGGACACCAAGACGTCCGGCCTGCCCTGGGATGTCGTGAAACAGACGATCGCGCAGGCGCGTGATGCCCGTCTCAAGATTCTCGACGCGATGGCGCAAGCGATTCCCGCCTCGCGTCCCGATCTCTCGCCGTACGCGCCGCGCATCGTCTCGTTCCGCATCAATCCGGAACGCATCCGCGACGTGATCGGCCCCGGCGGCAAGATCATCAACGAGATCATCGCGACGCACAAGGTGGAAATCGACATCGAGGACGACGGGCTGGTGATGGTCACGTCCGTCAACCAGGAATCCATGCAAAAAGCCGTCGAATGGATCAAGCAGCTCACGCGTGAAGTGAAGGTTGGCGAAGTATTCGAAGGTCCGGTCGTCCGCATCATGGACTTCGGCGCATTCGTGCAAATCCTCCCCAAGGTCGACGGCCTCGTGCACATCTCGGAGATGGCGTTGCACCGCGTCGAAAAAGTCGAGGACGTCGTGAAGATAGGTGACATGGTGAAGGTCGTCGTGTACGAAATCGACAGCCAAGGACGCATCAACCTCTCGATGAAGCGTCTGGATCCGAACTACGTGCCGAGCGAGCGCGATAACAAGCCGCTGCGCAGGGGCGGTCCGCGCCGCGAAGGCGGGCGGGGACCACGGCGGTAACCGTCGGTGATGCGGTAGAGGCAAGGCGCGCCTTGCCCCTACTTTTTTTCGGTCCATTCGGTTATCGTACCGCCGAGATGGATCGGAATATCGTGATGAACGCAGGAAGTAATATCATCCTGGCCGAGGGGCATTCCAGGGGATTTTGGCGGTCATGGAAGGCGATGGCGGCCGCCATCGCCGCGGGAATGTTGATCCTCCTCGCGATCTTCGTCTGGCTTCTCTCGCGTCCGCTTCCCATCCCGGACGGAACGCTCTTTTATGCCGTCGCTGGCCCGCAAGACGCCGCCGCGCTGCCCGAGAACGTCCGCGCCGCGCTTCCGCAGGACTGGGACGCGTATCTGGACCGCCGGTCTCGCCTGCCCTTCGTGTTCGGCATATATCAAAATGGCGAAAGTCTTTTCTCGTTCGTGATCTCGCCGCGCTGGATCGCGCCGAAAACCGAAAAAATCCACCAGACGTCACACGGTCTCGTCCTGTTTGCCTCGGATGCGGAGGTCGCCGACACGCGCGGACGCTCGTATCTCTCCTTTTTGTTCGAACGGTGGCAGCGCGGCGCGCTGACGATCGGCGTCCGGCTGTATGAGGCCTTAGGATACGCGGATGGCGAGACGCAAGATTGGGTGACGCTGTCCGTACGCGACGGAATGCTCCGTTCCGACATCGATGTTCCGGCCGCCCCGGCCGACCCGCTTGCCGAGGCGGACATCTCTCTGCGGCTTCCCTCGGAAGGTTCTGCGTACCTCGCAAATCATTTTGAAACCCTGCCGTATCTTCCGGCTCCCGACCGACTCGAGCGGCTCCCCGCGATCTCGCGTATCGATCTCGCGTTTGCCGAGCCCGGACGTCCGTCGCTGACGCGTCTTCGCTTCGAGCGAGCGCTCACGGAGGCGGAGGCCGGGACCTTGCTTGGCGC
>CAYPUF010000003.1:30029-32920 GCA_964413995.1 uncultured Gammaproteobacteria bacterium
GAAATAGATAAGGGCCGCTGTCCGCCCTTGTTTGCATAGAGCAATTTGGCGCGCGGCCCTTAGGCCGAGGTGCGCGGTCGTGATCGTCGAAGGCGAGCGTGAGCTCGAGCGCTAGGACAACGTAGACACGTCGTGTATCCCGGTCTGTGAGACTGCTTCCTCTACCTGGCCCTCGGCAGAGCCCCAGGAGCCCGTGAACGGACTCATCTGCGAGGTTGCCCAAGGTGACAATTGGTTTTGTTTTTGGTTTCCATGTGCCTCGAAGAGGCGTGGGCCGAGTGGAGGAATGGATCGACTACCATCTCAAAATACTCCGAAGAGTGTTGCGGCATGGCCGCGGATGGGAGCCGGTCTTCTAGCAGTTGAAGGTGCGGGAGCCAACCGAAAAACCGGTGGACGCAGCCCGTCGCGCGAGGCGATGGGTAAGTCAGACGCGGTTCGCGTCTCCGAAGTTGAAAAGAATGGCTTTCGCCAAAGGTGCGAGAAGGTGCAGAACCCCCTATGGGTAAAAGAGGTTGGTCCCGGACGGACCGTATCCATCATATCATGAATCTTATCCGCGAAACAAAAATCCATGTGTATAATTGAATATTTACTCTATGGTTAGGCAAACAAATATGATTCCACATCCTGTGAATAACTGTTTTCAGTGCTGTGGATAAGACTGGATATCATTTCGGTATTCACGTGGAATGGAAGGACCGGTACTTGCCAGACATTTGAATTCGCCCCTTGATTTGCTATACTCATAGAAAGATATGCCGTTGACCGCAGAACAGCTCGCGTATTTCAAAGACCGTCTTCTGAAAGAAAAGGCTCGGTTGACGGAAGAATTAAAGACTTTGGGGCATAAAGGCTCCGAAGGAGGCTTTGAAGCGAACTATCCCGAGACCGGAGGTGATTCGGAGGATGATAATTCGCTGGAAATGACGGAATTGGCCGATAATGAAGCCATTGTCGGGCGGTTGGAATCAGACTTGCGCGACGTGGAAAAGGCGTTGAAAGCGATGGAAAACGGAACCTACGGTATTTGTAAATACACGGGAAAAGACATCGATATCCGTCGTCTGGAAGCCCGCCCCACCTCCTTGTCGTCCATCGAGGCCAAAAAGGCCCTTACGCAGGAGCTTTAACCCCATGATGATGGGCAAGCGCGTCCTCGCCATCACAGCCGCCTTCCTTGCCGGGGCGGCTGCTTTGTCCGCAGATCTGTTCACAAAGCAAATCTTTTTTGACCAAGTATTTGAAGAAGGGGCGGCATTTTCTTTCTTTGGAGGCATGCTTCGCTCCACGCTGCACCAAAATCTCGGCATCAGTTTTAATGTGCCGATCCCCTTTTGGCTGACCTTGCTCATCACCGGGATCGCGCTCGGATGGGCCGCCGCCCTGTTGATCGAACGCGTACGAATGGGACGCGCGGTCCCTAGCCTGCTGATCGGGATCTTTGTCGGTGGCGTGATCGGCAACGTGTTTGACCGGATCATGCTCGGGTATGTACGCGACTGGATCCTGCTATTTGGCATGTCCGCGATCAATTTCGCGGACATGTTCATCGCCGGAAGCATTCTCGCCTGGGTTTTACGAAAACCTGCACTCCGCAGCCCAGCTACTCGCTACTAGCAACTATTCCCCCTTGACACATCGTCCAAAATACGCAACGTGGTAGTTCATGGCTTCCCATGTACTCACCGCCTCGGTCCTCGGTTTGGAGGCGCATCCCGTGGATGTGGAAACGGACATTTCCGCCGGCCTCGGCGCGTTCGTCATCGTCGGATTACCCGATGCGGCGGTCCAGGAGGCGCGCGATCGCGTCAAAAGCGCGCTTCGGCACGCCGAGGCCGCGTTTCCCCGGACACGGGTGACGGTGAACCTCGCGCCGGCGGATCTACGCAAATGCGGCACGCCGTTCGATCTGCCCGTGGCGGTTGGCGTGCTGCTTGCCGCCGGCCTGCTTCCGGATGATGCGGCTCAAGGCCTCATGCTCGCCGGGGAACTCGGTCTTGACGCGAGTCTCCGGCCCATTCATGGCGCGCTTTCCTTTGCGATGCTCGCGCGCACGCTGGGGCTGCGGGCGCTGGTTCTCCCGGTCGCGAATGCCGAGGAGGCCGCGCTCGTGCAAGGCGTGGACATCCTGCCCGCCGCGCATCTGACGGACGTCATGGCGCATTTACGCGGCGAGCGTCCCATCCGGTCCGTCGGACCGCGGCCCATTCTCCGGGAACGTCCCGCCGCGCACGCGCTCGACTTTTCCGCGATCCGCGGGCAGGCGCAGGCCCGCCGCGCGCTCGAGATCGCGGCCGCGGGCGGACACAACGTGCTCATGCAAGGGCCGCCCGGTTCGGGCAAGACCATGCTCGCGCGCGCGTTTCCCGGCATCCTTCCCGACCTCACGTCCGCCGAGGCGCTTGAGGCGACGCGCATCCACTCGGTCGCGGGGCTGCTGCCGCCCGACGGCGTGGTCCGCACGCGGCCGTTCCGCGCCCCGCATCACAGCGCGAGCGGCGTGTCGCTCGTCGGCGGCGGCGCCATTCCGAAACCCGGGGAAATCTCGCTCGCGCATCGCGGCATCCTCTTTCTCGACGAATTCCTCGAATTCCCGCGCGCCGTGCTCGAGAGCCTGCGCCAGCCGCTCGAGGACGGCACGGTCACGGTCAGCCGCGCGCAGGGCACGATGACCTTCCCCGCGCGCTTCACGTTGCTCGGCGCCATGAATCCTTGTCCGTGCGGATTCTTGAGCGATCCGGACCAGGCCTGCGTCTGCACGCCGATCCAGATCGCCAAATATCGCAAACGCTTGAGCGGACCGCTGCTCGACCGCATCGACCTGTTCATTGAGGTCCCGAAGTTGGCGACGCACGAACTGACGGATGTCGCGCCCGGCGAAGCGAGCG
>CAYPUF010000004.1:0-14716 GCA_964413995.1 uncultured Gammaproteobacteria bacterium
GCGGGCGGGTATGCGAGCCGGGTCCTGGGCCTTTCCGACTCCTCCGTCCCGTCGTTCCTGAGGCAGAAGCCCGGGTGGGGTGCCCACCGGTTGCCCATTCTCTAGCTGATTTAGATTGATCCTCGCTCGTTCGTGAGCTTCGCCTGCCCCCTCGCGTGCGCGTTGCGTAGCGGAAAATCCGCTCCGGTGCGATCATGGTCGCCCGCCGCGCCAGTTTCGATTCCCGTTGCCCGCTCCACAAAAAACTCCTCCGTGTCACGGAGGAGTTTTTTGATGGTCGGGCCAGTGAGACTCGAACTCACGACCTCCTGCTCCCAAAGCAGGCGCGCTACCAACTGCGCCATGGCCCGAGATGATCTGGATGCTATCGGAGATCTGGAAAAAAAGGAACGCCGCCGGTCCGTGGGGCGGGCTTTGGGAGGGTTGCCCACGGACCGGCGGCACGAGGGCCGCGCAGGAATGAGGTTGTTGGAAGGAGGTGGTGCGCGGTCCGGATGTTAGGCCCGGGCACAGCCGACGAGGGGGGGTGGTGGGGACGTCGGCTCGCCCGGGGAGACGATCGGACGATCGTCTACCTGGGCAGCTCACCAGCGTTTTCGCTTTTTGTCAATAGGTATAAGGTGGCGCCATGCGTATCGCGATCGACGCCCGCATGATGGGGGCCGGGAACACCCGCGGCATAGGCCGGTATATCCACGAGACCGTCACGGCCATGCGCGCCGCGGCGCCGGAACACGAGTACGTCCTGCTCGAGCCGTCCATCCGCTGGTACACGCTGGCCGAGCAGCTCAAGATGCCGCGGGTGCTCTCGGACGCGCGGGCGGACGTCGTCTGGGTGCCGCATTGGAACGTGCCGCTCCTGTATCGCGGGGCGCCGCTCGCGGTCACCATACATGATCTTTTATTATTACATCAGCCCGCGAGCGCGAAGGCGTCCATGCGCGGCCCGGTCGTCGCGTGGTTGAAGCGTCTCGGCCATCGCGTTGTCCTGCGGAACGCGATCCGCCGCGCGGCCGTGATCCTCGTCCCGACCGAGACCGTCCGCCGCGACGTCATCGATCATTTTCCCGACGCCGAAAAAAAGACGCGCGTCACCGGCGAAGGGATCACCCGACTTCCTTCCCCAGCTACCAGCTACCAGCTACCAGCTACCAGCTTTTTATTCTATTTCGGTTCCGCCTATCCGCATAAGCGCCTTGATCTCCTCCTGGCGGCATGGTCGAAGCTTGCCGCCGCGCATCCCGATCTTTCGCTTGTGGTCGGCGGTGAACGGGACGTGTTCCTGCGCCGAGTGATGGACGAGGCGAAGCGCCTGAACCTTCCGCGTGTCCATTTTTCCGGACGCCTGTCCGACGAAGAGCTCGCGGCCCATCTTTCCCATGCCCTCGTCCACGTGCACCCGTCGTCGTTCGAGGGATTCGCGCTGCCGTCGCTCGAGGCGCTGTCACTGGGCTGCCCGACCGTCGTCGCGGACATCCCGCTCATGAGGGAGGTCCTGCCGGGGGACGGCGTTTTCTTCTTTAAGAACGGCGATCCGGATGATATGATACGGGCGATCGAGACGGTGCTCGGGGCTCGCGACGAGGCGGCGGCGGCCGCGCGTCGCGGAGGGGATGACGCGCGGCGTCGGCACGACTGGAAGACCGTGGCCGCGCGGACGCTGGATGCCCTCGCTTCCGTTGTACACGTCCGTTAATCAGCCATGCCACGCGCCTCGTCAAAAACGCCCGCGCAAAACCCACGTCGGCGGAAGAGTCCCGACAAGCACGCGCTGCCGGAATGGAAGCGGATGAATTTGGCTGTGCGGCTCGAGGCGCAACTTTCGAAAGTGGTTGATCTAGGACCAGGTATCGTTGCGAGCGAAGCGAAGCAATCCGGGCGTTCGGAAGATTCGAATGAGATTGCTTCGTCGTCGGTGACTCCTCGCAACGACAAGGCGCAAATCCTGTCTTCCACCCGGCATCTCGATACTCGCCTGGTGGAGCACGTCGTCGCCAAAGCCGGTTCGGGGCGCCGCCGTTTGTCGGTGCGGGTCGGCGAGCACCAAGCGAGTCCGTATGTGGTGCCGGTGGCGGGTCTCGCGCGCAAGATCCGCGTCGAGACGCGCGAGCCGGTGCTGGAGACGGTCGAGCAATGGCAAGCGCCGTACGAGGCGCCGCCGTCGATCGAGGAGCTGGCCGCGATGGCTTCCGCCTTACATCTCCATCGCGTGGAACCCGCGCTGTGGCTCGAGCAGTTCACCCCGGGCGACGCCGGGATCGCGTACAAGGAGCGTTTCGGCTGGTGGTCGCGCTTGCGCGCGCCCCTGATCCGCTGGGAACCGGCCGTGGGAGAGTCGGGAGGCGGGAGGGAGGAGGCGATGGCGGAGCCCAGACCCGTTATGCCGGATGCCGTACACCTGGACGCGCCGGCCGAATCCGCGGCCGCGCGCTTGCGGCGTCTGGTGATCGAATCGTTTGCCAAGGCCCGGGACCGCGAGGATGCGCTCATCGCCGAGCTCGAGCGCGAATGGGGCGTGCCCGTCCTGATCCCGAAGGTCGCGCCGGCGCGCGTCATGGCCGGCTTTTTCGCGCTGCTCCTGTTCGTCTCGTTGCCGGCCGGCGCGGTGTCGCTCGCGCGGTCCGTCGGCGCATCGTGGACGGAGGTGAGCGCCAAGGGACGCTCCGCCGCCGATGCGACCCTGGCCGCGCTCGCGGGGGCGGCGACCGACCCCGCGGCCTGGGGGCGCGTATCGAAGAGCCTGAACGAGACCGACCTCGCGTTGAACCGCGTGAACGCGCTCGCGGTCGCCATGACGCAGGCGCTTCCCGATACGCGGGACGCATACGCCAGCGCCCGCAACCTGCTGCGGGCGGGCGACGCGTCGGCCCAGGCGGCGGAGCTGCTCGCACAAGGCCTTGATCGCGCGCTCGGCGAGCCCGCGCGCTATCCCGTGGACCGCGGCCGCGTGTTCAGGACGTATCTCGACGCCGCCGTCCCGCTGCTCGACGAGGCGAACGAGGCGCTGGCCGGAATCCGTCCGGAGACCCTGCCCGAAGCCGAGCGCGGCAAGGCACTCGAGGCAACGCGGCTGCTCGGAACCGTCCGCGACGCCGTGCGGGAGCTGCGCGCCATCACCGACCTGCTCATGATCGCGGCCGGCGACGAGCATCGCCGCAGCTATCTGCTCGTGTTCCAGAATCCCACCGAACTGCGGCCGACCGGCGGGTTTATGGGATCGGTCGCGCTGCTCACGATGGACCGCGGGGAGATCAAATCGCTGGAGGTGCCGGGCGGCGGACCGTATGACCTCAAGGGCGAGCTCAAGGAGCGCGTACGGCCGCCGGAGCCGCTCACGCTTGTCGCGTCGCGCTGGGAATTCCAGGACGCGAACTGGTTTCCGGATTTCCCGGCCGCGGCCGGAAAGATCCGGTGGTTCTGGAGCAAGAGCGGACAGCCGACCGTCGACGGTGTCATCGCCGTGAACTTGCGGGTGCTTGAGCGCCTGCTCGAGGTGACCGGACCGGTGGAGTTGCCGGAATACGGAAAAACCATCACGGCTGGGAATGTCTGGATCGAGATGCAGAAGGCCGTCGAGCTCGAGTATGACCGCGAGGAAAACAAGCCCAAGAAAATCATCGGCGATCTCATGGCCAAGCTCATGGAGCGATTGAAATCGTCGGACGCGAACCAATGGATGAAGCTGCTTGCGCTCGGGACGGAATCGCTCGAAACGAAGGATATCCAGATTTGGCTCGCTCGGACGGAGGAAGAGGCGCTGGTCGAGCGGTTCGGGTGGAACGGATCTTTCAAGGATACGCCCGGCGACGCGCTCGCCGTGGTCGGCGCGAATATTGCCGGTCAAAAATCCGACCGCATGATCGAGGAAACCGTGGAGCATCTCGCCGACATCCAGCCGGATGGCTCCGTCATCGACACGGTCCGCATCACGCGCAGGCATACCGGGACGAAAGGGGATCTGTTCAGCGGCGTGAACAACGTCACGTATCTCCGCGTCTATGTGCCGGAAGGCTCGGAGCTGCTGTCGGCGGAAGGATTTTCGCCGCCGCCTCGCGGGCTCTTCAAAACGCCGCTTGAAACCGACAAGCAGGACGAGGATCTCGAAGCGGTCGAAGCCAATGCGAGACTGTTGCCTGACGGCGTGAAGGCGACGGACGAGTTCGGGCGTACCGCCTTCGGCGGCTGGGTGCAGCTCGAACCGGGGGAAACGCGTACGACTGTCTTCCGCTATCGCCTGCCGTTTACGGCGTACGATCTCGCGCGGCGCCTGCGGCCCGACGGCGCGCCCAAACCCGATGCGATCCGTCCTGCCTACACCGCGCTGTACACGAGCCAGAGCGGCAAGCCGGAACGCGGGCTCAAGGCGCGCGTGACATATCCCCCGGGATGGACGCCCGTATGGACGCATGCGGCGGGCCTCGAGTTCGAGGCGGCATGGGACCGCGACCTTGCGTCCGCCGGAATGTTCGAAGCTTTGGTACAATAAACGCATGACGGAACGGAAACGATCCAAGCCGGCGCCCGTCCCGAAGCCGCCGCCGCGTCCCTGGCGGCGGGTTGCGTTTTCTTTTTCAAAGGAGAAGGAAGCGCCGGCGGCCGCGCGCGAGCGCGAGGTGACGAAAGGGCTTGAGGCGATTTATCTCACCGACGGAACGAAAGACGATTTGAAAACGCTTGCGCCCGCGAGGCGGAACCGCGCGCTGCGGATCTTCGCCTGGATCGTCGGGTTCTGCGCCGTGGCGAGCGGTCTCGCCTGGGCCGGCTTGTGGTATTTCGGCACCGGCGCCTCGCAGGAAGCCTCCGGTATCCTCCTGTCGGTCGAGGGTCCGCGGACCATCGGGCTCGGCCGCGAGGAATCGTTTGTCATTTCCTGGTCCAACCCTTCCATCCAGCCGGAACGCGAGGTCGAGTTGCGCCTCTCCGTCCCGGCGGAGATGCTCGTCTCCTCGGTCAGTCCGTTGCCGGATGATGCGTCGCAGATGTCCTGGAAGCTCGGACTCGTGTCCCCGGGCGCGAAAGGAGAGATCCGCCTCAAGGGCGTGTTTCTGGGGGCGCTCGGCACGCAGACGGCGATCCAGGCCGTGGCGACCTCGCGCGGCCCTGAACCGTATGGTTCAAGGCGCGGCGAGAACGGCCAGGTCCGCGAGGCGCTCGTGACGCATGCGATTACCTACGGCGAGACCGTGCTCGCCGGAACGTTCGACGTGCCGGCGAAGGTCGTCGCGGGCGACGAGGTCGCGATCCGTTATGCCGTCGCGAACCGCGGGGAACAGGGCTTGCGGGGTCTGCGCGTGCGGCTTGCGTTGCCGGATGGGTTCGCGCCCGCGGCGACCGGAACCGCCGCGCATCCTGGCGACCGGACGCTGGAGCTGCCCCTTGGCGATCTCGCGGCCGGCGCGACCAACACCGTCAGCGTGACGGGGGTCTTTGCGGCCGGGAGTTCCGGGGACCTGCCGATGGAGGCATCCGTCGGTGTCTCGAGGCCGGACGGTTCGTTCCTGCCGCTGCTCGCCACCGAGTCGTCCGTCACCGTGCTGGCCGGGGATCTCGGATTGCGTCTCGTCGCGAACGGCACGGACAAGGACGCGACGATCACGCCCGGCGATCCGCTCCGCCTCACCATCCAGTACAAGAATTTGAGCCCCGAACCGCTCATGGGCGTGCGTCTTCGTCTCGGCTTCGAGTCGATCGTCGACGGCGCGTCCGCGACGGGCACAAGCCTCCTGGACTGGGAGGAGCTGGACGATGAGGGCGGCGGCGTCACGACCACGCGCACCCGCGTGCAGACCATCGTGTATGACAAGGAGTCGACGCCGACGTTTTCCAGGCTCGAACCGCAAGAAGAGGGAACGATCGACGTCTCCTTGCCGAGCGTATCCGTCGCCGGCGGCGTGAAGGATGCCGTGATCCGGATCGCGCTCGAAGGGTCGATGGACCGTGTCGGGGATGACCGTTCGACGCGCGTGATCCGCACCGCGCCTCTCGCGTTCCGGTACCGCACCGACGCGTCGCTCGATGCCGAGGTCCGGTATTTCACCGAGGAGGGTGCGCCGATCGGCGCGGGACCGCTGCCGCCGCAGGCCGGAAAAACCACGACCTACCGCGTCTTCTGGCGCGTGGCGAAATCGCTGCATCCGCTCGAGGAGCTGCGTGTCGCGGCCGTGCTGCCTTCCTCCGTCGCCTTCGGGGCCGTCACATCGGTGCAGGCCGGCACGCTTACCTACGAAGACGCGACGCGGACGATCGTGTGGACGCTGAACCGCATGCCGGAGAACGTGAACGAACTCGAGGCATGGTTCGACGTGCAGCTGACGCCCACCGAATTCGACGTCGGCCGCTTTGCGCCGCTGCTCGGCGAGTCGCGTCTCACGGCCAGCGATCCGGTTGTCGACGAGCAAGTCGTCCGCGCGCTGCCGCCGCTCACGTCCGATCTCCAGACCGACGAGGGCGCACGCAACAAGGGCGTCGTGCGCAAAGGCGGGTAGGACGCGGTCTTCCTTGACGAAAATAATCTTTTCTGCCATGGTCGTTTCAGGAGGTGCTATGACCCACGCCGACTTGGACCGTCGCATCGACGAGGTACTCGGCGTTTGGATCGACGCCCCGAACCTTGTCCATCGTCTCAACCGGGCGCTGGAACGTGCCGGATTGCCAAAGCGATTCGATACGCTTTCGAGACCGGAGGTCGACGCGCTGACCGAGCATGAGGTCGCCGTTGCGCTCGAATACTTGTCCGCCTACGGTGACGCGGACGCCATTCGCCGCAAGGCCGCCGATCTCGCCGCCCGCAAGGCCAGCTGACGCCCATCCGTCCAATCATTCGATCGGACCGGGGCTCTTTTTGTTTTTCTTGATCCGTTCCTGCTCTGTTAACTGTCATCTGTTCACTGTAAACTTGCTTATATGTCTCCGCGCGCTTCCGAAATCCCCGCCGTCTATCAACCCGAAGGACGCCGATTGAGACCCTCTCTCGCGAAGGAGTCGGTGCTCAAGCTTCGCGCGGAAGACGCGCGCGCGAAGCTCGAATCGCTTGCGGACCGCGCCGAAGACGATCCGGAACGCGTGCAAGCCTCGTTGGATTTCGAGGAAGCGAATCTCGACCTTGAAACCTTCGATCTCACGCATGACCCGACGGGTGCCCTCAAGCGCGAACGCGTCGGCGCGGATCTGGCCGCACAACTCTCGGAACGGTTGGCCGCGGAAGCCGAACCGGCGCCCGCCGTCGGCGAGCCGGAGATGATCACGCCGGTCCTGCTCGTGAACATGGGCGAGCTCGATCGTCTCAACAAGGTGAGTCCGGATTTCGGCAACGAGGCGCTGACCCGGCTTGCCGACGTGATCTCGCGCAAGGTGGAAGAAGGGCTCGGCGAGGCCGCGCAGGGCAAGCCGGAGACCTTTTACAAACTCTATCGTGCCGACAATAACAGCTTCCTGGTCCGCTTCACGGAGAAGATCCCGGCGGAGCTCGCGCGTTCGCTGCGGGAAGCGCTCGCGACTTCCGCGGGTGAGCGATGGGGCAACGGGGAGGACGTGTTCGAGGGCAAGGGCGTCGAGTCGCCGCCCGTCATTGCGGACATGGTCACGGTCGAAGAGACGCTCGCGGGCCTGCCGCCCTCGCTGCGAACGTCCGGCAAGGCGGAAACGTACGCGGTCGGCGCGCTGAAAGACGTCCTCTTCACGATGCAGGATGCGCAGAAGGTCGTGAGCCGCGTGGACCGCATGCGCGACGCGATCACGAAGGACGAGACCAAGGCGCGCGACCTGTACGACAAGTTTCTGAAGAAATCCCTTGCCGGCGTGTTCGTGATGGAAACCGGGCCCGGGGCCGTCCAGATGCCGGTCGAGACGTTCGAACAATTCAAGGCGTACCTCGCGTCACTCGACCAGGATCCGGTGCATGCGAAGGCGGAGCTTTGGGAGACGGCGTACGGCAAGGTGCTCGGCGATTTGCGTATCCGGTGCGAAAAGGATTTGCGATACGCGAAAAACGTCCAGAGCTTCGTGGCCGCGAAAGTGAAGGAGGAGCGAGGACTCGCGATCGAAGAGCGGCGATCATCGGTCCCACCCGGCGCGGAGCTGCCGCCGGACAAGCCGATCGGGGGATTTGAAGTGCCCAACCGGGACGCGGCCACCGAAGGGCTACGGGAATTCGCGAAGCTCCGTTCCGAGGCGGGATACATGAGTGGCAACGTGGAAAAGGCGAAGGCGCAACGCGCGTCCGGCGAAGAGATCAAACGCCTCGAACAGGCGGCGCGCATTACGGAGAAGAAGCTTGAACGCGAACGGGCGAGACGAGACCAGGCGACGGGACTTGAATTGCGCGGACCGATGTTCAAGCGCATGGAGGCCGCCATGGAGGATCCGTCCAAGCGTGTCGCCGTGGTGTCGATCGACATGGGGTTCCTCAAATACTTCGACCAGGTCGGAGGACGTGAAACCGGCGACCTCGCCATTTTGAAGGCGGCGGAGCTGTTCCAGCAGGTGCGCGACGAACTGTCGAAAGACGGGATCGAAATGAGCGTGCATCGCCTCGGAGGCGACGAATTCGGGATGACCGTGGTGGGGGAAGCGTCGGTATCCGCGGAAGATTTCCGCAAGCGTCTGCGCGAGATCGAGTCACGGCTCCAGCGCAAGATGCAGACGAGCGGCCGCATTCCGGCCCAGGCTGGCGCGAAGCCCGGGTATTACGCGACGAACATGAACTTGGGCGTCGGAACCCATTTCTATGAAAACGGTGCCGCGGCCGAAGCGGAAGACGGGAAATACGGACTCACCGCACGGCCTCCCGAGGGGATCGTGACCGGCCTCCCGGAGCACGCGGCATGGGTACGCAACCGGCGCGCGGAACATCTCGTCAACGTCGCCGATAAAGTCATGGAATTCCGGAAGGCGTCCAACCGTCTGAACGCGATGCTGGAAAAGATGTACGGCATCGAGGCCTTGAAGGCCGGGCAGGCGCCGGAAGAGGACCTGCGCCGCGAGGAAGAGCATCTCAAGCAGTTGCTGGCGTTTTCCGACAAGGCGATCTTCGGAAAAGAGGGCCGCGCAAAACTTGAAGCCTGGCGCAAGCGGCTCCAGGCCGGAGACATGCCGGAAGACCTGGACGCGGACGTGCACGACTTCGTCTGGGAGATGATGGAAAAGACCTTCGAGCAGGAACAATCCGAGCGCAAGGACTTGGAACGTCATGTCGAGTACGCGGTGCGCATCGAATATCTGAAAGGTCGGATGAACGAGTTGCAAGCGAGGCTTGATGAAGCCGAAGGGGCCGAAGGAAAGGTGAAAGAACGCTACGAGCACGAGCAAAAGCGCCTCCGCGAACGCCTCAAGGCGGCCGAGGAGGACCTGGAAACCGTGAAAGCCCTGCGGACAGGCATGGCCGCGTGATCAGACCCCCGTTTTCCACCGCGCCCGATCCGGAAGGATGTGTTACACTGCAGGCGTTCATTTTCCGCCTATGCAACCGGTACGACATCGCCGTCCAGGCTCCGTGCACATCAGCGCTCCCTCTTTTCCCGTCGGCGTCCGGCCGTCGGTGTATCGGCGTATCGCCTATACGTTTATCGGTCTCACGGTGGTCGTGATTCTCGGCGTCCTGTGGCTGACGTCCGTGCGGGCGGAGGTCGTGGTGCGTCTGAAGCGTGACGCCGTCCGTCTCGACGGCGTGGTCGAAGTCGCCAAAGAGCCGCGCGCGGGCCAGATTCCCGGCCGCGTTGTGCAGGGGACGTACATGAAGACGCGCGAGTACGCGGTCGCGGGCGAATCCGGGCAACCCGCCGATCCGACCAAGACGCCCGCGCCCGCGCCGGAACCGCCGCCATCCGACGACGTACGCGCCCGCGGTACGGTGAAGATCATCAACAACTATTCCCGCGAGCAGCCGCTCGTAAAGACGACGCGTCTCCTGACGCCGGACGGCAAGCTGTACCGGATTGACGAGACGATCCGCGTCCCGGCCGGCGGCGAGGTCACGGTCCCCGCGTATGCCGACAAGCCCGGACGCGAGTTCGTGCTCACCCAGCCGACGAAATTCACCATTCCCGGACTGTTCATCGACCTGCAGACGTATATTTACGCCGAGACGGCCGGGCCGTTCGAGGCCGTACCGCTCGGGACGCCCGGGACCGCCTCCGTGGCCGCGCCCGCGCCCGCGCAAACCGTGTCGCCAGATGCGCGCCCCGTTTCGTACGAAGACCTTGACCGCGCGAAGAAGGCCCTCACCGATGAGATCCTGAACGAGGCGATGCGCACGCTCGCGAGCCAGGTGGAGAATCGCGAGAGCATGGAGGTCGTGTACGTCGTGAAGGTGCTCGATGAAAGCAAGAACGCGAATGTCGGCCAGATCACGGACTCCTTCCTGTATTCGATCAAGCTCGACGTGACGGCCGTCTATTATTCGAAAGACGACATGCAGGCGCTCGTCCGTTCGCGATTGCGCGAACGTGTCCCGGCCGGCCGCGAGTTCCTGCCGTTTTCGGGCGGCGCCGTGACCTACGCGCTAGAATCGGCCGACCCGGTCGCCGAGGTCGCGGCCATGCGCGTCACCGCCGACGCGAACTATCGGTTGAGCCCCACCAGCCCGCTTTTGCAGAAGTCCGTCATCGCGGGTAAGTCCGTGGAGGAGGCAAAGAGTCTCCTGCAGTCCATCGACGGTGTGGAAAGCGCGGAGATCACCGTGAAACCGTCGTGGCTCGGATCGCTGCCCGCCCTGAAGGATCGTATCGAACTGACCGTCGAATGATCGCTTGACGGTACGACCACGACTTTGTCATGCTGTGAGCATCTCCGGCCTCACCAACCGGCGTGGACAACGAAAGAAAATGAGTGTCCCGATCGCGAAGCGCATCGGGGAACTCGGGTGGAACCCCCCGTGCTCCGCGAAGCGGACGTTACGGGGCCCGAGCGAAACAGAGTTGTTTCGCTTTTTGTTTCTATGAACCCCTTCTGTATGGATTACCCGATCGAAACCCGCCGCCACAGCGCGGCGCATGTCATGGCCGCGGCCGTGCATCGCCTGTTTCCCGATGCAAAATTCGGCGTCGGCCCGGTCGTCGAAAACGGATTTTATTACGACATCGACATCGGCCGCGCCGTGACGCCGGAGGATCTTGCCGCGATCGACAAAGAGATGAAAAAAATCGTGAAAGAGAATCCGGCCTTTGTGCGCGGGGAGATGCCGCTGGACGACGCGATCAAGCTCTTCACCGAACTCCAACAGCCGTACAAGGTCGAGCTTCTGACCGACCTCAAGACCAAGGGCACGACGAAGGTCAGTGCGGAAGAGGCGCAGGATATCGATCCGCAAAACGTCGGCAGCGTCTCGATCTACCGCACGGGCGACTTCGCGGACCTGTGCCGCGGGCCGCATGTGACCGAGGCGAAAGAAATCGGCGCGTGGAAGCTCTGGAAAATCGCGGGCGCGTATTGGCGCGGCAAGTCCGAGAACCCGCAAATGCAGCGCATATACGGGCTGTGCTTTGCGACGAAGGACGAACTTGCCGCGTACGAGAAGATGCTCGAGGAGGCGGAGAAGCGCGATCATCGCAAACTCGGGAAAGAGCTCGGTCTCTTCGTCTTTTCCGATCTCGTGGGCCCCGGTCTTCCGCTGTGGACGCCTCGCGGTACGGTGATTCGCGAGCTCTTGAACGACTTCGTCTGGGAGTTGCGCAAACCCTTCGGGTACCAGCGCGTCACGATTCCGCACATCACCAAGAAAGATTTGTATGAGACGTCCGGCCACTGGGCGAAATACGCCGAGGATCTCTTCAAGATCAGGACGCGCGAAGACCACCTGTATGCGATGAAGCCGATGAACTGCCCGCATCATGCGCAGATCTACGCCAGCGAACCGCGATCGTACCGAGACCTCCCGGTCCGCTACGCCGAAACGACGATGGTGTATCGCGACGAGCAGTCGGGAGAGCTCTCGGGTCTCTCGCGCGTGCTCTCGATCACGCAGGACGATGCACACGTGTTCTGCCGCGTCTCGCAGATCCGCGAGGAGGCACAAAAGGTGTGGGACATCATCCAGCGTTTCTACAACACGTTCGGGTTCCAGCTCACGCCGCGCTTTTCCCGTCGCGATCCGGAGCTGGCGGACAAGTACCAGGGAAGTCCGGAGGATTGGGAACGGGCGGAATCGGCGTTGCGGGAGCTGCTCGAGGATAGGGGCGTCGAGTGGATCGACGGCCCGGGCGATGCCGCGTTTTACGGACCAAAAATAGACTTTTTGGGGAAGGATGCGATCGGTCGCTTGCATCAAATCGCGACCATCCAGCTCGATTTCACCCAGCCGAAAAATCTCGGCCTGGTCTGCGTGAACGAAACCGGCACGCAGGAACAGATCGTGATGATCCACTGCGCGATCATGGGCTCCATCGAGCGGTTCATGAGCGTGCTGATCGAGCATTATGCCGGCGCGTTCCCGTTGTGGCTCTCTCCGGTGCAAGTCGCCATCCTGCCCGTCGCGGATCGTCACAATGATTTCGCCTGCGCGCTCGCGCGCGAGTTGGAAGAGCAAGGGTTGCGTGTCAGCGTCGACGATTCTTCTGAATCCGTCGGGAAGAAAATCCGCAACGCGGAGAAGGGGAAGGTCCCGCGCATGCTCGTCGTCGGTGATAAAGAAATGGAAGGTGGTCCGCTCACCGTACGCGTGCGCGGCGAGGCGGATCAGAAGGCGCAATCAAAGGAGGCGTTCGTGGAGGAGAGTCTGCGATCCATGCGCCTTCGGGAGGCGTGATCACCCCCACCGGCTCACGAGAAGAATCGTCAAAAACAGCACCATTGCCCCGGCGCTTTCGGCCGCGGCCAGGCTCCGGGGCGGTTTCGGTTCGTAGCCGTATCGCCGCGCGCGCAGGGGCCACGCGAACGCGATGGCCGCGAGCGCGCCGATCACCTCGAGCCCTACGGGCAGGACGACCGCGAGCGCGCCGACGTGCAGGCCGAGGAGCGCGCCGAAAGCGGTCCAGCGCACGCGGATCGCGCGTTCCACGCCCGGATGCTCGGTGAGGAATGAAAGCAGAGCGCCCACGCCCGTGAATGCCGCGAGCGTAATCCACTTCGGCAGCTGCACGAAGATCTGCATGCCCACGAGCCCGACGGCAAAGCAGAACGCCGCGAGCGGCACGAGCGCGAGATTGAGGCGCGAGAGGCCGTTGACGGGATAGCGCGACGGCTGGTGCGCGAGGAGGAACAAGAGCTCGAGTGCGTAGCCGGGAACAACGGCGAGCAGGATGGTGAGCGCGATCCGTTCCGTGGGCTGTTCGGCGAGGAGACTGGCCAGCGCGAGCGCGACGAACGCCACGGCCGGGGTGAGCATCTTCATGGTGAGATCGTGTGCGCCGAGACGTCGCCAGCCGAGGACGATGCCAGATGCGACGTAGGCGACGAGTACGGCCGCGAGCGCCCACGGATAGTCGCTCGGATGCCGCCAGGTCCATTCCGCGGCCGCAAAGCCCGCGGCTCCGACGAGCCAGGGCAAGAGACGAAGGAATAAGTATGGCATGCGAGCTTCTAGCTTCTAGCTTCCAGCTTCGCGTTGCGGAAAGCTGTGTATTCGCGCAATGCGACCGAGACGGCGGTCGCGACCGGAATCGAGAAGATGGCGCCGACGATGCCGAAGAGCTTCGCGCCGACGAGGAAGGCGGCGATCGATACGGCCGGATGCAGGCCCACCGCCTTTTTCATGACCATGGGGGAGAGAATGTGGTTTTGCAGCTGCTGGATCGCGAGGATGAAGACGAGCGCGCCGAGCGCTTTCCACGGCGAGACGGTAAAGGCGATGAACACGACGGCCGCGCCCGCGGTAATCGGTCCGAGATACGGCACGAACTCGAAGATCGCGGCGACGAGCGCGAGCAGCAGGGCGTACGGGATGCCGATCAGGCCGAAGCCTACGAAATACGCGAGACCGATCGACGCCGACAGGGCGAGCTGGCCGCGCGCCCATGCGCCGAGCTTTTCCATGACCTGCGCAATGAGCCGCGCGCCGAATTCGTGATACGCATCCGGCACGAAGCCGTGGAACGCGCGCTTGATCGCCGCGTCGTCGATGACGAGATAGAACGAGATGACGAGTACGACGACGACGGTCGCGAGGCCGGCGAGGACATGGTTGAGCGACGCGACGACATTGATGGCCGAGTCCTGCAGGCGGTTCGCGAGCGACGCAAACGTCGGCGCCGAGTCCGTGCCGAGCCCGAGCCGCTCGCTCAAGAGCCGCAGCTCGGTCGCGCCGTCGCGCAACCAGCCGACCGTCCCGCCAAACGTGCTCGAGGCCTGTCGCGTCTGGTCCACGATCGCCGGGATGAGAAAGCCGACCACGCCGGCGAACAGGGCGAGAAGCGCGAGGTAGAGGAGCGCGACGGCGAGACCCTTGGGAATCTTGTGGCGCGACGACCATTCCGCGAAAGGATAGAGGATCCCCGCGAGCAGCGTTGCGGAGAAGAGAAGCAAGAGAATGTCGCGGATGAGCCACGCGATGCCAAGCGCGAGCACCACGCCGACCGTTTTCAGCACGGTTTCCGTCGAAATCGATATGACACGCGGTTCCATGACAGAACAGTAAACAGTGAACAGATAACAGTAAACAGTTTTCCGTACTCGTGTCCCCGTGTTGTCAACGGTGAACTGTCATCTGTTATCTTTTTGTGATTGAATACGCCCCATGAAGCCCTATGCGGAGAACCGCAAAGCGCGGCACGACTACGAGTTCCTC
>CAYPUF010000004.1:14816-23294 GCA_964413995.1 uncultured Gammaproteobacteria bacterium
CCCCATGAAGCCCTATGCGGAGAACCGCAAAGCGCGGCACGACTACGAGTTCCTCGAAACGTTCGAGGGAGGGTTGGTGTTGACCGGCGCCGAGGTCAAGTCCGTCCGTGAGGGCGGCGCAAGGCTCGACGGGGCCTTTGTGAAGCCTCTGGGCGACCGTCTCGCCCTGGTCGGCGCCCATATCCGGCCGTATTCAAAGATGGCCAATCGGGAGGGATATGACCCGGAACGGACCCGGACCGTCCTGGTCTCCAAGAAAGAATTGCGTCAAATCAGGGCCAAAATCCAGCAAAAAGGCTTGACACTCGTGCCCGTTTCGTTCTACCCTGTCGCCCGACGCATCAAAGTGTCTTTTGCGCTCGCCCGGGGGAAAAAAGCCCACGACAAGCGCGAATCGCTCAAGGAGCGGGACATCATGCGCTCAATGAGGCGAGATAGTCTGTAGTCTGTAGGCGGTAGCTTGGACGTTCATGCTACCGACTACCGACTACTCACTACCGACTTCCCAAACGGGGATGAATCAGCATCGACGACGATCGTTTCACAACGCAGCAAGCCGAGCGTGCCGAATCCGCTCGTAAATCCCGACCGGCACAACGACAACTGCCAACGTCGTTTCCAAGGTCCGCAACGCGATCGCTTCGGCGTTCCGCGCTCCGGCCTTCGCCCCGTCCTTCGCCTAAGGCGAACCTGACGGGCCGGTTCCCCACGGTTTGATCCGGGCCATGGGAGAGCCGTCACTGACGGATCTAGACTCCGACGCCGCCTTCGCGCCGGAGCGACGGCTTGAAGGCTGTGGTCGTGCGAGCTCGTCCGTTCCCTGACGCGCGACCGAGATCCTGTGAGCGGACCAAGCTTGTAACGATGCGTTCTGGCCGGTCGATCGGACACGGGTGCGATACCCGTCATCTCCACCACCACAACAGTGATCAGTTGTCAGTCGTCAGTGACCAGTACTGAAAACTGACCACTGTGAACTGACCACTGCCAATCAATGCGCATCCACCATCGCCGCCGAGGCGGCCACTACAAGAAGGAGGAAAAAGTTTCCTTCCGGACCAATGAGCAGATCCGCGTACCCGAGGTGCGCGTGATCGACGAGAACGGCGACATGCTCGGCGTGCTGTCCACGGACCGCGCGCTCGAGATCGCGCGCGAGCGCGGCTACGATCTCGTCGAAGTTTCGCCCAAGGCGGAACCGCCGGTCTGCAAGCTGCTCGACTACGGGCAGTTTAAATATCAAAAGGAGAAGGAGATGCGCGCCCAGAAGGCCCACTCGAAAAAAGTGGACGTGAAGGGCATCCGCCTGTCCGTGAAAATGGGCGTTGGTGACTTCGATACGCGCCTCCAGAAAGGGAAGGAATTCCTGGAGGACGGGCACAAGCTCAATATCGAGATCCGGCTGCGCGGCCGCGAGAAAGCGCACACGGATATTGCCAAAGCCAGGATCCAGGAATATCTTGACCGCCTCGCCGAAGAGTACCAGCTCACGATCGAGCAGCCGATCACCCGCTCCGGCGGAAACGTCACGGCTATCGTCGGACGAAAAGACTAACATCGATATGAAGCAGAAGACTTCCAAGACCATCGCCAAGCGGGTCAAAATGACCAAGACCGGCAAGCTTTTGAAGCGCAAGGGCGGACAGGATCACTTTAACGCCCGCGAGTCGGGTAAGGTCACGCGCAACAAGCGCCGCGATCTCGAAGTGTCCGCCTCCTACGTCCGCAACTTCAAGCAGTTCATGCCTCATAATTAGTCGGTAGGTAGTAGTCGGTAGTCGGTAGCCAGAAGAAGTCTCTTTCAAGCTACCGACTACTGACTACCGACTACTCACTTTCTCCATATGCCTCGAGTCAAGCGCGGTACGCACCGCATCAAGCGCCGCAAAAACATTCTCGCCCGCACCAAGGGCATGATGTGGGGGCGCAAATCCAAGATCACCCTCGCCAAGACCGCCGCGACCAAGGCCGGTCGGAACGCTTATATCGGCCGCAAGCTGAAGAAGCGCGATAACCGCGCCTTGCAGCAGGTCCGCATCAACGCGGCCGCGCGTCTGAACGGGACGACCTATTCGAAACTGATGGGCGACCTGAAGAAACGTAAGATCGAATTGGACCGCAAGGTGCTTTCCGAGCTCGCCGCCAAACACCCGGAGGTGTTCGCGAAGGTGGTGAAGGCGTAATCCCCGAAGCGCACAAAAGGACCCGGACGGGTCCTTTTGCGTTGCATGATCCCCACATCATGCGATGAATATGCTACCATAAAGGCGATTTCTATGCCACGCAAGCTCTATCGCAACCCGGAAGCCGCTCCCGCCCCGGAACGTCCGGGCGCCGGGGCGCCCGAGCGACGATCGGTCCATCCGGATCATAAGGATGAACCCTCCATCCAGGTCGAACCCGAGTATCTCAAGGCGGTGGAACGCGTGAAAAAGGCGTCGCCTTCCGTGATTGTGGATATGGACGCGCAGAAGAATGAGCGTTTGGAGCGCCTGCGGCAAACAAAGCGTCGTGTGACCGAACAGCGCGCCAACGTAAAGGAGGAGATGCGCCGTCGACGTGAGGAACCTGATGTTTCGCCACGGGAATTAAGCGAGCTCGAAACCGCGGCACTGGGTGAGGAGTTGGAGTCCGCGCTTGAATCGGCCACGGACCGGTTGATCGAGGCGGAGGATCGCCTCCGCGCGAACCCAACGATCGAGAACGCGAAAGAAGTCGAACGTATCCGCGAAGAGGCGCAAGAAATCTATCTCGCGAAACATGAAGTGAAACCGGAGCCGGTCCCGGTCGCCAAACCCAAACCGATCGAGCGTCGCGAGCCGCGTACGGCCGAGCAGGAGGAGATGGCGCGGGCGTATGCCGGGGAGGTCGAGCGCGAACGCGCGCAGATGCGCAAACGCGATGCGCTTCTCGGTGAGCGCAACGATTTAAAAAAGCGAATGGAGGAGATGGGAGGTGTCTGGGGAGGCGAGCCGTTTTTTGTCCTGAATGAACGGTTGCAGGAGATCGAGAAAGATCTGGTGAAGATGGGGTATGCGGTGGAAGCGCCGCGCGGCAAGGCATCGCCCGAGATAGCGCAGGCGCCGGAAGGGCCGTCGCCGGAGGACAAGATCGCCGATGCGCGCAAGACGATGCAATTTATCGACGACGCGGAGAAGGAGGTTGCCGCGCGGCAAAAGAAGTTGCAAAAGGAGTTGGCGAAGCACGGCTTGAAGACGCCCGCGCGTATCGCCGAGGAGCTGAACAAGATCGAAGAGGAACTGCGCGCCGAAGCGACGGGCGTGAAGCCGACGCTCTGGGGCCGCATGAAATCTATCGGACGCCGGCTTGGCGGATACGAGCCAAGCCACGCCGCGAAGGGGCTTCTGAAAAAATGGGTCGAGCTTGAGACAGAGATGAATGGCTATCTGCGTGAACGTGCGGATGCGCAGGCGTTGCTCGACGCGGCAGAAAGGGAGGCGGGACGTGAACGACCGCCGCGCCTGCGTGGAGCGGCGGGCGGGCGCGAAACACAGGCCGGTCTGCGTGGTGGCGTGGCCGAGATCAGCGCCGGCGGCACGTTCGAGGGTTTTGCGGATACCTTTCTCGAGATGCCGGAAGCGATGCGCGGGAAACGAGAGCTCAAAGTCGCGATGGCCATGCGGAAAATCCAGGAGGAGATCGAGGTTGCACTGGCCGATGTTGAGGCCTATCGTGATTTGAGCGAGACCGCATTAACGGGAGAGCAGAGCTCCAATTTCGCGAAACGCATACGCGCACTCGAAGCCGCGGACGGAGGGGAGGCGTTCCACGAGGCGCTCGAGGACGCGGAAGAGGCATTGATGCGGTACGTATTGAGAGTGAAAGAGAAGAAGGAGAAGTTTGAGCAAGAAACAAAAGCCGTGACGCCGGACCTTGTCCGCCCGCGTTCCGTGATCGAGATGCGTCCGGGTGAAAAAGGCGGCGCGTATGTCCCGGGCACGCCCGAGCGCCGCGTGGTTTCGTTATCTCGCGCGGCCGCCGAGCGGCGAGAGGCGGCCGAGGCGCCGGAACGGGTGAACAAGGAGGTAGAGATGTACCGTTCCGTGAAATGGCGCAAGAACCTGATCGACAGGATCAATACCGATCCGGAAGCGCGTCGCGCCATGCATGGGGTGTACGAGGCGTTCAAGCAGCGGATGCTGGAAAAATTGGCGAATGAAGAGGACGTAAATTTCCGGACAGGATCCCCGGATCCCGCGCTTGATTACGCCCTGAATCTCTATCGGAAATATGCGCGTCGTGCCGACGGCAAGGGATACGTCTATGATTTGAAGATCAGGCATGCCGCTCATGAGGAGCTGGAAGACATCGAGCATGTACTCGGCAAGAAATGGGACAAGGACGGATGGGCCGCGCAGGCGGTGCGTGCGGTTTCCCGTGGCAAGATCGAGTTGCCCGTGGAACCGGCATACGAAGAATTCCGCGCGATCGAGCCGGAAGAAGAGGCCGAGGTGATCCCGCTCACTCGCGTGAAGCGCGCGCGTTCGGCGAAAGAGCTTGAAGAGATCGAGGCCGCCGAAGAGAAAGAACTTGGCATTCCAACCGTGCAAGAGTTGGCAGCGATGCGCAAAGAAGAACCTGCGGAACCGAAGATGACCGCGGAAGAGGCACTTGCCTTGCCTAAAATCGAGCCATCGATCGAGATCCCGCACGTAGAAGAGGAGAAGCCAGAGGAGGAAGAAGTGCTCGGAGAATTCCGCCCGGCGGGAGAGGTGATGAAAGAGACGGCGGAGGAGGAAGGCGTATCGACGGGCCCCGTCGTCGAGAAGCGCCCGATCCGAAGCCGAATGCGCTGGACCCCGGATCAAAAGGAGCGCGCGGTCGAATCCGCCGGCTCCGTCGGTCCATTAACGGAGCAGGAACTCGCCTATCTGAAGGAGTCGCTGAATCGAAGGGTCCTCGCACTTGGGGATGCGTGGGAAACCGTCGGTCCGGAGGTCAAACGCATCCTTCCGGCGCAACATGGTTGGATGGAAGAGTATGCCCTGCTCTATCAGCAATACCGTGAAGGGAAGGCGCGCAAGTCGATCCGGAGGGCGTTGGAACGCGTCAACGCGCTTTTGGGAATAGAGAAGCCGCTTGATCTGATCATCCCGCCCTCGCCGGAGTTACGCGAAGCCGTTTCACGCGAAGCGGAACGGGTGGAGCGCGCGTTCGAGAGGGCCAAGCCTAAAGTCAAAGCATCCGCGGCCGGTCCGGCACCGAAGCCGGGCGGCATCCTGACCATGTCCGAACTCAATGCCGCCATTGCTCGACGCAAGGGCGAGCCGACAAGCATCCCGCCCGCTCTCGAGGAAACGCCCGCAACCAACGTGGTGGACCTGGCGAAAGAACGGAAAAAGCGAAAAGGAAAAAAGAAATAAGGGCTTGACAAACGAGGCCGGATGTGGAACGGATAGGGGTATTCTCCTGCCAAGAAAGGAACGTCACATGGCGGAGGAGTTCATTTCCCAATTCGCGTACCGGGAATGCCGGGACCGTCTTGAGGCCATCGGGCGGATCGATACGCCGCTCGCCGCCGACATCATGCTCCGCCTCTCCGCGATCGGTCTGGAGGACGCGCAGCTCTACCTGCGCATCATCGAGAAGTTGCTATCCGCAATGCCGGGACGTCCACGGACGCCTCGTATCGGAACGCTCTCTGATTCCGCGAAGATCCGCATCATGCGCCGCGCATTGCGCGACGAGCGGTTCTGCGGAATGAAGTCCGCGTTCATCCGGAACTACTACCGGGAGCTGCGCGAGACCGCCTGCATGCTCGACGAGCTGGGGAGCGACGAGGAGTCCGAAGCGCTGGCTCACCTCGCGCAACGCTTGCTCGAACTCGTGGTGGAGAGGTATCTCGACGGCGCGGGAGTCACCCTCGTGTCGTCCGCACGGCAGACGACACGTCCGTGCATCCGCCCTCCCGCGTCCGCGCGCCCCGCGCTGCGCCTCGTGAAGGGCAAGAGCTGATTCCGCGTCCTGCGGATCTTTTTTATTCCAGCGAATATCGGATGATGAATGGCGAATGATACGAATTCGGGGCATCATTCGAAATCCGAAATCCGATATTCGTTCTTCGAGTTCGTGTTATACTAAGGCCGTCTATGGCGCGTGAGAAGGACATCCATCGCTCCCTTTGGTTTTCGATCGGGCTGGCGGGCGTCTGCGGCGTGCTCGGCGGCCTCGTCTCCGGTTGGCTCGTTTTCGCGCAGGCCGTACGTCCGGAGCTGGACCGGTTGGAGCGGACGATCGAGGCCTGGCCCGCGACGGGAACGCGTCCGGTCGTGACGCCCGAACCGGCGCCGATCGAGGTGATTCCCTTCGAGTCGCGTCCGCTCGCGCCCGCATATCCGGCGGCCTTCGCCGAGCGCCGGATGTCGGGCCTCCTCACGCTCGTGCGCCGCGTCCGGACGGCCGCCGGCGAGCCCGTCGCTCCGGAACGAGAGCTCGGATCCGCCGTGGCCGTAACATCCGACGGTTGGCTTGTGACGACGGACGCGGCGCTCGAAGGCGTGCGCCTCGCGGATCTCGGCGTGATCGTGAACGGCCGCGTCCGGGCGGTCGAGCGCGGCATCCGTGACGCGTCCACCGGCGTCGTGTATCTCAAGACCGATGCGAGCGGCTTGCCGACCGCCGGTTTCGTACGTCCCGCCGACGTGGTCGCGGGTGCGCCGGTGTGGGTCGAATCGCGACCGCGCCAACTCGCGCCGGAAATCATCCTGGCCGTTCGCGCGCGTCCCTCCACCGATCCCGTTCCGAGCGAAGTTGCGGCGCGGCGCTTCCTTGTGTCGGGTGCGACCGAGGGCCGTCCCGGCTCCGCGCTCTGGGACGGGGCCGGGCGACTCGTCGGGTTGCTTGAGACGGAAGAGGGTGGTTCCTGGCGCGTCATCCCTGCAGGACCCCTCGCGTCCGGGCTTTCGCAAGTCCTTGCTTCGGGAGAAATCCGTCGTCCCGTACTCGGCGTCCGTTCGCTCGATCTCGCCGCCTTGAGCTTTGATGCCGCCACCACGACGCTACCCGCCCTCGGCGCCTGGGTACGCGCGGATCGCAAACACGGACTACCCGCCGTTACGCCACGCGGCCCCGCCGCCGGACTACTGCAGGACGGCGACGTGATCGAACGCATCGAGCGTGATATCCTTGAGGGGACCGCCGATCTCGGGGAACGTCTGTTTGACTTCCGTCCCGGTGCAAGCGTGAACATCTCCGGCCGGCGCAACGGCGCGGCATTCCAGGCGCAAGTCACGCTCGGCTCCGACGTCGTGTCCGAAGCTCTTCGATAAGTATGTTGCTCAAAGAACATCCCCTGGCTCTCCTGCGCCGATCCTGGCCCGCACTTTTGTTTGGGGGATTGGCGGGTGCGCTCCTCGCCGCGCTGCTTTCGTTTACGCAGCCGCTCGAGTATTCGTCCACCGTACGCCTCCTGATCACGCAGCCGGGCGCGACGAACATCGATCCGTACACGGTTCTCAAGTCCAATGAACGTATCGCGCAAAACCTTTCCCAGCTGTTGTACACGTCGAGTTTCTTCGAGAATATCTTGAGCCAGGCCGAAGGGGTGGATCGCGATTTCTTTCCGACGAATGAATACGATCGCCGCCGGGCCTGGTCGCGCATGGTCGGCACGACGGTTGAACCCGGATCCGGCCTCATGCTGGTGACGATCTTCCACCCGAGCCGGGCGCAGGCGCGATCCCTGGTGCAGGCGGCGACCCAGGAGCTCGCCAAGCAAGCGCCGAATTTCTTCGGCTTTTCCGTCCGCGTACAGGTGATCGATTCGCCGCTCGATTCCCGTTGGATCGCCCGCCCGAATTTCCTCAATAACGCCCTCGCGGGTTTGGTGCTGGGAGCGCTTTTGGGCCTTATTTGGATGATCGCCAACCGACAGCGGATATAGGAAGGATCATGAATGGGATGATGTAGGAGCGTATCGCATACGCCCTCGTCGATAACAATTCATCAAAAATCCCTAAGGTAAGGGATTTTTTTAAAGTCACGATTCATGATTCCTGATTCGTAATTTTCTGTTTGCATATCTTGACAAAAATTCGTTTTCCTGCTATATTCATCCGTTCCCTTTTTTGGACCTTTGTGTCTAGATCTGACGGGAACTTGAGCCGTTCCGTCCCGCCCACGCCTCCGTGGGCAGGCAACGGGACGGCTTGAGGGCCGGTCACCCGCCAAAAGCGCTTCGCGTATTAGGCGGGCATGGGTAGGAAGAGTCCCTCTTCCGCACCTTACAAACGGTCATACCCGGTCATCCGACCGGGCAAGGAAAGGAGGTCTAGCAACTGTCCGGTTTGGGGCTGAAACCCCCGTGCCGGGCGGGAAGCTCGGCTTCCTGTTCGATCCACCCCTTTCCCCGGCGCGAGGGCGTTCGGGATCCCGGCATTGCCGGGAGAGGAGTCTGCCATGAAGAAGATGAGGATCCTGGCGGTCGCGTTCGGCGCGGCCATGGTGCTGTTCATCGGT
>CAYPUF010000004.1:23394-29940 GCA_964413995.1 uncultured Gammaproteobacteria bacterium
TCGTCCGAACCCTGGTCCGCGCCTCGCCGACGGTTCCAACTCGTTCACCCTCTCGGTGGCCGCGTTCGGTCTCGTCGGTATCCACACCGCCGGTCCCCTCACCGGGGCGGGCGGGCTCTCGCTCGGGCTGCACTTCCGCCCGGACTCGGCTCCGCTCGACATCTACGCGCGCGGTCAGCTCGGCTGGCAGGCCACCGGATTCAACGTCGGTGACACGCCGTACGTCAGCGGCGCGGCCGGCGTCGGCATCTACCTCGGCGCGACCCGCCGGGACGCGATGCTGATGATCGGGCTCTGGGGGGAGAACCTCTGGGACCCGGCGGCGGACGCGCCCGACGAGCTCCAGGCCGACTCGCTCGGCTGGGGGTTCGGCGCCGAGGTCGCCGTCTCGATCCCGCTCCATCCGTACTTCCGGCTCGTGCCGGGAGTGGCGGTCGGCGGCGGCGAGCGGCGCTACCTCGACAACGGCAGCATGGTGGTCCTGAACGGGGCCATCATCGAGCCGTTCGTGAGGCTGGAGGGCCTGCTTCCGAGCTTCTAGTGACCGATGAGGCGTCAGACGGTCGTGAGATAGGCTGACGCTACACCTGTACCTTCGGATGACTGGCTGCACACGGACCACTCCGCGTGCAGCCTCCCGAATCGAGCCGATCTCTCCGAGGTCGCTTCCATTCGGGATTAGCGATACGGCGCTCCCGGCGGCCCACAAGGCCGACCCGTAAGGTTTCCGGATCCCGGCTTCAACCCGGGGTCCACCCCGGACTTCGAAAAAGGAGGAGACGATGACCCGTCTCAACATGTTCCTGGTCTGCTCGATGCTCGCCGCGGGCTTCGCGGTTTCGATCTCCGGCTGCTTCGCGGCCGGGCCGATCAACAGCGCGACGACGTGCGGAGACGACGCCCCCGACGACGGCGTCGCGTGCACGAGGGCCGTCTGTGACGGCGACGAGTGGCGCCAGTCCCGCGACGACGGGCTGTGCGACATCGGCGAGATGTGCGACGCGGAGGACGGCTGCGTCCCGCGCGACCCGGCCTGCCCGGCGTCGTGCGACGACGAGGTCGCGTGCACGATCGACGCGTGCGTCTCGGGCGCATGCACCCACGAGCCCGACGACGGCGCCTGCCCCTCGGGACAGGTCTGCGATGCGACGCGCGGCTGCTACACGCCTCCCACCATGGAGGAGTGCAGCACCAACGCCGACTGCAACGACGGCGTCTCGTGCACCGCGAACCGGTGCGTGAGCGGCGAGTGCCGCTACATCGCCGACAACACCACCTGCCCCACGGGACAGGTCTGCGATGCGACGCGCGGCTGCGTGGACGAGTCGGACCCGCCGCCCACGGGCTTCGAGTGCGCGTGGATCGACGGCGCCAACCGCATCGGGTACTCCGTGCGCCTCTGCGCGCGCGGGATGACCGGGGTGCGGACGGTGCCGGACAACACCGGCGCGACGCGGGCGATGAGCGCTCCGTCGATGCGCGTCTGGACGCTCGGTCCGGACGTGCCGGCGGACGGTTGCCGCGAGTACTCGCTCGCGGGCATCCTCGGGGGCGTGAACACGCACCCGTTCATCGACCAGTGGCGCGTGGACACCACCGGGGGACACCCCGAGTGGGATCGGGACATCACGAACGTCGCCGACTTCCGCCCCTACGAGGGTCGTCCGGCGGCGAGCGTGGGTCTCGAGGCCTACGTGTGCCAGCGCGCCGCGGGGTGCTCGGCCTCGCAGTGGATCGAGCTGCCCGAGGCGTTCTACACGATCGCCCCCGACACGGTCGGCGCGCGGTTCTGGTCGGAAGATCCGAACCTCCACTCGTCGATCCGCGGTACGGTGGCGATTCGCGCCGTCCTCGAGACCGGCTGCGATGCCGGTCGTCCCCCCGCAGGCTCGTGAGAGCCGCTCACCACCCAAGCTGACCATCCGGTGGTGAAACATCAGGGTCAGCCGTCGATCACAAGACGAAAAATTGTACCGATGCCCCGTTCGAGGATTCTCCTTGGACGGGGCGTTGATGTTTTTGGCTTCGTTCCGCTCCCGGCTTGACTTTTCCGGCATTCTCGGCTAAGTAACCAAGTCACCGTCGGAGGACGTTTTACGGCCCCGGCGGGGCCTTGTCCGTCTCCGGCATCGTCCGGCGAAGTCGCGTTTCTCCTCCGATCGCGACCTCACCGGGCGGTTCCGGCTACGGACTTGATCGATCTTTCGACATGTCCGATCAACGAATTTCAAGGACCACGACAAGGAAGGTAGGTACGTCATGAAGATCAACACCCGGATCCTGTGCCTCGTCGCGTTCGCCGCGACCGTTTCGATCCCGCTGTGCCCGGTCCGTGCGCAGGCGCAAGACCCGTTCGCCGCATGCCTCACGGCCTGCGAGGCGCATGTCAGCGCCGTGGCCGGGCCCGACGAGGACGCGGCGCCGATGACGATCACGCAGGTGATCGAGCAGTGCCGCACGCTCCCCGAGTGCGCCGCGGTCGACCGGGCCGCGATGGATCGCGTCGGCCGCATCTGCGAGGGCGCGGCGACGCGTTCCCGCCGCCGCGCCGCCGGTTCGGTGTCGCCGCTCGCGGCCTGCGTGCTGCCGGACGGCTCCGTCGCGACCGACGAAGGCCGCCGCCGCTGCGGCTGCCCGTCCGGCACGTACCCGGTCCAGGCGGCGCCGTACCGATCCGAAGATCGCCTGCGTTCGCTCGAGATCCCGCGCGGACACGCCGTATTCGTTTGCTACAACCCGCTCGCGCCTCGCGGGGCCCCCGGTTCCGCGGAGGAGCGAAGCGCGACGCTCGCCTCGACCGTCGAGGCGCACGACGCCGCGCTGCGCGCCTTGTGCGCGCCCGGAGAGAGCGAGGAGCTCGCGGCCGCGTGCACGCGCGCGCGGCAGGAGTTCCTCGCGGCCGGCCCCACCGACGGGACGGTCGACCTCTCGCGCGTCTTGCGCGCGCTCGAGGGGCTCACCGAGTCCGTCGCGGCGCAGCAGGCGACCGTCGACCAGCTGGTGGACGAGAGCCGTATCGCGCACGGTCGCATGGACGGACACGATCGCGAGATCTCCGTGCTGTCCAGCAATGTGGACTTCATCGTCCAGTGCCTCTCGCGCGGCCGAGATGGAACGATCACGATCACCGTCGAGGAAGGCGAGGGGATGGAAGACCCGGAACATCGAATGCAGACCTACTCCTGTGGGGATCTGCTCGATGCCGTTCGGCAAGACATCCTCGACGAAGCCCGTCGCGTGGCGCGCGAAGCAGCGTCTCGTGCCGGCGGAAGCCGGAGCGACAACTTCGCCATGCTGCGGGCGTACGGCCTGCTGACCTTCAACCCCCTGCGTTACGCGAATGCGGACTACGACGTCCTGTTCGCGTTCGGAGCCGAGCTCTCGTTCGGCATCGGGCTCGGCGGCGGGTGGAACGTCCACGGCGGCATCGGCGTCGGATACGGCGGGCCGGATCTCCCGAACGTCACCAACGTCCACGGGATCTGGCATGCCGGATTCGGCGCGTGGGTGGATCCCGGCGTCATGATCGGCTTCGGGATGCTCGGCACGCACCGGTTTCGCCCGGACGTGTTTTCCGTCCACTCCGTGTACGGCCCCTACCTCGACGCGACCTTCCGCTTCTTCCCGCGGCAGGAGTGGACGCCGGTGGCGACCATCCGCGGATTCGTCGGCGCGTCCCCGCGCTGGGACGGTTCGGCCTGGCAGGTCGAGGCCGATGGCGGTCTCATGGGGTTGATCGGTCTCGCGCACTTCTGACATGGGCGCATCACCATGCGGCCTTGCATGACGGTTTGATCAAACGATCGACCGTCTTTTTTGTTTGTAGATACCCCCGCCTCGCTCTCGCTCGGCACCCCCTCCTCGTATGAGGAGGGGGCAGGGGTGGTCTACTTTTCTTCCGACCGATACCCTTTCCCGTATGTCTGGAATCATCGGCCACCAAGCCGTCTTGCGCCTCTTGGAACGGGCAGCCGAACATCCCGCGCCGGGATACCTCTTTCACGGCCCGGACGGCGTCGGAAAGCGCGACGCCGCGCGTTGGTTCACCGCACGTCTGTTTGAAACGGAAATCGGGTCGCTCGGTGCGCATCCCGATTTCATTTCGCTCAAGCGTGAAGAAGGCGGGCGCGGGATTCCCGTCGAGTCCGTGCGCGAGCTCGTCGCACGCATGCATCTGACGTCCGCGGCCGGCGGCCGCAAAGTTGCGGTCATCGAAGACGCGGAAGCGTTGAACGAAGCGGGCATGAACGCTTTGCTCAAAGCCGTGGAGGAGCCGGACGGCGACGCGACGTACGTATTTATCGCGGAACAGCCGGATCGCCTGCCCGCGACCTTGCGTTCGCGCCTGGTCTCCGTCGCGTTCGGCCCCGTCGCGTCCGACGAGCTCCGCGCGTGGCTCCGCACGCGCACGCAAGACGCGGATGCGATCGAGCGCGTCGTCTCTGCCGCGCGCGGACGCCCCGGTCTCGCGGAGCGCCTGCTCGCCGACCCGGAACGTTGGGCCGCGCGGCAGGCGTCGGTGCGCGCGCTCCTCGTCGCGATGCGCTCGGAGCCGCTCGGCCGCGCGCTCGCCGAGATCGAGCGCGCCGGCAAGACGCTGAACGCCGCCCCTGATCCCGGGACGGCCTGGCGCGACGTACTCGACGAGGCCGAGCGGCTCCTTCCGGAAATCGCCGCCGACGATCCCGCGCGCTTTCCACGCCTCGCACACGGCCTCATTCTCGCGCGCCGCTTCGCGGGCGGGCCGCTCTCGCCGCACCTGGCCCTTGAATGGGCGCTCTTGGAGCCGTATCATGAAGGGGATATCCCTTCCTTTTTGCAACCCTCCTACCTATGAACATTCGATTTCGCCTGGGCCTGCTGGCCGCGCCGCTGGCGCTTCTCGTCTTGCTCGGTCAAGGTTGCGGCGGCGGCGCGAAAAAAGCGACCGGTCCGGACGGCGGCGTCTTCAAAACGTCCGACGGTGGCGATACGTGGCGACAGCTGCAGATCATCAACGTCGGTGCGAAGCGTGCGAGTATCGCGGACATGGGGATCGTGACGCTCGTCGTCGACCCGCAGGATCCGAAAGCGGTCTATGCCGGCACGGTCGAGAATGGTGTGATCTATTCGCTTGACGGCGGCGACTCGTGGCAGCCCGCCAACGGCCTCTCGACGGGGCGCGTGAACGCGCTCGCGATCGATCCCAAGAACAAATGCATCGTGTACGCGACGCTCTCGAACCAGATCGTAAAGACGACGACTTGCGCCCGCGACTGGACGCGCGTGTTCTTTGATCCGCGTTCCATCACGTTCACCGCGCTCACGGTCGACTGGTTCAACCCGCAGGTGGTGTACGCCGGCACGAGCGACGGCGACGTGCTGCGCTCGGACAACGGCGGCGAGTCGTGGCGTTCCGTGCGGCGCATCGAATCGGTACGTATCAACCAGATCGTCGTGGATCCGCGCGACTCGCGCGTCGTATATGCCGCCACGAACGGCTCCGGCATCCTCAAGACATCCGACGGCGGCCAGAACTGGGCGCTGATCCGCAACGAGCTGCAGGAATTCGAGAACGCCCGCCGCGTGAACCTGATCGCGCTTGATCCGAACACGCCGAATCGCGTCTACACTATTTCAAAATACGGCATCGTGATGTCCGACGACGGGGGAGCGACGTGGAAGGCGTTGCAATTGCCGACGCCTCCGGGTTCCGTCGACATGAAGGCGATGGCCGTACACCCGAAAGATCCGAAGCGTCTCGTCTATGCGACCGACAAGGCCGTGATCTGGAGCATCGACGGCGGGCAGACGTGGACCACGAAAAAACTTCCGACCTCACGCGGAGCCGCGTACATGTCGTACGACGGGGCGGATCAACCCTCGCTGTATCTTGGGGCGGCACCGGCAACGAAGTAAACGAAAAAAAGAATGAGGCCTAAGGAATGAGGGATGAGGGCTTTGCCGCCCACCCTGATCCTTATTGCGCGTTCACTGGTCCCGTGGCATATTCGCCTCTGTTATGAATCGTATCGATGAACACAAAGCCGAGTTCCAGGCGGCGTTAGATCACCTGCACAAGGAGCTTGCGGGCCTGCGTACCGGCCGCGCGTCCGCCGCGCTGGTCGAGAACATCCGCGTCGAGGCGTATGGTCAGAATATGGACCTGAAATCCATGGCGAGCATCACGACGCCAGACGCCAAGACAATCCAGATCGAGCCGTGGGACAAGTCGGTCGTGAAGGATATCGAAAAAGCCCTCGTCGATGCGAATCTTGGCATGCAGCCGAACGTGGCGGGTTCCATCATCCGTCTCGCCATGCCGCCGATGACCGAAGAGAACCGCAAACAGATGGTGAAAGTGCTTCATCAAAAAGAGGAGCAGGCCAAAATCGGTATCCGCTCCGCGCGAGAAAAAGTAAAAACAGCCATCCAGAGCGATGAAAAGGAGAAGGTGATCGCCGAAGACGAGAAACGCCGCTTGCTCGAGCAGCTTGACAAGGTCACGGCGGAATGGAACGAGAAGATCGAATCCGTCACCAAAGAAAAAGAGGAGGAAATCATGAA
>CAYPUF010000004.1:30040-31732 GCA_964413995.1 uncultured Gammaproteobacteria bacterium
AAGCGGCGCGGGTTCGTCTATCCCGACTCGGACATCTACGGAGGGTTCGCGAATGCGTGGGACTACGGCCCGTACGGAACGGAACTCAAGAACAACATCCGCGACGCGTGGTGGAAGCGCTTCGTACACGGCCGCGAGGACATGGTCGGCGTGGATACGCCCATCATCCAGCACCCCAAGGTCTGGGAGGCATCCGGCCACCTCGCGACGTTCAGCGACCCGCTCGTAGAGGATAAGAAAACGCATAAACGTTACCGTCTCGACCACCTTCTCGAGGCGCAGGGGATCGACGTCTCCGGCCTGTCGTTCGAGCAGATGGTCGCCAAGGCCGACGAAGCCGGACTGAAGAGTCCCGACGGAAACGCGCTCGCCGAGCCGAAGCAGTTCAACCTGATGTTCAAGACATTCGTCGGCGTGACCGAGGACACGGCGTCCGTGGCCTATCTGCGTCCGGAAACCGCGGCCGGGATGTTCACGGCCTGGAAAGACATCCGCGACACGATGCGCAAGAAGTTGCCGTTCGGCATCGCGCAGGTCGGCCGCGCCTTCCGCAACGAAATCACGCCGGGCAACTTCATTTTTCGCACGCGCGAATTCGAGCAGATGGAAATCGAGTATTTCGTGAAACCCGAAGACGCACCCGAGGCGTTCGAGATGTGGCTCGGCGAGATGAAGTCGTGGGTGCATGACGTGCTCAAGCTCGACCCGAAGCATGTGGTGTACAAAGAGATCCCGGACGCGGACCGCGCGTTCTATTCCGCGCGCACCATCGACGTTGAATACCGGTATCCGTTCGGCCAGAAGGAATTGTACGGCCTCGCGAACCGCACGGATTACGATTTGTCGCAGCACCAGAAACATTCGAACGAGGAATTGCGCTGGTTCGATGCGGATACGAAGGAGCGCTTCATCCCGTACGTGATCGAGCCGTCGTGGGGGCTGTCGCGTACGGTGCTCGCCGTGTTGTGCGAGCACCTCGACATCGACGAGGCGGCATCCGTCGACGGGGAAACGGAACCGCGCATGGTGCTGCGTTTGCCTCCCGCACTCGCGCCGGTGAAGGCCGCCGTGTTGCCGCTGCAAAAAAAGGACGGCCTGGCCGACATCGCCCGCGAGTTCGCCGCCAAGCTGCGCGCGTCCAGCCTCGTCGTGGAATACGACGACGGCGGCTCGATCGGCAAACGTTATCGGCGCCAGGACGAGATTGGCACGCCGTGGTGTTTCACCGTGGACTATCAAACCAAGGAAGATGGCACCGTCACCGTGCGCGATCGCGACGCCATGACCCAGGAGCGCGTCCACACGGATGCGATCCCCGCCTGGATCTGGGGCCGGCTCCGCTAACGCCATGAAAAAACCCATTTCTCGCGACTTGAAGAACGGCATGCGCGCGATCGCGGTGCCGACGAACGGCTCCGCGTCCATGACGATCATGGTGTTCGTGCGCGTCGGTTCGCGCTACGAAACAAAGGACATCAACGGCGCGTCGCATTTCATCGAACACCTCATGTTCAAAGGAACGAAGCGCCGGCCGGACACGCTGAAGATCTCCAAGGAGCTCGACCGGTACGGCGCGGAGTACAACGCGTTTACGTCCAAGGACGTGACCGCGTACTATATCAAGATGGACGCGGCGCATACCGCGCTTGCGGCGGACATGCTGCATGACATGCTGTTCCATTCGAAGTTTGA
>CAYPUF010000005.1:0-13755 GCA_964413995.1 uncultured Gammaproteobacteria bacterium
CGCATCTTCACCTTCTCCGTCCCCATAGCCGCCAATCCGTCGGAAACGTAGCGAAAATTCATGGTGACCTTGTTCCCGTCGCCTTCGGTTTCCACTTTGAGCGTGGTCGAGTGCGTACCCGTCCCCGTATCGGATGACGAAACCTTTAGCGCACCGTCCGAAAGCTCGAAATGGACGTCAAACAAGCCTTGCTTTGAGAAAAGTGAAGCGGCGCGGATCGCTTTGGCAAGCTCCGTCCTCGTGATCATGGCCGTGGATTTGAATGCCTGCGGAATGATTTGGCGATAATCGGGAAACGATCCCTCGATGAGCCGGGAAATCAGTTCGACATTGCCGTACGTCATGACCATCTGGCTGTCCGTCAGGGCCCATTCCACGGCTTCCGGCATCCCCACATCGTCCTTGTAGGCGGACAGGATGCGCGCGACCTCCTGCATGGCTTTGGCCGGCACGATGCACTTCATCTCCGTCGCGGCGCTTCCCGGTTCGAGTTCCAGGACCCGTTCCGCGAGCCGGTACGAATCCGTGGCCGCCATTGTCAGCTTGTTCGCCTGGTCGAAGCCGTGGAGATAGCAGGCGACGCCTCCGAGCTCCGGACGCGATTCGGAGGAAGACACCGCAAACGCGACCTGCGAGATCGCCGTGCGCAACGCATCCGCCTTGAGGCGGTATCCGCCCTGCTTCGCGAGACGCGGGATAAGCGGAAACTCGGACGACGGCATCCCGCGCACGCTCGTCGTGGATCCGTCCGCCTTCACTTCCAGATTATCCCCGTTCAACACGAGCTCCACCTTCCCGCTCGGAAGCAGCGACACGTAATCCTGCAAGAGCTTCGCCGGCACCGTGAATTCGCCCGGCTGCTCGACGCGTCCGCGCACCATCGCCGAAACCGCCATCTCGAGATTCGTCGTCGAAAGCTTTAGCCCTCCGTTCTCGGTCTTGAGAAGCACATTCCCGAGAATGGGCAGGTTCGCATTCTTTCCTGAAATGTGGCTCACAAGGGAGAGTCCCTGCAAAAGATTTTCCTGGGTACAGGCGAAGTTCATACGTCGTGCGTATCTTGGACGCGCGTCAGAAAATCGTCAACGCGCATTCTCACCCTTCCCTTCCCTATATTCATAATAAATCTATTTATAGATTATATGGTGGTAGTAATAAGCGCTGTGGATGGCGGGGATAACAAGGAAATCTCGCATGGTTCCGCGACGCATATCCCATGATCCATCAACACGTCTCATCCCATAACCTGTGGCGTGAACAGGGATAAGTCGAGAGACCCGCGGAGCGGATCAGGATCGTACCCATTGCATCCCGAACCTGTCCGTCGCGATCCCCCAGCCTTTACACAGGGTTGTCCACTCCTGGCTATTTGGAGTTCCCTCCCGAATAAACTTTTTCCCGGATGATGGAGAGGTCGCGTTTCAGCTGTTCGTCCGATTTCAAGAGCGTGGTGATTTTTTCACACGCATGCATGGCGGTGGTGTGGTCGCGTCCGCCGACCTGGTCGCCGATTGACGGGTAGGAGCATTTCGCTTCCTCGCGCAGGAGGTACATGGCGATCTGCCGCGGGAAGGCCAAGCGTCGCTCGCGGCTCTTGCCGAGGATCTCATCCATCGTAATTTCGTAATACTCCGTCACCGTCTCGAGTAGCACGCGCGGCGTGATCGTCCGCTTGGTGACGGTCGGCGCGAAACTCTGGAGGATCGGCTGGATGGTTTCAAGCGACGGTAGCAGGTTCTTGAACTGGTGATACGCGACGATTTTATTGAGCGCGCCCTCGAGCTCGCGGATGTTGGATTGGATCGCGCCTGCGATCGCGTGGAGGATCTCGGTGGAGAGCGGATAGTTTTTCTCCCGCGATTTGGCCTGGAGGATGGCGACGCGCGTTTCAAAATCGGCCTTGGAGATGTCCGCCATCATGCCCCATTCGAGCCTGGACTGCAGCCGCGCCTCCAGGTTCGAGATGTCTTTCGGGGGGCGGTCCGAGGACAAGACGATTTGCTTGTTGCCTTGGTGGAGATGGTTGAAGGTATGGAAAAACTCGTCTTGCGTGCCCTCGCGGCCGGCCAAAAATTGGATGTCGTCCACCAAAAGGATGTCAACCAAGCGATATTTGTCCTTGAACGAGTCGGCGTGGCCGCTGCGGAGCGCCTGGATGAACTCGTTCGTGAACTTTTCGCAGGTAACATACTTCACTTTCAAGCCCGGATTGGCGTGCAGGGCATGGTGACCGATCGCCTGCAGCAAATGCGTCTTGCCCATGCCCGGGCTGCCATACACAAAGAGGGGGTTGTGTACTTCGCCGGGCTTGGTCGCCACGGCGGTGGCCGCCGCATGTGCCAGCTCGTTGTTTTTTCCCACGACGAATGAGGAAAATTGGTAACGGGGGTTTAATCCGAGATCCGCGCTAGCCGCGGGGGTCGGTGCCGGAGCGTAGGCAGTGGAGTTCGGCGGCGCGTAGGTGACGGAAGTGGCGGCTGGCGCCTCTTCTGCCTGCGTTGCCACGTGATCGAGCGGCAAGACGGTGGTGTTCCGGACCTCGACCCGGTAAAGCACCTCGCGGATCGGCAGGTTCGATGCGCTGCGTAGCGCTTTCACGATCTGGTCATGGTATTTTTTCTCCATCCACGCCTTTGTGAACGTGTTGGGGACGGAAACGACGGCGCGCGTACCCTCCACCTCGCTCAAAAACGTGTTTTTGAACCAGGTCGTGAAGTTCGCCTTGGAAAGCGTGAGCTCAAGTTCGCCGAGCGCGGCCTGCCAAAGGGCTTGGATATCCATACATCGCGTCGATCATTCCAACAGAGCACAACCCTGTCAAACTCTGTGGAAGAATCGTGGACAACATATCATAACTTCCACATGGATGCTTGACGCTTAGCCTGTTTTCGCGTATATTTCGCCTGTTACCAGAACCCATCACGAGACGTTGTATGTCCACCAAACGAACGTACCAGCCGAAAAAGCGCCGCCGCGCCCGCGTGCACGGCTTCCGCGCCCGCATGAAGAGCAAAAAGGGCAAAGAAGTGCTTTCCCGCCGCCGCCGCAAAGGCCGCAAGACCGTCGCCTTGAAGACGACAAAGGTGAAGCGGTCACGCCGATAAGGATGAGAGGCCTAAGGCTTTAGGAAGAAGGGTCTTGTCGGACCCTTTTCTTAAACCCCCAATCCTTTTCCCTCATCCCTAATTCTTATAGCATTGATCCATGCTTCCCAAGTCCGACCGCCTGCGCCGCGCCAAAGACTTTGCCCTGCTCTCGCAGAAGGGCCGGGTGATTTACAGCCCCTTTTATGCGTTGCGCCTCCGGCCGAGCCGGGAGCCGACCAAGGTCGGATTCGTCACCTCGACGAAAGTCTTCAAGACGGCGGTCAAGCGCAATCGGGCGAAGCGGCGGATGCGGGAGGTACTGCGTTTGCTCAAAACCGAGTGGCCGAAACATGCCGACCTGCTCTTCATATTAAAATACGACGTCTTGCACGCGGCATTTCCGGATCTTCAGGCCGCCGTCCGCCGGTCTTTTGAAAAGATCCCCGAGGCGCTTTCCAGGCCGCCGACGCCGCGCAAGAATATCAAGGCGCGCCGGAAGTCGTCCGTCGTCTATAGGGAGAACCCATGAAGATCATCCATGCGCCGCGCGCGGCGGGACAATACTTGATCCGCGTCTATCAAGCCACGCTCTCGCCGGACCACGGCCCGCTTCGGCGCGTCTTGCATCGCCCGACCTGCAAATTCCACCCGACATGTTCCGAATATACGCATAGTGCGGTCGGACGTTTCGGCCTCGTGAGGGGATCGTGGCTCGGAGCGAAACGCATCGCGCGCTGTCATCCGTGGAGCCTCGGCGGCGTGGATCCGGTGCCGGAACGGTAGGGGCAAGGCGCGCTTGCCCGTGCGTCATGAATGCGCCGTAGCCCCGTTTTACGGGCATACGAATAATGTACACAACGTATGTCCAGCCTGATTCGATTGACCGTCATCCAATTCTCAAAACATCTGTTCCTGTACCGATGGTTTCTCAATACCCAGATCAATGGCTAAGAACTTCATCAACGCCTCCCGCTCGATCGGGAGGCGTATCGTTTTCTTCTTTGACGTGAGTCCATTCGTGATCTCGATCTCCGATTTTGGAGCGCCGAGCGTCTTTGCGAGAAAGGATACGAGCTCCTGATTCGCTTTCCCATCCACCGGCGGCGCCGCGAGTTTGATTTTCAAACCCCCGTCGGCCATCCAGCCGACGATCTCCGTCCTCGAGGCGTTCGGAATCACTCTGACGGGCAAGTGCATATCCGCACGGTATCAGAAAAGCTCGGGTGACGTGCGAAGCGCCATTTCGCCGCCAGCGAAGCGCGACGACGACGGTGGCACAAGCGCGGCAGGACCCGAGCTTTTGCAAGGCCCAGATTTTTTCAAAATAATTATTTAATACACTTCTTCTTCAGCCACTCGAGCGTCTTGCGGTTGCGCATCTGGATCTTCACGTAGTCGCGATAGTCCGGGCCCGACACGTGCTGCCGCGTCTCCGCTTGGTCGGCCGGGACGCTCGCGAGGATACGGTCGATCTCGGCGTCCAGCTCCTCCTCGCCCACGTCGATCCCCTCGCGCTTCGCGATTTCCTTGATCAGGACCGCCGTGCGCACACGCCGGATGGCCTGCTGCGAGAAGTCGAGGCGCAGTTCGTCCATCGTCTTCTTGATTTGCTGTAGGTACGTGGCCATGTCGAGCCCCTGGTCCTCCAGCCCGTGCTCGAGCTCGTGGAGCATCCGGCTCACCTCTTCCTTGACCAAAATGTCGGGAACTTGGCTGAAACTGGCGGAATCGACGAGCTTTTCAAGCATCTCGATCTCCGCGGCCTCTTTGGAGCGGGCGTCGTGTTCCGTCTGGAGATTCTCCTTGAGCTTCGCGCGCAGCTCGGCCATGGTTTCGATACCCACGCCCTTGGCGAATGCGTCGTCCGCCGGCGGCAGCTTGAGTTCATACACGCCGGTCGCCTTTACTTTGAAATCAATATCCTGACCCGCCAGGTTCTTCTGGAAGTGCTCTTTCGGGAACGGCAGCGTGAACGTTTTTTCGTCGCCCGCCTTCATGCCCGCGAGCTGTTCCGCCATGCCGGGGATGTAATTCGGCTCGGAAAGATAGACGCGATAATCCCGTCCCGTCCCGCCTTCCACCGGCACCTTGCCCTTGCTCATCTCCATATCGATGACGACAAGATCTTCCGGGGTCGCGGCCCGATCCACTTTTTCTTCGACGCGACGCATGCGGCGCATTTCATCCACGGCCTCTTCCACGTTCGCATCATTCACATCCTTCTTTTTCTCTTCCACGGCGCAATGCGCGAAGTCCGGCAGTTTCGTGACTTCCGGGATCAGCGCCGATGTCGTGGTGAAGGCGAGCGGTTCGCCCGGCACGAGTTTGTCGACGGTGATCGCCGGTGAGCCGACCGTCTCGAGCTTTTCGGCGAGCACCGTTTTCACGTACTGCGCGCGCACGATGCGCTCGAGCGCCGTTTCGAGAATCTTCATCTCGCCGAACGCGCGTTTCGCGTCCTCGTACGTCGCATGTCCCGGACGGAATCCGGGCATCGGCTTCGCGGTCGTGAGCTCTTTCATGGCTTCCTCGCGATAGGCCCTGGTTTCGTCCCAAGGGATCTCGAACTTGATCTCCACTTCGCCCGAGGGCAATCGGTTGATTTTATGCATAATCACGCGGAGAATAGAGAAAAAATCGAAGTCGGTCAAGGTGCCTGAGTTAACAGATGGTTTACAAATTATGAGATTTTAGAAATTTTGAACTTGTTAACCTCTCAAGAATAAAAATCCCGAGGGTTACTCGGGAGGGAGATCGGCCGGCCGGTGCGTGATCCGGTCGGGTGGCAGCACGGTAATCTCGTCGCCGGGACCGTACGCGAGCGAGAAGTCCGGGCCGATGTCGGGCGGCGCGTCGATGAGCTCGAGCGCGCGGAGAAAGAGCGGTCGCATGCGGCGCAGCCAGTCGATGCTTACCGGAACCGGTCGCACCGACCGGTCGGCGAGCTCGAGCGGGATGGAGACCTCGCCGACATGGCGCATGCGCACGTGGTATGGACCGACCGCGACGGTCTTTGCCGCGGACCGCGTCCACGGCTCCATCAGGTCGAAAAAGGCCAGCAGCCGGACGACGGTTTCGGGCGTCAGGCGGTAGCGTTCATTGTCATCGGAGACGAGCTCGAATCGTCCCCGCAAGTACGTGAGCATCACGTCCATCAGGGCGATGTCTGCCATCCCGTCCTCCAAGGTTCGTATCGGCACCTTGCGTCGCGTCACCAAAAACGTCAATCCTTGTCACTGTTAGCTGTTTCCTGTTAACTGCCCTTTGGCTTATGGCGCTCCAAATCGGCATTGTCGGCCTTCCGAACGTGGGCAAGTCCACGCTGTTTTCCGCGATCACCAAGAAGCAGGTCGATTGCGCGAACTATCCGTTTTGTACCATCGATCCGAACGTCGGCGTGGTGGAAGTGCCGGACGAGCGGTTGGCCGTGCTGGCAAAGATCAGCAACACGCAAAAGATCGTCCCTACCGTGATTGAGTTCGTGGATATCGCGGGCCTCGTCAAGGGCGCGGCCGAGGGGCAGGGACTGGGCAACAAGTTTCTCTCGAACATCCGCGAGACGGATGCGATCGCGCAAGTCGTCCGCGCGTTTGAAGATACGAACATCCTGCACGTGGACGGTTCGATCGATCCGTTGCGCGACGCGGACACGATCAACACCGAGCTCGCGCTTGCCGACTTGGAACAGCTCGTGAAGCGCAAGGGCAACATCGAGAAGCAGATGAAGGGCGGAAAAACGAAGGAGCTGGAAGCCGAGCTCGCCGCCGTCTCGCGCGCGATCGGGGCGCTGAACAACAACATCATGCTGCGCGACGTGCCGTGGCCCGAGGAGGAGCGCAAGGCGCTGAAGCAACTCAACCCGTTGACGCTGAAGCCCATGCTCTACGTCGTGAACGTGAGCGAGGCCCAGCTTGGCGACGGTTCATGGAAAGAACGCGTGAAGGACTTGAAGGGCCGTCTCGTGCCCGTCTGCGTGAAGATGGAGGCGGATCTTTCGACGATGTCCGACGAAGAAAAGAAGGAATATCTTGAGATGGCGGGACAGACGCGGTCCGGCCTCGACGAACTCATCAAGCAGGCCTATGACGTACTCGGCCTGATCACGTTCCTGACGACGGGCGAGATCGAGACGCGCGCCTGGACCGTGACGAAGGGTTCGACCGCGCCGCAAGCGGCCGGAAAAATCCATACGGATTTCGAAAAGAATTTTATCCGCGCGGAAGTGACGTCGTATGACGATTTTGTTGCCTGCGGCGGGGAGGTCGGCGCCCGCGACAAGGGCAAGACGCGCGTGGAAGGGAAGGAGTACGTGATGCGCGACGGCGATGTTTGCTACTTCCGGGTGGGGGCGTAAAGTGGGCGATCTATGAACGTCGCGGTAATCGGGACGGGATATGTCGGACTTGTCTCCGGCGCGTGTTTGGCCGAGCTCGGCCATCGCGTGACCTGTGTGGACGTGGATCCCGCGAAAATCGAGAAGCTTCGCCAAGGCGTGATGCCGATCTTCGAACCGGGCCTTGAAGAGCTCGTGAAACGCAATGTCGGAAACGGACGACTCTCGTTCACGACGGAGTACGAACAGGCCGTGCCGGAGGCGGAATTCGTTTCGATCGCCGTCGGGACGCCATCCGTCGAAGACGGTTCCGCCGATCTGCAATACGTTTTTCAAGCGGCGGAGATGATCGGCAAGCATTTGAACGGTTATACCGTCATCGCGGACAAGAGCACGGTTCCCGTCGGTACGGCCGAGCGGGTCGGCGGGATCATCCGATCGGTGTATGCGGGCGAATTCGACGTGATCTCGAATCCGGAAATCTTGCGCGAAGGCCATGCCGTGTCCGATTTCCTGAATCCCACGCGCATCATCATCGGCTCGCCTTCCGAACGCGCGACGGAAGTCGCGTTAAAGCTTTATACGTTTCTCAACTGTCCCAAGTTAGTGATGTCGCAACGATCGGCCGAGCTCACCAAGTACGCCGCGAACGCATTTCTCGCGACCAAGATCAGCTTCATCAACGAGATCGCGCATTTGGCCGAAGAACTTGGCGCGGACATCGAGGAAGTCGCGCGCGGCATCGGGACGGATCCGCGTATCGGCAAGGACTTTTTGCGTGCCGGCCTCGGCTGGGGCGGATCGTGTTTCCCGAAAGACGTGCGCGCGATCCGGCACACGGCTTCCGGCGTGGGCCAGGACCTGCCGGTCGTGAGCGCGGCGCTCGAAATGAATACGCGTGCCAAAGCGCGCGTGGTCTCGCGCATCGAGAAGGCGCTCGGCGGCTTGGCGGGCAAGCGCGTGGCGTTGCTCGGCCTGTCGTTCAAGAACAATACCGACGACACGCGCGAGTCCGCCGCGCTCGAACTTGCGCGGCGCTGTCTCGCCGCCGGAGCGAGCGTGTGCGCCTTTGATCCCGCCGCCGCGATCTATGACACGGATCTTTCGGCCAAGATCGAGCGCACATCGTCCGCGCTCGACGCGTTGCAAGGTGCCGACGCGCTCATCCTCGCCACCGAATGGGACGAATTCCGCAGCCTCGATCTCGAACAAGCGAAACAACGGATGAAAGGGAACATCATCATGGACGCCCGCAACCTCCTCGATCCTGCGCAAGCGAAGCGTCTGGGTTTCACGTATCTTGCCGTCGGCAGGCCCTAGACAGGCGTCCGGTTTTCTGCAACGTGGTAGTACATGCCTCCGTCGGCATGCGTCTTTTGGGGATTCCTTGCCGGAATCGCCTTGCATTCGCTCTATCCGCGAACGTCGTTCGAGCTCGGTGGGCTGTTGATCGCGGCGTGCATCAGCGGCGGCATCGCCTGGTTGGCTCGCGGAGGAAAAGCAACGACCGTCCCGATCCTGTTGTTCGGATGTTGCCTCGGCTTGGTCCGGTTCGAACTTGCGCGCCCCGGGCTGCCCTCGAATCTGCGCGCGTTTGATCCGAACGCGTTCGCGTATCAGCTCGATGCATCTCCCGGGTTCATCGCCGATACGCGCGCCATTCTTTCGTCGCGCATCCAGACGTATTTTCCCGGCGACCCGGGCCGTTTGCTTGCGGGTTATCTCTACGGAGAACGAAAGTTATCGTCACGGACGAAAGAAGAAGTACGCCGCGCTGGGCTCACGCATCTCGTCGCCGTTTCCGGGGGGAACGTCACGATGCTGTTTCTTGCGCTCGGCCGCGTTCTGAGGCCGTTGCGCTGGTCAAAACGAAAACGTTTCGTCGCGCTTTCGACCGCGCTTGCCGCGTTCGTGCTGCTCGTCTCGCCGCAAGCGCCCGTGATGCGCGCGGCCGTCATGGCGACGCTGATCCTGTTGGCGCCCTTGGTCGGGCGCATCCCCGACACGAGACACCTGCTCCTCGTCGCGGCATTCGTCTTTACCATGTGGCGTCCTGAATCGATGTTCTACGATCCGTCGTTCATCCTTTCGTTTCTCGCCATGCTCGGACTCTTCACCTACGGCCGTCGCTTCGCGGTATGGACCGGCGAACGCATCCGCTGGCCGTTTTTCGGGGAGCTCGTCGGCTCCACGCTCGGTGCGACGCTACTCACGACGCCGTATTCGATGTGGGCGTTCGGAAATGCGAGCGTCATCGGTATTGCCGCGAACCTGTTTGCCGTACCGCTGGTCCCGTGGACGCTGATCGCCGGTGCGCTGGCGCTTGTCATCCCGCTGCCGCCAATCATCTTCTTCGCCGAACTCATGCTCCAAGCGACGCTCGGCATCGCGCATCTCGCGTCGACGGTTCCGTACGGTGCATGGAGTGACGTGATCGTTTCGCCTTGGTTTCTGCTTGGATGCTATGCGGCCATCGCGATCGTTTGGATACAGCTCAATCGGAAAAACGATATCCACAGAAAAATGTCGAGACCGGCGGATTCGTTGGACTGTTCTGACAAAATTGGCGCAACTTTTTTCACCTAAATCGGACGGTGCACCGACCTCCCGCATTTGTAGCGTCGCAGAAGACAAACAAAAATTTTTGACGCTTTTTTTGGCTAACGTATCGTAAAAACAGGTCGCGAGACCTTTGGAAAAACCAAGAGGACCGATCCGAACGGGAGAAGGGTGGCGCCCGGAGAATGGCGCTCCGGGAACGGGCCACCGCGGTGCGGTCGACCTTGCGTCGAACTGCGCTTCGTCCGGCGAAGGCCGGACCGCGATGCTCGGTATCGGCCACGGAACGTGGAAGTTCGATGAAGCGGGGCACACGGTATCCGGCCGAGGGCCGGAGGACCCGCCGCCGCGACATGGATCTTGGCCGGCCGTCCGCCTTGGGCGGATTCCGCCGGCCTCTCGTTCCGGAACGTTCGTACGGCGGACGGATGCTTCCGACCAGGCATCCGTCCGCCCCGCCTCATTCATGCGTCGCGCGCCGTGTATCGCGCATCATTCGACGCAATATCCAATCGTATGGAAAAAGAAAAATTTCATGAACGGCTCGCATCCATGGTGGACCAGGCCGTGCAGGACGTCTATCGTCTGACGCAATCCTTTCCGAAAGAGGAAATCCTGGGCGCGACGCAGCAGATGCGCGCCTCCGCGCTCGCGGTGGCGCTCAACTCGACCGGCGCCCGGGCGCGCAAGCAGCTCGACACGCTCGAATCCGCATACGGATCGCTCCAGGCCACCAAGTATCTCGCCCGGTTTGCCGAGAAACAGGGCTGGCTCTCCGGGCCCGACTCCAAGGGGCTTCTGGAACAGCTCGAAGCGATCGGCGGCATGCTCTGGGGCATGACCAAGCGCCTGAAACAGGCGGCATAATTCCAAGTCATGATGCGCGATACACGGGGCGGGAAAAAGTTATCCACGTTTCCTCTTGATGGATCAAAGACGGGAACGTAACCTATCGAACATAAATAGAACACTTAATGCTATGGCCAAAAAAGTGAATGAACCACAGGATGGACGGCGCGTCGCCGTCCAGGGAGCAATCGACCAAATCAAGGAAAAGTTCGGCGAAGGATCGATCATGAAGCTGGGCGAGGCCCGGAAGATGCAGATCGAGACGATTCCGACCGGATGTCTCTCGCTCGATCTTGCGCTCGGCGTGTTCGGCGTGCCGCGCGGCCGCATCATCGAGATTTACGGCCCGGAAGCGTCGGGCAAGACGACGCTTGCGCAACACATCATCGCCGAGGCGCAAAAGCAGGGCGGCATCGCCGCGTTCGTGGACGCCGAGCACGCGCTTGACCCGGACTACGCGCGCAAGATCGGCGTGGACGTCGATAACATGCTCATTTCCCAGCCGGACACGGGCGAGCAGGCGCTCGACATCGTGGAAACGCTCGTGCGCTCCAATGCCGTGGACGTCGTCGTCGTGGACTCGGTGGCCGCGCTGACGCCGCGCGCGGAGATCGAAGGCGAAATGGGGGACCAACACATGGGGCTACAGGCGCGGCTCATGAGCCAGGCGTTGCGCAAGCTCACGGGGATCATCTCGCGTTCGCGCTGCACCGTCATTTTTATCAACCAGATCCGGCAAAAGATTGGCGTCGTGTTCGGGAATCCCGAGACGACGACCGGCGGCACGGCGCTCAAATTCTACTCGTCGGTGCGCATCGAGGTGCGCCGCAGCGCGCAGATCAAAATGGGGGAAAAGATCATCGGCAACCGCACGAAAGTGAAAATCGTGAAGAACAAGGTGGCCGCGCCATTCCGCACCTGCGAGTTCGATATCATGTACAACGAGGGGATTTCCATTCCGGGCGACCTGTTGGATACCGGCACCGAGCTCGGCGTCGTCTCGAAATCCGGCAACTCCTACACATACGGAACCGAAAAACTCGGCGTCGGACGCGAAAATGCAAAGCTCGGGCTGCGCGAACGTCCCGCGCTCTTGCAGGAAATCCGCGAAAAATCGCTCGCGGCGTGGCAGGAGCGTGAGCAGGCGGGGCTTCCCGGCAAGCCTGCGGCGGGCGGGCCGGCTGCGGGAGATGACGAGATGCCTTCAAGCGAATAGAATGGGCGTGTCATGGGCCGTCGAAGGAAGTCATCATTCGGTCTCCGCATGGAGCCGGAAACCGGGAAGGGGGTCGCCGTCGTGGCCCTCTTCTTCGGCGCCTTGTTTTTGCTGCTGACCTATTTCGATATGGGCGGCGACATCGGCCGTTCGGTCAACGAAGGCGTATCCTATATTTTCGGGTGGGATAAGCTCGTCATCCCGTTTATCCTCATGGCCTGGGGATATCACCTGGCTGCTCCCGACCGCCTGCCGTTGAGGCTCTCGAACGCTATCGGTTTCCTGCTCTTTTTCCTCTCCCTCAATCCGCTCGTGCATGCCGTGACGTTTCCGGAGCTGCGACCCGTGGCCGACGCCGCGCTTTCCGTGGCTGGCGGGAAGCTCGGGGAGAGTGTTGCGATTCCGCTCGCGCGGATGCTCGGTCTGCCCGGGAGCATCATCCTGCTCGTCGCGCTGTTGGTGATCTCGCTCCTGCTCATGTTCAACGCGACGCTTCGGCAGGTGCTGTTTTTCATCGATCTCGTTTGGAAGGGGCTGGCGATGTTTGCACGGGGGCTGTGGTCGCCCATGCGATCGTGGATGGAGGCGCGTGCGGAATCGCGCTCCGCGGCGGCATTGAAACCGTTGGAAGAAGAGCCGGAGGAAGAGGCGGGCGAGGAGGAGATCGAAGAGGAGGAAGAAGAGCCGGAGGAGGACGAGGAGGAGGGGGGCGAAACCAGGATGCCACGGCCAAAGCCCAAGAAGCGCTACCCGCGCGTCGAGATCCCGCTCGACTTGCTCGACCGCCGCGACGATAAGCCGACCTCCGGCGATATCGTGCACAACCGCGAAGTGATCCGGCGCACGCTCGAGAATTTCGGCATCCCGGTCGAGATGGCCGAGGTTGCGGTCGGACCGACCGTCACGCAATTCGCGTTCAAGCCCGCGGACGGCATCAAGCTCTCCCGCATCACGGCGCTGAACAACGATCTCGCGCTGGCGCTGGCCGCGCACCCGATCCGCATCGAGGCGCCGATTCCCGGCAAGTCCCTCGTCGGCGTGGAGGTCCCAAACAAATCCGTCGCGACCGTCGGCGTGCGCGAAATGCTCGAGGCCAAGGAGTTCCGCGAACGGCGCGGAGGCCTCACGTTCGTGCTCGGCAAGGACGTCTCGGGCAAGGCGTGGACGGCCGATCTCGCCAAGATGCCGCACCTGCTTGTTGCCGGCGCGACCGGGGCCGGTAAATCCGTGGGGTTGAACGTGCTCATCATGTCGTATCTCTATACACTCGGTCCCGATGACGTGAAATTCATCATGGTGGATCCGAAGCGCGTCGAGCTTCAGGTGTACAACGGTATCCCGCACCTCATCACGCCGGTCATCACGAAAGTCCCGGAAACCGTGAACGCGCTCAAATGGGCGCTGCGTGAAATGGACCGCCGCCTCGACCTGCTCGGAAGTATGAACGCGAAGGATCTCACGAGTTACAACATGCGCGTGCAGGACCGGCTGCCGTACATCGTCATCATCATCGACGAGATGGCCGACCTCATGGCCGCCTCGGCCGCGGAAGTCGAGGGGCCGATCGTGCGCCTCGCGCAAATGTCGCGCGCCGTCGGCATCCATCTCGTGCTCGCGACGCAGCGCCCGTCCGTGGACGTGATCACGGGTCTCATCAAGGCAAACGTGCCGGGACGCATCGCCTTCGCCGTCGCGTCGGCGACCGACTCGCG
>CAYPUF010000005.1:13855-20563 GCA_964413995.1 uncultured Gammaproteobacteria bacterium
CCACTGCTTCCGGACGCGAAGGAGGAAATCATCCGCGCGGGCAAAGCGTCGGCTTCGCTGCTCCAGCGCCGGCTCAAGGTGGGCTATGCCCGGGCCGCGCGGATTCTCGACTTGCTCGAACAGGAAGGGTTTATCGGTCCGGCCGACGGCGCGAAGCCGCGCGAGATCCTGAAGGCGGATTTCACCAAGGCGGACCCGCTCACGGCCAATCGGCGCGCCATTCCCGCTCCCGGACCGGAAGAGGACGAGGAAGAGGACCTGGAAGACGAGGAGCCGGAGGAGGACGAAGAAACGGAGGACATCGGCGAGGAATCCGAAGAAGAAGAGGAGGAAGACGACGATGATGCCCGCAGGTAGGGTTGACGATGGCCGCGACGCGGTGCGACATTGTCCGCATGGCCTTCGTCGCAAAACGCTTGAACTCGCCGGGCCGGCTCGGGCCCGACCTGATCGAGCTGCGGGAACGCGTCGGGTTGACGCTTGAGGAGGCGGCGCGCAAAACCAAACTTGCGCCGTCACTCGTTAAAGCTTTTGAACAGGAAGAATGGTCCGGATTGCCCGATCCGGTATACGCCGAGCGCCTGTTAAAGTCGTACGTCTCGTATTTCGGCGCGAATGAAGCATATTATCTCCATAAGTTTCATGAAGGATTGGAAGCGCGGGAGATCGTGCGCGACCGCGCCGCGCTCCTGCCGCGGCCGATGCGGATCGGCGCGTTCGAACTCGCGGTCACGCCGCGCATCCTCGCCGCCGCCGGCTCCCTGTGCTTTACGCTGCTGCTCGGCGGCTACGTATTTTCGCAAGCGCGCGCGATGTCGGTCGCCCCGCCCCTGCGCATCGACGCGCCGACGGACGGCGAGCGCGTGGACGATCCGCTGGTCGTCGTGCGTGGACGGACCGCGCCCGGGTCGTCGGTCACGGTCAACGGCGCATCCGCGGTCGTCGGCGCGGACGGGATATTCGAATACCCGCTGAACGTTCCGCGCGGCACGACGGTCATTCGCATCGTGGCGCGCCGGCGGCACGGCAACGAGTCGGTGGAGGCGCGGCGCGTGATTTACGACCGTCCGCTGCCGACCTTGCCGGAGACGAGAGAAAAAAAGAACCCGCGGAATGCGGGAGGCGCCGGCTAGCGCCGATGGAAAAAGAGGACGAGCCGCGCGAGCAACTCGAGCGCGACTTCGGCAAGGAACATGGCGATCATCGCCAGCATGAAGGCGCTGATCACGTCGAGCAGGTACCAGACGACGCCGAACGTGATCACGCCGACGGCCACGTACACCTTGTGGCGGGCCGTCAGCGCTTCCCCGTCATCGAGCGTATCCTTGAGGCTCATGCCGCCTCCGGAGGCTCGGGGAGCAGGCGTTCGTCCGGCAGCCGCGGCGCCTCGGGTGCCGAGGCCGGCACATCCGGTCCGCGCGGCGGGATGCTCGACAGGGAGCGCAGCTCCGCGAGCGTCTCCGCATCCATCTTCTGCGTGTCTTCGGAATCCCTCTTGCGTCGTTCGTTCACGTGATGCCTCCGTAGGCCGTCGGTGAGACGGACTGTCACCGTAGCCGAAAGCGCCGGTGTTGTCCACGGTCTCGGCGTTCAATCAAAGAAGGGCCCCGCCGTCCGCCGCTTGCCCCGTCGGATGACGGGATGCGGCAGAGTTTGGGGCCCTCAGGGGGCTTGCCCGGTCGGACCTGCTCCGTCGGATGACGGGGTGACCGGGTCACTCGTCGGAGCTCTCCTCGGATGACTCACTGTCGCCTTGGGACGAATCAGCGAGGGAAGCATCGCGGCCGAGCATGACTCGTTGGAGCTCTTCCAGAAGCTTGCCTCCGCGTTCGACGAGCATTGCATTGAGCCGGTCTTCGTCGAGTGCGGTGCCCTTTGCAGGATCGAACTCTTCGAGAAGCTCCTCGAACATCGTCTTTGCCTTGGCGAAGGTATCCGGAGTCACCCGTCGCGGGTACCGATAGTACTCCGCCGCGAGCTGATCGAGATCATCGAGCATGCCGGGGATGATCATCATTAGGTTCTCGACCATCTGCGCGTCGAGCAGCGCGATCGCGCCGGCGACGCCGTGCCGCTTTCGGTCCGGAACCTCGAACACATCTCCCTTCTTCTCGAGCTTGTCGCGATCGGGAAGGCGTACGAGAACGATCTCGGTTGCGTCGTGATCCAAGGGTCGCGCCTGCACCCAGTGCGCCTTCGCCGGGTGTCCCGGCTCCCCCGACTTCTCGAACGTTGGACGGAAGAGCGCCCCCGGCGATTCCATGGCGCCGAGCAGATCGGAGAACCTGACGCGGATCCTACCCGGTCGGTGATTCCGCCGATCCGTGACGCGGCGCACGGCTCCTCGCATGCACTGCGAATCACCGAGATCCGCCGCCGTGAATAGCGGCCGAAGATGGAAGATCTCCGGCTGGAAGGGTTCTCCCGCCGCGTTCGAGAACGCGATCTTCGCGCCTTCGCGATCGACGGCCACGCCGTTGAAGGCGAAGTCGACGATCTCGGACGCGACCTTCTCGTACGGGAATTCCGTGTTTTCCATGTGCTCGAGCGGGAAGTGCAGCTCGAACTCGATGGAGGGATCACCCGGGTGGCGGGGATCTGCGAACACCGACGCTTGCCAGCAGAAGCGCTGGGCCAGCGCTTCTGCGAGCCCGGGGTCATCCGAGTTCGAGATGGGCATGCGGCCCTTCTCGATCGCGTCGGCCAGGAGCTCCGAGCCCACGAGGAGTCCTCGGGCGGTCACGGGCCGCTTTCGACGACCTCGGCTTCTTTTGTTGCCCATGAGGACCTCTCTTTCTCCGGCACAGCCGGGATAGTCTTGTCCGGGACATCCGGACGGATCTGGAGGTCAACATCTTCCGCCAAAAGGCGGAACACGTTGGGCGCGGCGTCGCGGCGGGGCGCCCGGCCGCAGCCGGAGACCTCTTCGCGACGCGCGTCGCCGTTCCTCCATGTCGATCCGGATGTCGATGAAACGTGCGAGAACCGGCCAGGCGAGCCCTTGGGAGGATGTCGCCTGACCGGCAGCAGGGCGTCTTCACGTTGAAGAGCCGGTCGGATCGGAAAAACGGAACGCAATAAGGTGTGATGATTCGTTCTTTTTCCTCACCGTGCTTTTACGTGTCTGACTCGGAGGCCGAAGGTTCGGCCCCCAAGGGGACACGCCGTCTCACGGATCGCTTTCGCGTTCAACGTGAGACGGCGGCAGTCAGTCTCGCCAGCTCGTGCGCCAGTTGGTCTGGGCGCCGGCCAGCGGGGCAAGAGGCGTGACGGGCGGATCGAAGCGCATGACGATCCATCCCATGGGCTCGGCCTCGCGCTCCCACTCCTCCTCGTCGTCCCGGTGATACCGGTAGACGGGAGTACGGGAGAGGGTGCGTGGATATCCCCGGTTGGTGATCTCCACGCACTCGGCCGCGACAGGCAGGTCTCCTTCGGAGAGCTGCCAGTCGCCGATGCGGATGTAGGAGGCGGCATTCTGCACGGCGCCGAGGAGGTTGTGTCCCTCGGTGCCTTCGTGCAGCTCGACGCACATCCGCCATCCGCTCGCCTGTCCGGCGGGCAGACGGAGATCGGGAGCGAGGACGCAAATCCCGTCGGGATCGCGTCCCGCGCCGCACGATGACGAGCCGCCGCTTCCGGTCCACGTCATCATGACGGAGACGTCGATGCAGCGATCGCCGCCGCGGCAGTCCGCGCTGGAGCGGCAGACGCGCGAGCGGTCCGCCGAGCAGCGCAGGTCGGGGTGCCAGTCGCGCCGGATGAGCGCGCGCAGGCCGGCGTCTTGGAGCCGGGCGCCGTCAGCGCGTTCGGCGTAGACGCGGCCCGAGATCTCGGGGAGCTGGTAGAAGCTCTGGAAGAGCTGTCCCCAGTGGTGGTAGCGCGGGTTCACCTCGAAGATCGGGGTGACCCCGACGACATGCGTCGGGCCTTCGTATGCGGGCGGCGCGTCGGTGATGGCGTCATACGCCTCGCCGATGGTCTCGCCCGCCGGACCGGCGAGCTCGTTGACCGCGTCGCCCCCGGCCTCGAAGAACTCGGAGACGTAGTACACGGCGGGCCCCACGAACAGCAGGGCCCAGAACAGGCGCCAGTCCTTGTGCCATTGCCAATTGCTCATGGCATGTTCCTTTCTGTTCCGACGTGATGTCGGGACGAAATCTTGTTTGACGTGCTGCGATCGCGATGTGCGATACGCGCGATGGAATGTGCGATCTCATCGGCCGCCGCCGGGCCTGGGCTCGGTCAGCCGATCGGATCGCACGGGATGACGAGAGCTTCGTCATCCCGGGGTTGAGGTTGTTGTGTTACGCCGCGCCCTTCTTGCGTCGGGCGAGCTCGGCGCGCAGGGCCGCAAGCTCGTGCCGGGACGGGATGAGCGGCAGCGACGGGGTTGCCGCCGGCCGCTTGTCCTCGTCGCCGAGGAGCTCCGAGAAACTCCGGTTGAAACTCGCCTCCGCTTCGGCGTTGAAGCGCTCGATCCACGCGGGATCGGCGATCCACGACCCGGCCTCGACGCGCTTCTCGGCCGGAATGCGGGCCGGCGGCGCTTCGCACTCGAGCTGGAAATCGATCGCGAGATCGATCTCCTCGTCGAGTGCCGTGTCTTGCTCATACCCCACCGTGGGGTTGAGCCGGATGAACTCGTGCTGCGCAGTCGTCAGGTTCTGCTGCATGCGCCCTCCTTTTTCAATGGCGAGAGGCAGGTTGGTTGGTCTCCTGCGTCGCCCATCTCGCAGTTCCATGGGAATGGAGCGGCGGGATGGACGGGCGCCGAGTCCGGTTTGATCCGGATCAGGGCGCCGTCAGGATGTGCGTGACGAAGGAACATGAGGAACGTCGGCGTTGCCGTGGGTTGAGACCCGCGTTCGTGAGTCCCGATGTGAGCCGGGGTCTGTCGAACCGCGGTCCGTTGGCGTCGCGTCCGTGCCGGAAGCGCTAGCGCTCGAAGAGGTCGATCGGGCGGTCGTTGTCCCGCCAGAGCTCGATGAAGCTATCGCGCCCCAGGTCGTCGAGACGCGTCACCTCGCCGACCGAGAGGCCGCGCCGCTTGCCGAACTCACGCCTGCGGCGGTACTCGCCGCGATCGACGCGCGCGTACTCCTCGACCTCGGACAGATCGTCCTCGTCGAGGAAATTCGGCCCGAAGGCCTTCTTTTTGCTCAAATGATTCCTCCCTGCGGATGTAAGGGCTCCGCATGGCCCGACTCGAGACTTGATGGATGGATCAAGTATCGGGTCGGGCGAGCGAGTGACGGAGAACCGTCACTCGCTCCAGCCACAGGTATGGCAGGTCACGCCGCGGCGTGATCGCGGAGGAGCTGCTGCCGCTTCCACCGGCTGAACGGCGGAAGCGTGCTGCCCTTGGCGCGGAGGCGGTTGTACTCCGCGAGGAGCGCGGCCTCGCGCTCTTCGGCCTCGCGCTTCTTGCGCTCGGCCGCGGCCGCCTGCTCGGCCTTGATCTGGTCGATCTCGGCCTGCACGCGGGCGATGAGCCCGCGGAGGTTCCGCTTCCTCACCCGGATCGGCTCCGGGTGGTAGTGCGCGAGCTCCCGGAGGTCTCGGATCTTGCGTAGCTTCGCGAGCTCCCGGAGGAGCGTCGCGTACTCGCTCGCGAGCAGGCGGCGAGCCGTGCCGTACTCCGGCGGCGGCGCCTGCTCGACCGCCTCGACCTTCTCGGTCTCGACGACCTCGGTCGGAGCCGCCTCGGTGACGGTCTCCTCCTCCTTGGTCTCGACGACCTCGGCGGAAGCGGACTCCGTGGCGGTCGCCTCGAGCTTCTCCAGCAGCACGGCTCCGAGTCCCGTGCTCGGGGTCTCGGCCATCGTCGGCGGCGTGTGCTTGGCGAGCGCGAGCGCGCCCTTGTTGAAGTCCTCCTCGAGACGCCGCAGCTCCTCGAGGGAGAGCCCCTTGAGGCTCCCCTTCCGTCGCGCGCCCTTGCCGCCGTTCTTGCGCACGAGGCGCTCGAAGTTCGCACGCGCCTGCTCGCAGCGCTTGCGCGCTGCCGTGAGCTCTGCCTCGCTCGCGAGTGCGATGAGCGCCGGCGACGGCTTCTCGACCGGCTTCGGCGTCTCGATGGGCTCCACGAGCTTGAGGCTCGGGGCCGGTGCCGCGATCTCGACCTCGATCCGCTCGTCCGCGCGCACCGGCGCGACGAGATCGAGGGTGCGGTCCGCGACCGCGACGAGGGCCACGCATGCGCGGCCGAACATCTTCTTCAGCATGAGAACCTCCTCTGTGCGGTGGGTTGTGATCCGCACGTCCGTCGCGAACCCGGAAACGAAAACCGTCCGGCTCCGTGACGGACGTGCGGTAAAGCACGTCCTGTGGTGGTTGAAAGACCGTCCACCGGGCCGAACGGCGTAGGTGGATGGATGTAGGGGCGAGAGTGAGTCGGATCCGCCGAAGCGGGCGAGCTCGGGAAACGCCTCCATGGATGTCGGCAGCCGAAGCCGCCTCGCCCCATTTCCGCGCTCGCATCGCCTGTTCCCATGTTCGGGTTCAAAACGATGTTCACCCTCTACATCCATCCGTCCACGGTTTTGGAGGCGGGAGTGGTCCGCGTTGGTCCGGAGACCTGCGAGCCGAGGCGACGTTGGTCGAGAAGTCCCAGTCGAAACCGAGTCTTCACGATTCGCGTCGCCCTATCCGGCCGGCGAATGCCGGCCGGAATACCTCCTCCAAAACTGTGTACGGATAGTTTTTTTA
>CAYPUF010000005.1:20663-26023 GCA_964413995.1 uncultured Gammaproteobacteria bacterium
GAAGGGATCCCTCGGCTTCGTCGAACTCCGCTCGGGATGATTCGGCGATGCTTGCAAAGATCAGCATCAGGATTTGTAGGGGCGAGGCGCGCCTCGCCCCTACAAATGCTCGTGCTGACCGGCGAACAAGTTGTGTTCGCCGTCAGAGTGGAAGTTGCGGATGGGGCTAGCGCCGGCGGTTGACCTTGCCGACCCGGATCTTCCAGTCCACGCCCATGTAGGGCTTGGGCCTGGATCCGTCGACGAGCATGAGGCTCGACGAGCGCTTGCGGGAACTCATCGCCTGACACGGCGACCGCATCCACGCCTCGAGCTCTGCCTCGCTCGCGCGATAGGCGGTCGTGCTTCGGTGTCCGTCGAGCATCGATTTCCTCCCTAGACGGTACGGGACGCCGGATTTCGCTTGGGTGCATCCCTCGCGGTTTCCAGAGTCGAACACACAAGAATAGCACAAAAGGAGAATCTTGTCAAGTAATATGAGACATGATTCTCTCCATAAGAATTGTTAATCTTAGCCAAGAATATTCAGCCATTGATATTTATTGTTTAAAATTAGCCAACAATATTTGTGCTATTGTGGACAAAAACAATGTTACATGTTCTTTGTTTAACAAAATTGAGCTAATATAAAAGATTTTTGACAAAATTTCCTTTTCTCACTTAATGCTTGACGTCGACGCAAGTTATTGTTAAAATTCGCCCACAACAGTGCGATTTGACAGACGCATTCCGAGCGTCTAATCGGACGGTTTTCCGGACAACCGATCCAATGAGCGACCACACCAACAATTGAAGCCCCTCCTGTACCCCCCGTTGGGAGGTGTTTTGATCTGTCCGCCGAAGCCAGTCCGGCGTAGGCGGGTGTCCGGTTGCCGTCGCATTGTCTTTTACTCATGTAGGGTTTACGCGTGCCTGCACGGCCACCGACTCCACCGGCCGCCGTGTCCCTCCCGCCGGTCCCGTGCGGACACGCGATCCGAAAACCCGTCACCTATCCATCGCCCATGCCTGCGATGCAGTTTCGCCGCCAAGCTCCGAAGGACTTGGAGCGGCGCTATTTCACGGCCGCGCGCGACGCCATGGCGTTGCCCGACCTGATCGAGATCCAGAAGACGAGCTATCGCTGGTTCCTCGAGGAAGGGATCCGCGATCTCTTCAAGGAGATCTCGCCGATCAAGGACTTCATCGGCCGCGATCTCGAGCTTCATTTCGTCGATTATTATTTTGACGAGCCGAAGTTCGACGAGAAGACTTCCAAGGCGAAGAACGTCAATTTCGAATCGCCGTTGCGCGTGAAGTTGAAGCTGATCAACAAGCGCAACAACCAGGAGAAGGAGTCCGAGGTGTATCTCGGCGACTTGCCGCTCATGACCGATCGCGGCACGTTCATCGTGAACGGCATCGAGCGCGTGGTCGTCTCGCAGCTGGTGCGTTCTGCCGGCGCGTTTTTCGCCGCGGAGCTCATCCACGGCCGGCGCTATTACGGCGCGAAGATCATCCCGAACCGCGGCGCGTGGCTCGAGTTCGAAACCGACGGCAACAACGTCATCTGGGTGAAGATCGACCGCAAACGCAAGGTGGCCGCGACGGCGCTCTTGCGCGCGTTTGGCATCGGCTCCAACGAGGAAATCTCGAAGCTCTTCACCGACGTCGACGTCCACCCGATGAACAAGTATATCGAGGCGACGCTGGCGAAGGATGTTTCGACCAACGAGGACGAGGGATATATCGAGGTGTACAAGCGCATCCGTCCGGGCGATCTCGCGACCGCCGACAACGCGCGGTCGCTGATCCACTCGATGTTCTTCAATTTTGACCGGTACGATCTCGGCACGGTCGGACGCTACAAATTCAACAAGCGCTTCGGTCTCACGACCGAGCACGAGGTGATCTCGAAAGAGGAAAACCGCATCCTCACCAAGGAGGACTTGATCCACATCATCCGCGAGGTGATCCGGCTGAACGTCTCGCAGGAGGATCCGGATGACGTCGACCACCTGGGCAACCGCCGCGTGCGCGCGGTGGGCGAGCTCGTCCAGAGCCGCTTCCGCATCGGCCTCGCGCGTATGGAGCGCATCGTGAAGGACCGCATGTCGACCATGGACATCGATGCGCTGAACCCGGCGAAGCTGATCAACGCCCGCCCGGTCATCGGCGCGGTACGCGAGTTCTTCATGAGTTCGCAGCTGTCGCAGTTCATGGACCAGACGAACCCGCTGTCCGAACTCGAGCACAAGCGCCGTTTGTCCGCGATGGGTCCGGGGGGCCTCACGCGCGAACGTGCCGGCTTCGACGTCCGTGACGTGCACCGCACGCACTACGGCCGCATCTGCCCGATCGCCTCGCCGGAAGGTCCGAACATCGGACTCGTCGGCCACCTGTCGTGCTATGCGCGCATCAACGATTACGGTTTCATCGAGGCTCCGTACCGTGTCGTGAAGAACTGGGCCAAGAACGACGGCAAAGACGCCATCGGCGAGACCTTGCGCGTGGACGTGCGCGATGGCGAAGGAAACGTCGTCGCGAAAGGCGGCACCGAGGTCGATAAGAAGCTCGCGGACAAGCTCGCGAAGGTGTCGATCGACAAGGTACCGGTCCATCCGACCGTCACGAAGGAGATCGTGTACCTGAACGCCTTCACGGAAGAGCGCGGCACCACCGCGCCGGCCACGACGCCGATCGGCAAGGACGGCAAGTTCCTCGTCGAGCGCGCGGCCGCCCGCAAGAACGGCGAGCCGACCGTCGTCGACGTGCACGAGATCGACTACGTCGACGTGTCTTCGAAACACATTCTCTCCATCGGCACGTCGCTCATCCCGTTCGTCGAGCACGACGACGGCCACCGCGCGCTCATGGGCACGAACATGCAACGCCAGGCCGTGCCGTGCGTGAAGCCGGACGCGCCGATCGTGGGCACGGGCGTCGAGCGCCGTGTCGCGATCGACGCGGGCCACGCCGTGATCGCCCCGGACGACGGCGTGATCGTGTCCGTGTCGGGCAAACACATCGAGTTCCAGGGCTCCGACAAGACCATCCGCCGTTACGACCTCATCAAGTTCCAGCGCTCGAACCACTCGACGTGTCTCAACTACCGCCCGACGGTCACCAAAGGCCAGAAGGTGTATGCCGGCGAGGTGCTCGCCGACGGCACGTCCGTCCAGCATGGCGAACTCGCGCTCGGTCAGAACCTGCTGTGCGCGTTCTTGTCCTGGGACGGCTACAACTACGAAGACGCCATCATTTTGTCCGAACGCCTCGTGCACCAGGACCGCTTCACCTCGATCCACATCGAGCACCACGTCATCGACGTGCGCGACACGAAGCTCGGTCCGGAAGCCGTGACGAGCGACATCCCGAACGTCTCGGAAGAAAAACTCCGCAACCTGGACGAGCACGGCATCGTGCGCATCGGCGCGGAGGTGAAATCCGGCGACATCCTCGTCGGCAAGATCACGCCGAAGGGTGAAACCGACTTGTCCGCGGAAGAAAAACTCCTGCGTGCGATCTTCGGCGAGAAGGCGCGTGACGTGCGCGACTCGTCGCTGTATCTCGAGCATGGCGAGAAAGGAAAAGTCATCGACGTGAAGACGTTCTCGCGCGACGCCGGCGACAAGCTCCAGCCGGGCGTGTTGAAGCAGATCGTCGTGACCGTCGCAGACCTCCGCAAGGTGCAGGTGGGCGACAAGCTCGCCGGCCGCCATGGCAACAAGGGCGTCATCTCCAAGATCGTGCCGGTGGCGGACATGCCGTTCCTCGAGGACGGCACGCCGGCCGACATCATCCTGTCGCCGCTCGGCGTCGTCTCCCGCATGAACCTTGGGCAAATCCTCGAGACGCATTTGGGTCTCGCGGCGAACGCGTTGGGCTACCTGGTGGCGACGCCGGTATTCGACGGCGTGCCGGAAGACACGATCCGCGAAGAGCTCAAGAAGGCCGGGTTCCCCGAAGACGGAAAGATTTCGCTCTACGACGGCCGCACCGGCGAACGCTACGACCACAACCCGACCGTCGGCTACATCTACATGCTGAAGCTGAACCACATGGTCGAGGACAAGATCCACCAACGCTCCATCGGTCCGTACTCGCTCATCACGCAGCAGCCGCTGGGCGGCAAGGCGCAATTCGGCGGCCAGCGTTTCGGCGAAATGGAAGTGTGGGCGCTCGAGGCGTACGGCGCGGCGCATACGCTGCAGGAAATCCTCACCATCAAGTCCGACGACGTGCCGGGACGCTCCAAGGCGTACGAGGCCATCATCAAAGGCGAGCCGATCCGCAAGGTCAACGTGCCGGAATCGTTCCACGTGCTCGTGCGCGAATTGAAGGGGCTGGGCCTCGATGTCGAACTGCTGAAAAACGGGCAACGCATCGAAGACGCCGGTCCCAAGCCCGAGGGATTCCGCGCGCGTCCGGCGCTTACCAATCCGGGCGATGATGCCGAATGGGGTCCGCCTCAGGAACAGTTCTAGTTCTGCCATCTGACTTCTGATATCTGACATCTCTTCCTATGGCCTATTTCCACCAGGAGAACATCAAGTCCACGGACTTCGACTCCATCCGCCTCAAGGTCGCGTCGCCCGACGTGATCCGCAGCTGGTCGTACGGCGAGGTCACCAAGCCGGAGACGATCAACTACCGCACGCAAAAGCCGGAAAAGAGCGGCCTCTTCGCCGAGGAAATTTTCGGCCCGTCGAAGGACTGGGAGTGCTACTGCGGCAAGTACAAGAAGATCCGCTTCAAGGGGATCATCTGTGACAAGTGCGGCGTCGAAGTGACGCACTCCCTCGTCCGCCGCGAACGCTTCGGCCATATCGAGCTCGCCGCGCCCGTGACGCATATCTGGTTCCTGCGATCGGTGCCGTCCAAGATCGGTGCGGTGCTCGACATGAGCATCCAGTCGCTCGAAAAGGTGATCTATTTCACGGCATTCATCATCACGCACGTCGACGAGGACCTGCGCGTGCAAACCGTCGAACAGGTGCGCACGGAGTACAAGGGCAAGAAAAAGGCGATCGAATCCGAATCAGAGCGCGAGCGCGAACGCATCCAAAAGCAGGCCGAGGAGAAGGGGATGAAGAAGGAGGCGCTCGAAAAGGAGCTCGACAAGGCCGAGGCGAACAAACAGCGCCGCCTGAACGAGCTCGAAGCCGATTTCGACGCAGCCGAAAAGGAGCTGAAGGACCTGAAACCGATGAAGATCGTGTCCGAAGCGGAATACCACGATCTTTCGCTGAAATTCGGCCATATCTTCGAAGCCAAAATCGGCGCCGAGGCCGTGCTCGAGCTGCTGCGCAAGATCGACGTCGAGGCCACGATGAAGGCGATCGAGGGCGATTTGAAGGGCGCGTCCGAGGCCAAGCACG
>CAYPUF010000006.1:0-25952 GCA_964413995.1 uncultured Gammaproteobacteria bacterium
GGTGTCGCAATTGCTCGACGAAGTCGATCAGGCGTATGTCGGCAAGCTGAAGGAGCGAATCGAGAAAGGGAGTTAACAGATGACAGATAACCGTTTACAGATGATGATTGAACAAGGGTGTTCATTTCGAACTCTTCGCTGTAAACTGTTCACTGTCAACTGTAAACTGCCCTTATGCCTCCCATTCCCGGATCGAAAGACAAAACGTTGAACGGCATTCTTGTCGCCGTCGGCACCGTGCTCGTCCTTTATCTCGCCATTCTGTCCATCAAAGCGCTGGCCGAATACGGCCGGGTCGGGCTTGAACCGCGGCCGCGGGACACGTTCACCATCCAGGGCGAGGGAAAGATCTCGGCACAGCCGACGCTCGCCGAGGTGGATCTCGGGCTTTACTCCGAAGGGCAGGATGTCGCACCGGTGCAACAGGCCAACGCGAGCAAGGTCAACGCGATCGTCTCGGCCCTCAAGCAAATGGGCGTCGCGGACGACGACATCCAGACGTCGAATTACAGCATCTCCCCGAAATTCGAGTACCGCGACGGCATCCAAAACGTGGTGGGGTACATCGTCAGCCAGAACCTGAAGGTGAAAGTGCGCAATTTGTCGAACGTCGGTGCGGTGCTCTCGCGGGCCGGCGAGCTCGGCGCGAACCAGGTCAACGGCGTGCGTTTCACGATCGACGACCCGACCGAGGTGCGACAACAGGCGCGTACCAAGGCCATCGAAGATGCGAAGCGTAAGGCGCAGGAGCTCGCCGACGCGATGGGCGTGCGCCTTGTGAAGATCGTCACGTTCTCGGAGAGCACGGGCGGAACCGAACCGCCGCCGGTTTTCTATCGCGGACTCGAGGCGGCGCCGGTGCCGGCTGTGGTGCCGGATATCCAGGCGGGAGCATTGGACGTGCAGTCCAATGTCAGCGTGACATTCGAAATTAGATAATCTCCGTCATTCTGAACGGAGTGAAGAACCTCCCTCCGAGTGAGATCCTTCGCTACGCTCAGGATGACAAAAAATATGTTCGGAGGAACAAAAATCAAATCGATCATTGCACGAGAAGTCCTGGATTCGCGCGGCAACCCGACGGTGGCCGCGCGCGTCACCCTGACAAGCGGGGCGAGCGCCGAGGCGAAAGTGCCGAGCGGCGCTTCCACGGGATCGCATGAGGCGCTCGAGCTTCGCGACGGCGACCTGCCTTCGCTGAAGCTTCGGCAGGCAGGCAAGAAACGCTATGGAGGAAAAGGGGTTCTTCAGGCCGTGAAAAACGTGAATACGCTCATCGCGCCGAAGCTGAAGGGTATGGACGCGCAACGCCAGCGCGACGTGGATGCGGCCATGCTGAAGCTGGACGGCACCAAGAACAAATCCAAGCTCGGCGCGAACGCGACGCTCGCCGTCTCCCTCGCCGTGGCGGAAGCGCTTGCCGTGCATCGCGAGATGCCGCTCTGGAAATCCCTACGCAAGACGTTCGATTTCCACCGCGCGGCGCGCCTCCCCTACGCGACCATGAACGTGCTGAACGGCGGAGCGCATGCGGACTGGTCGCTCGACGTGCAGGAATGCATGATCGTGCCGAAGCAGAAAAAGTTCGCCGAGCGCATCCGTGCCGGCTCGGAGGTCTTCCATACGCTCGCAAAAATCCTGAAGGCGGAAGGGTTTGCGACGACGGTCGGCGACGAAGGCGGGTTCGCGCCCAAGCTCGGTACGATCGAGAACGCGTTCGCGCTGCTCGTGAAAGCGATCAAGGCGGCGGGTTACAAACCCGGAACGGATATCACGATCGCGACGGATATCGCCGCGTCGGAGTTCTACGACGCGAAAGCTGAACTCTACCGCCTGAAGACGGAAGGACACACCTACACCGCCGATGAATTGCTGGAACGTTACCTGCAGCTCCAAAAGGATTTTCCGCTTGAGTCGATAGAAGATCCGTTTGCGGAGGATGATTGGCATGCCTGGTCCAAGGCATTGCCGAAGCTAAAGAAAAAAAGCGTCGTGGTCGGTGACGATCATTACGTAACAAATATCGAGCGCCTGAAGCGCGGCATTGAGGAAAAATCCGCCAACGCGATCTTGATCAAGCTCAACCAGATCGGCACGCTCTCGGAAACCGTCCAGACCATCAATCTCGCGCATTCACACGGGTTCAAGACCAGCATCTCGCACCGCTCCGGCGAAACGTCCGACACCTTCATCGCCGATCTCGCCGTCGCCTGCGGATCGGAATACATCAAGACGGGATCATTGTCGCGTTCGGAACGCGTCGAAAAATACAATCGCTTGCTCGAAATCGCGGAGTTTGAGTTGTAGGGCTAAGAAAAAGAAAGCTATCGTGAGGCGCGTAAAACCACCCTTCCGAGCATCGGATATCGGTTCGTGAGCGACGACGAAACGCAGGCCGCATGTCTGACGGCAAATTGTCTCATTCAAAACATCTATCAATTTGCCTAGTTCGGCCTGCAGTCGGAGCGAGACGAATACCGATGGAGGAACGTAGGGCGGGGTGCGCAGGAGAGTGCAGAGAGGGCAGCGCTGCCCTCTCTGCAAAGAAGACAAAATCTTCTTTTCATTTCCGAATGTGATCGCTTCGCTACGCTCGCAATGACACAACTACCTCAACAACACCATCAACCCCGGCAAACGCCCTTTGAGCGCGAGAAAATCCAGCATGGCTCCGCCGCCGGTGGAGACGAAGTCGAAATGATGTTCGGTTTTGGTCGAGTGGATGACGGGGAGCGTATCCCCCCCGCCGGCCACGCCGAACGCCTTCCCCTTGGCCCTCGCCCCGATCACGCGCGCGAGGAATCGCGAACCGAATCCGCAGGGCGCGCATTCGATCAGACCGACCGGGCCGTTCCATACGATCGTGGACGCGTCGCCGATAATCTCGGCCCATGCTTTCAACGTTTTCGGCCCGACGTCCACGATCATGTCCTTCTTGCCGATCGCGTCGACGGATACGCGGCGCAGGACGGGGTCACTCGTGATCCTGGTCGTCACGACGACATCCTGCGGCAGGTGGATGTTTTTGTGTTTGAGCAATTTCTTTGCGAGTGCCACGCCTTCTTTTTCATGCGCCGATTTCCCTGTTTCGATCTTCTTCGCCTTGAACAAGGCCGTGGCCATGGCGCCGCCGATCAACACTTCGTCGCAGGAGCGGCACAGCGCTTCGATGACCGGCAGTTTGGTGGATAGCTTCAAACCTCCGATCACGGCAATGAACGGCGATTTCGGATGGTCGAGCAGGCGCGACAACGCCGCAACTTCTTCGACGAGCGACGGTCCCGCATACGACGGCAGAATCTTGGCGATACCGACGACGGAGGCATGCGAGCGATGACACGAAGCAAATGCGTCATTGATGAAGACATCGCCCAAATCGGCATACGCTTCGGCGAGACGCTTTTCATTTGTTTCCTCGCCCTTCAAAAATCGCACGTTTTCGAATAGGTGGATCGATCCGGGTGCGGCGGCCGTGAGCGCGGACCGGAGCGCGGCGTGTTCCGCCTGGTTCGCGACGGATTCCGCATGATACGCGAGGTCCAACCCGTACGTCTCCCGCAACAGCCGGACGAGCGGCTTGGTCGAGAACCGCGTGTCGCGTTTGGACGGGCGACCGAGATGCGTGAGTACGACAACCTTCGCCCCGCGCTTTTTCAACTCTTTCAACAACGGGAGCGAACGCTCGATTTTCAGCGACGCGTCCCGCTCCACCGAGCCGTTGGACGGCACGTTCCAGTCCACGCGCACCAAAACAACTCGTCCTCGTAACGGCTTTCTTGATGATAAAGTTCGGAAGGCGATTTTCATTTCAGGTTGCGCGCCACCTCCAGCGCCATTTCCGCGAGGCGATGCGAATAGGCCCATTCGTTGTCGTACCAGGCGATTACTTTGACGAGGTCGCCGTCCACGACGCGCGTGAGCGGCAAATCCACGATCGCGGACGCGGTCGTGCCGATGAAGTCGTTCGACACGAGCTCCTCGTCCGTCACCTCGACCACGCCTTTCCATAACGGATGGGTCACGGCCTTGCGGAACGCATCGTTCACCTGCTCGACGCTCACGCGCTTCTTGAGGACGAACGTGAAATCCGACAGCGACATGACCGGGACGGGCACGCGCATGGCAAGCCCGTCGAACAGGCCCTTGAGTTCGGGAATCGTCTCGGTCGTCGCGATGGCCGCGCCGGTCGTCGTCGGCACGATATTCTGCGCGGCGGAACGCGCGCGGCGCAAGTCACGATGCGGTCCGTCCTGCAGGTTCTGGTCGGCCGTGTAGGCATGGATCGTGGTCATGAGCGCCTTTCGGATCCCGAAGGCCGATTGCATGATCGCGGCGACCGGCGCGATGCAGTTGGTGGTGCAACTCGCGTTGTTGATCACCTTCGCCTTTTTGCCCGCGCCTTTCTGGTTCACGCCGATGACATGGGTCGGCACGCCGCCGCCCTTGGCCGGCGCGGAAATGATGACGCGCTTCGCGCCGGCGGTGACGTGGCCCGACGCGCCCTCGAGATTGGTGAACCGTCCCGTGCATTCGAGGACAACGTCAATACCGAGCTTTTTCCACGGGAGATTGGCCGGCTCTTTTTCCGCGAACACCTTGATGCGCTTCCCTTCGACGATCAGCTCGTCCTTGTCATGCGACACATCCTTGTCCCAGGTGCGGTAGGTCGAGTCGTGCTTCAGCAAATGCGCGAGCGTTTTCGCATCCGTCAGGTCGTTCACGGCCGCGACGTGGAATCCGGCCTTGCCGAATCCGGCCTTGAAGGCGTTGCGGCCGATGCGGCCGAACCCGTTGATCGCGATCTTGGGCATACGGCAACGATTATACCGCGTTCCGCGGCCCAAAAGAACCCGTCTCGGTTGGACGGGTTCTTTTTCTGCGTGACGCGTTACGCGCCGAAGACGTCGTCGGCCGTGAAGTTCGCGCTCGGAAATGCCGCGGACGCGCGCATGGCGGCCGGATCGTATTGCGCAGCGTCGGTGATATCGTCGCCGAACGCGTAGTTCTCGTAGAACGCGTCGGAGATGTCATCGACCTGTTTCATCCAGTCGGCACCGTACAAGGAGCGCGCGAGTTCCTCGGTGGCGACCCAGTGCAGGACGGCGCCCGGCGCCACGGCATACACCTTCGGATCGGTCAGGAATTTCACAAGCTTCATTCCCGGCTTGTACGTCACGTTCTGGCCGAGCGGGATCGAGGCGAGTTGTTCCTGGCTTACGGTCTGGATGCCGTCAAAACTCGCATACCACGTGAAATACACCTTGGCGTTCGGGAAGGCGTGGCGCATGCCCTCGGTGCCGATGTAATACACGGCGCTGTCGGCCTGGGTGAGCGGATCACCGTCATCCGGAAGCTTGACGAGCGTATGCGGCTCCAGCAGGCCCGTGGTCGAGCCGACCGGGGTGCCGTCGTATCCCGCCGATCCGTACGTGTACTCCTGATACTCGGTCACCGACGGAAGGATCCCGCCGCCCCCGCCCCCGCCTCCGCTGGAACCACCGGAAGAACCTGTTCCGGGCGCAGAGACGGCGATTGAAGCGTTTGCCGTGTCAACCGGATCCAGATCGTCCGCATACGCCACGGTAAGAACCCCGCTCCCTCGCAAGTCGAGATAACCGTCCCCCGCCGTGACGACAGGCTGCGGCCAGACCTGCATCCCATCCGTATTACGGAACTCGCCGGTGGCCGGACCCGTTTCGGTCAGCAGAAGCGTTTCCGCGTCGGAACCGGCCGCCGCATCCGCGGTCACCGAGACGTTCACCGTCTCCGTCACGGTGCCATCAAGGTTCCGGTTCCCGTCACGAAGCGTGACATACAGCGCATGCGCGCCCAGTGTGAGCTCCGTGACATCGGTGCCGGACGCGTCCGTGATCGCCAGGGATTCCGTCGGGTGAATAAACGGTCCGATGACGACGCTGATCAACCCCTGGTTGGAAATCGGGCCCGCGGCTTCCAAGCGGTCCAGGAGGCGCAGCGTCGTACCGGAGGATACGGCCAGCGTGCCCGTCACGGTGGTGCTGGCATACGTATCGAACGTATTCCCGCTTCCATCGACCGTAAGATGCGCATAGTTCACCGGCTCGATATCCGTCGCAGCCGTGACGTTTTCATACCGAACGGTTCCGCCGTTGGCGATAAAGTCCTCGGCCGCGGCGCGGAACGGGCGCAGCGCGCCGGTTCCCGAACGCGTAAACGTCAGGGAATTGGTTCCCGAGGAAAGGAACGCCAACCGGCCGTTGGCGACGGTCAGGGAGTTGTCGATCGTCGTCTCGCCGCCAAGATAGACGATATCCGACGCTCCGTCCGGGTTGATGACCAGGGTATAGAACCGGTCGACGTTCGTGATCCGCTGGGACGAACCCGCACCGATGATTTCGACCGTGCCGAGATCCGGATCCATTATGCCGGAGCTTTGGGTGATGCTGCGCGCGGACAGCGTGTTGCCTTCCAGATCCAGCACGCCGCCCTGCAACAGGACGCTTCCGTTCACCGTCACGTCACCCGAGAGCGTGACGCGCGCAGCGGAAGAGAGCTTGCCGACGTTGAGGTACGCGATCGTGATGCCGGCGGGAAACGTCATGTTATTGCTACCGAAGAGCTCGACGCGCGCCTCGGGATTGATCGAGCCCGAGGCGTTGTCCCATGTCGACCAGAAATCCACGAACGCGCTCCCAAGCGCGAGCGCACCCTGGTTGTCGAGAGGTCCCATGAACGTCACCGGACCGCTGCCGGAGGAACCGATGGTACCAGTATTCGCCACGGCGCCCGTAAACAGTGTCGAGACCGCGTTGTTATTGATGGTGCCGGCGTTCGTGGTCGTCCCGTTCACGTAGAACTGGTCCGTGGACGCGATGTCGATCGTCCCGGACAGCACGTTCAGATCGCCGCGCAGGTCGAAGATCCCGCCCGGCGTCGCCGCGCCGAATGTGACCGTGCCGGACGCGTCGATCGTCAGATCAATATCAACCGCGCCGACGCCGCCGAAGCTCGCCGTAACCGTTCCAAACGTCGGGATGAGGGAAACGGCGCCGTTCGTGATGTCGTTGTCCCCGAACAGCGAGAGGGAGTTTCCGTAACTCGTCACCGTAAACCCGCCAAGATCAAAGGTCGCGGGACCCGCCCCGATCAACACCAAGCCGGAATTTCCTCCGTTCGTTTCGAGGTTCGCCTGGAGCGTCAGCGTCGAGTTGCCGGACTTATTCATCGAGAGTCCGTACACGCCGCTGATGTTGGCCGGTATGGATTGGTCCGCGTCCCCGAGAAACCGGAGCAGATATCCGCTGTCCAGCGTCCCGCCCGTGTTGTCCCAGGTGGAATGGAACTCGACCGGCGTACCGCTCGTGTCCGTTTCGATGCCGCCCGAGTTCGTCACCGGGCCGAGGAAGCTGACGGTGCCGAATCCGGTGCTGAAGATCACGCCCGAGTTGTCGACGGCCTGGAACGTCATGTCCGCATCCGAATGGATCGTCCCCGCGTTGCTCGTCGTCCCGGATGCGACCGCGAGATCCTGGCCCACGAGGTCGAGGACGGCGCCGGCGCCGACCGTCAGATCGCCCGGATTCACCAGGGCCGTCGTGCCGGACACCGAGACGCCCGCCGGAAGCACCGCACTGTCCGTCGAGCCGGGGACGCTTGCGCAATCCCAGTTCCCCGCCGTGTGCCAGTCCGTATCGACCGCGCCCGTGAAGGTGCAGGTCGCCGCCCGGACCGTTCCGGGTGAAACGAGCGTCAGGCCGAACAAAAAAAACACGCCGACAAGATACTTCTTCTTCATAATCGATGGAAGACAAGAACAAGAATTTGACCGAACCTTAGCAGATTGGCATGCAAAATGTTACGCCACCGTCAAGAGCCGGCGTCAGCGCTCTTCCTCCCGCTTTTTGCGCTTATCCTGCCAGAAAAAGAAGATGCCAAGCGCGAGAAACGCGAGCGCGAGCAGCAGCCACAAACCGAATCCGCGAAGCCAGTCGGCCCAGGTCATGCCGTCCTCCGCGCCCTTCATGCCCTCCGTCATCCCGTCCGGAAGTCCGGAGGTCGCCATCCCGTTCTCGAACGTCTCGCCAAGCACGCGCGCCTCGCTCTTCGCGGCATCCTCTTCGGCGGCAAGCGCGATCGTCACGGGCGCCGGTTCATCCGACGCGACGGGAGCCGCTTCGGGTTCCGGTTGCGGAGCGGGCGCCGGATCGGGTTCGGGTTCCGGCTCGGGCGCAGGCGCTTCCGAGCGGTTCGGATCAAGCGGAAATACATCTTGCTTATCACCAACGCCATCGCGGTCCGTGTCGTACTTTTGCGAATTCGTGCCGAGTTCTTTTTCCTGGAAGTCGTACAGGCCATCGTTATCGTCGTCGGAATCCACGGCATCGTCCTGCCCGTCGCCGTCGGTGTCGCGCGTCTTGTTCGGATCAAGCGGGAACTGGTCCTGCCCGTCCGGCACGCCGTCATTGTCGTCGTCCGGGTCTTCGCGGTCGCCGATGCCGTCACCGTCCGTGTCGCGGTCGATGAAGAGCGTGAGGCTCGCGGAATCGCCGACCTCCCCGCCCTCACCCTTCGTATCGACGCGGATCGTCGTCTCCCCGTACTCGGTCGGCCGCCAATTCACCCAGACTTCCTCGGCACGGCCGGCCTGCTTGTACGAAATCGGTTTGTTGCCGATCAACGCGCCGTTCGCGTAGAACAACACGCTTCCCTCCGCATCCTGCGAGCATTCCGGCTGCACCGTCGCATAGATCCGGGCGGATTGGTTGAGAAACGGCGCCGCCGGCACGATGCTGATGTCCTGCGAACGGATCGAGAGGATGCAATCCGCCGCCCGAATCCCCACGCCAGGAACCGCAAGGCCGGCGCACAGCGCCACGATCACGATACGCAACGATTTGGGCATATACCCATAGCATAAACCAAAAGAAAACGCCCCGCCATTGCGGAGCGTTTTTCGGATACGGGGTTAGCACGCCTGTCCGGTCGGCATCTCCATCTGCATGCGGACGAAACGCGTCACGGCGATTTTCTCACCGATCGTGCCCGAGAGCTCGGCAATGAGCTGCTCGATCGTCTTGTCCTCGTCCTTGATGAACGCCTGTTTGGTGAGACACGTATCCGTGTACCACTTGTTCAGCTTACCTTCCACGATCTTCGCCTTGATGTCCTCCGGCTTGTTGTCGCCCGCCATCTCGGTCATGAACTCCGCCTTCTTCTTCTCGACGTCCTCCGCCGGAATCAATTCCGGACTCACATATTGCGGGTCCATCGCCGCCACCTGGAGCGCGAGATCGTTCGCGAGCTGTTTGAAGGCGTCATTGCGCGCGACGAAATCGGTTTCACAGGTCAGCTCGACGATGGAGGCGAGTTTGCCGTTGTGGTGCAGGTACGTCGCGAGCAATCCTTCGGACGCGGTGCGTTCCGCGGCCTTCTTTGCGGCCTTGATCGCCCCTTTCTTTTTGAGGATCTCGATCGCCTTTTCCATGTCGCCGCCGGCCTCTTCCAGCGCCTTCTTGCAATCCACGATGCCGGCGGACGTGCGGTTGCGGAGCTCCATCACGAGTTTGTTGTCGATAGCCATAGTTGATGTGCGTAGGGCTTAGAGCATAGAGCGTAGCGTCGGACGTGACGCGTTACGCCCTGCGCGTTACGCTTCATGGTTTTATTTTAATTCTTCTTCAACTCCGCGAACTGCCGGGCCTGCGCGTTCATGAGTGCGCCGCCGAGACGCGCGCGGCCGGCCTCCCATTCGCTCTTCCCCTCGTTGACCGCCCCCGCGACGAGATTCGCGATCATCTCGATCGCGCGCACGGCGTCGTCGTTGGCCGGGATCGGGAAATCGATGTCCGACGGATCGACGTTCGAGTCGCAGACGGCGATCACCTTCACGCCGCGCTTCACGGCTTCCGAGAGCGCGGTCTTATCCTTTTTCACATCGAGGATGAAAATCGCGTCCGGGATGCGGGCCAGCTCCTGCATGCCGCCGACCTTGTCTTCGAGGAGCTTGATCTGCTCGCCGATCTTGAGCTGCTCGAATTTGGTGTATTTTCCGAGTTCGCCCTTCTCGTGCTTGCGCTTCAAGTCCTTGTACTTGCGGATCTGCGACGCGATCGAGGCGAAGTTGGTCAGCGTGCCGCCGAGCCAACGCTTGTTGACGTACGGCATCTTGCAAGCTTCGGCCGCCTTTTGGACGATCTCGGCCGCCTGCTTTTTGGTGCCGACGAAGAGGATGACGCCGCCGCGCGAAGCGGTTTTCTTGGCGAAGCTCATGGCTTCCTCCAAGGCCTTTTGCGTTTCTTCTAGATTGATGATGTGGATGCCTTGGCGGCTGCCGAAAATGAACTTGCGCATCTTCGGATGCCACTTCGAGGTCTGGTGACCGAAGTGGACGCCCGCCTGGAGCATCTCCGACAATTCGGGCAATTTGGTCATAAGATTCCTTTTTTATGCGGCTTTTTCCGGACTCCGGCCCTCCGTTGGTCCGCAGACCGTCGGGAGGGAAAGGAGGGAGCCTGTTTTGGGGAAAAAGCTCGGGATGAGTTAGTGGCGAGATCTTAGCCAAGAACGCGGATTTCGTCAAACCCCTCGGCTTGGGTCGGCGGTTCGTACACATCTGCCATCCTGCGGATGAGATCCGGAGTAATGGTCGAACGGATTCCCTCGGTGTTTGCCGATGTAAAGCGCCTGACACACGTCCCGACGTCCGTGCCGACAGCAATCGCGATCCGGCGCCAGCCATCCAGTCCGTGAACAAACGAGCGCGAGAGCGGTTGAAGGTGCGTCCCGTCTAAGATCACCACAGGCTTGTCGGTTCTCGAGATCGCCTCCCTGACACGACTGACATATTCGAGCGTGAGAGCATCGTTCACCGCGTTCTCCTCTTGCGTTTTGCCAAGCCTGGAGACGGGATGATCAATACTTCGCGACCTCATCGAAACACGAGCGCGCGTGACGGGATCGCCCTTCAAACTCTCCAGAAAACGATCGCGCTCGATCAGGAGCGCGTCGTGATCTTTCATGAGTTGTGTTGCGATCGTCGTCTTGCCGGAGAACGGCAGGCCGACGAGGACGTAGAGTGTTTTAGTAGCAGGCCTCATACCCGCAGAACGTTTCCGGTTCCATCGTTTCGGCGATGTCGGCAAGGACTTCTTTCACATGCATTTCCGCCGTCGGAACCTCTCGATCATTCAACATGCCTTCCCGCTCAAACGGTCCCGTGACCTGCACCGTAACGAGCAGGGCGGGGCTATTGGTGATGCGTTGGAAAACGAGATATCCGATCCGGGGCTCCTGCAGATCCTCGCGCCGCGTCCATGCCGGAAGAAATAGGTACGCATTCAGATCGCGGCGATCGGTTTTCTTTGTACCGCGGCAGATCTCGTCAAACGAAACCGTTCCAAAGGAATAACCGTCGCCCATCGCCCGGATGACCTGCGCCGCAGAAGCGATGTTCGGGTCGATGTCGGACGGGCATGACTCTCCGCGGCTCTTTGCCGGGTCGCTGAACTCGCCCGGACCTCCGTACTTCATGATGACGCGCAATGTGGTCTGCGTCTGGGGCCGTACGGAAGGATCTTCCACGAGGTAATATGACGTTTCATCTTCCTGAAGCCTCAACTCGAAACCGTCAGCCGCCTCCCACCAGATACTCTTAATCTTTATACTGGTCGAGGATCGTGTTCCGGATGGAGAATCGCTTTACACTATAGAGATGGTTTGTCGGCACGAACGCCGTACGCGCCGGCCCTCTCCGGACATCATGCGTAAAGTAGTCCCGGTCCAGGAGTTTCATGAGACGGTTGCGAACGACGTAGTCCTCATACAACGAGTCTCTCGGGGGTGGAACGGTCGTGACGATGGGCGCGGCGGGAGCGGATTGCGCGGATCGGCCGGACGAGCGTTGCAATTCGGACACGTCCAGCCCGAGACGCGCGATGTCACGAGCAAGGCTCTGGATACTCAACAGAGCGAACGCGGCCCCGACGATGGCGAGCGTCACAAGACCAAGGCAAACGACGATCCATGTCTTTTCTTTCCAGAGACTCATAGGGAAATATTTTCACCATGTGATTGTACCTCTAAACGCCGTTCGCGTCTGCGCATGACATGAAACGAAAGAGCCGCCCTCACTCCCGAAGGGATTCGGGAGGGGGCGGCGAGAGACCGGAATTCCCGGTCAGGGCAGGCCTTCGACGTGCAGGATCGCGCGGTCCGCCGCGTCGATGATGCCGTTGGCGTTGGCGTCGAAGCCGTCGGCGACGGTGACGATGGGGACGGCCGGCATCCCCAGGTAGGTCACCGTATAGGTGCCCGGGCAGGACGACCGCGTGCAGCGGCTCGCCATCCCCGCCGTATCATACGGGAACCAGTCGAGCTGGCGGCCGGACGCGAGGTCCGGATGCTCGAAGCCACACTCGATCGTGTCCGGGTCCACCCTGCGGATCCCGCCGGCGCACGCATCGAAGAACCATCCGCGCTCCTGGCGGCCGCGCGGAGGCGGCTCGTTCCACACGAGACGGATGACGATCCCCGTCATGGGAACCGCGCCATCCATGCGGATCACGAGCGGGCACGGCCGGTCCGCACCGCTGCAGTCCTGATCGATCCCGTCGCCGCAGATCTCGGCGGCCGGGACGCAGGCGTCCGTGCCCGCGTCCGGCGGACCGGAGTCGCGGCCGGCATCCGCACCGCCGTCCATCGGCGGCGGACCGGAGTCGCCCGGCCCGCCGTCGCCGGGTCCGGCGTCGGGCTCGACCCGGGCGTCGGGCATCTCGCCCGCGTCGCCGTCGGAACCGGCGTCCGTGCCGGCATCGACCTCGGCGTCCATCATCGCGACGAACGCGTCGGTCCCGCCGTCGGGCGTCGCGATCGCGACGCAGCGGCCCGTGTCGTCGCCGGTCTCGCCCGACGCGCATCCGATGACGGAGCGATCGAGCGTGCAGCCGGCGAACACGAGACTCGTGACGACGAGGAGCGCGGCCATGACGACCACGCAGATCTTCTGAATGAAAGAGCTCACGTGCGCCATGACGCACCTCCGAAATCGTGTATCCGGACCCCATGCCCGGATAGTCCGACCTTACAGCCGGAACATGTGTTTATACAATAAAATACGCGTTTTGTCAATGGAACTACGGCTGGAAGCCCGTGGCTCCGTCGACGGATTTTTTTGGCTTTGATAAGCGGATTCTCGGCTGCAGTCCCATATCCTTGCGCAGCGCTTCACGTAAGGCGCGGACCGTCGGTTGCGTCTCGGTTCCGGACGCGCGCTCTTCCGCAAGCCTCGCCTGCGCGGTCATGCGCTCGGCCTTGTTCGCCCGACCCATGGCTCCGCGCATGCGGTCGAGCACCCCGAGTTGCCCCTCTTCCGTTTCCGCCTCGGCCCGTCGCTCACGTGCCAGTTCCTTCATGCGCGCCTTGAGCTGCGCGGGCGAAAGCTGCGGCCCCTCAAGCGCCGCCTGCGCGTCACGCGAGGCTTTGAGCACCATCGCGCTTGCGCTTCGCGCTTTTTGTGCAACTTCCACGTCCTGCAGCGCGGCCACGACTTTTTTGTATTTCAATGGCGTCCACCCTTGTTCTTTGCCGGACATGGCCTTGGCGATATCCCCGATCTCGACGTCGCCCGCCCCGCGGCGTTCTAGCGCGGATTTCAGTTTTTCCGCGCCGGCTTTTTCCAGGCGGCGCTCGATGCGACGCGCGTCCTGCCCGCGAAAAATCATCCGTCCGACGGACGATCCGATCTCTTTGCCGGAAGCGCGCATGGGCATGAAGGCAGTTTACAGAGAAGAGAAGCTAGAAGCTAGAAGCCGGGGAATGGTGTTGGAAAAGAAAAGACCCGGCGGCAACCGGGTCAGTCGGCGGCGAGACCGCGCCGCGCGAGGCCCTCCATGAGCCGCGTGCCGCTTACGAACGGCTCGTACCTCGCGAGCGCGTCCGGCGTGGCGAATTCGCCGATCGGCTTCACGACATAGTCCGTCGGCGGGCGCAGGAATTCCGGGGACGCCACGCGGATGAGCCTCCGCTTTTCGCGGCGCGCCAGCTCGATCTTGGGCATGTGCTCCGGGCGGTTCACGACTTGGTGCAAGCCGCGATACGCACGGCCGCCCGTGAGCCACTCGAGAATACGGCCGCCCTGGGCGAGCAGACATCCGGCGGGCACGCGTGGTGCCACTTTGCGCAGGTCGCGCGTCCACACGTCGAGCCCGGCATGCGTCGCGCGCGGATGCACGGTGAGCATGCTCGAGTCCTTATGGACGCCGGCGAAAACCGTGTCCGGTCCGACGCCGTCCTCGGTGAGATCGCTCATGGTCGGCGCGAGCAGGTTGTAGCCGTACTCGACCACGGACGAGAGTACGTGTAGATCTTCGCAATCCCAGCCGATCGCCGCCATCTCGAGTAGGGTCACGCCAGCGTCGCGCAGCTGCTCGCCCCACGGCAGGGCCACGTCGAGCCACTCCGGAAAGCCATCGGGGACGATCTGCGGAGCGCCGTCGAGCATGGGGTACTTCCCGGTCGGCTCGGTCGGCCGGAGACCGATGTTGAACATGTACCGCATCTTGCGATCCGGCCCCGTGACGGGATGGGGCCGCTCGCCCTCAGGGATGAGGTCGATGAGCGGATCGCGCTGGTCGTCGTAGAGTGCGCCCGGCGTCTCCGCATCCTGCGGCGTAAAACCCGTCTGATGGTAGTAGTCCCTGCGCTCGGTCTTGCGTCGCTCGCGATCGGGCAGAAGCGCGAAGCGTTCCATCATCTTCATGAACTCGCGGCAGAGCACGAAGTCCACCTCGGGATCATGGAATACGACGAAACCGTCCGTCTCGAAGGCGCGCGCCGCCTTGCGGCATTCGGTCTGCGCCTTCTGGCTCTTGGGATGATCGAGATACGGCCGGAGGTCCACGACGTGACCCGGCCATTGAATGGGCATGGCCATCGTCACACCTCCTTCTTTATCCGGTCGCATGACCGGACTGAATGTCGACGGTCCTGATTCCGAGCCTAGCGTCCGCGCAAAAGAAAAACGAGGATCGTGTCAATCCTCATCCTCTTCCTCCCCCTTCTTGCCCGACTTCACCGCGAGGATCACTTCGTCCAGCGCCCCGTCCAGGATGTTCGGGATGCTATGCCACGATTTCTTGATGCGGTGGTCGGTGATGCGGTCCTGCGGATAGTTGTAGGTGCGGATTTTTTCCGATCGTCCGCCGTGGCCGATCTGCGCGCGCCGTTCGGCGTCGAGCTTGGAGCGCTTTTTCTCCTCCTCCATTTCCCAGATGCGGCCGCGCAAGATCGCCATGGCGCGCTCCTTGTTCTGCAGCTGCGAGCGTTCGTCCTGACACGATACGACGATGTTCGTCGGGATATGCGTGATGCGCACGGCGGACTTGGTCGTGTTCACGGACTGCCCGCCCTTGCCGCCGGAGCAGAACGTATCGATGCGCAAATCTTTCGGATCGATCTGGATTTCAGTCTCCTCCAGCTCCGGGAGGACGGCGACGGTGGCCGTGGAGGTATGGATGCGTCCCTGCTTTTCGGTTTCCGGCACACGCTGGACGCGATGCACGCCCATTTCGTATTTCAGCCAACCGTACGCGCCCGCACCCTTAATCGAGACGACGGCCTCCTTGTATCCGCCCACTTCGTTCACCGACTCGGAAAGGAGATTCGCCTTCCATTTGTGCCGTTCGGCGAAGCGGATGTACATGCGCAGGAGGTCTCCCGCGAACAATGCGGCTTCGTCGCCACCCGTCCCGGCACGGATTTCCACGATGACGTCGTTCTGGTCCAGCGGGTCCGGCGGCGTGAGCAGAATTTCAAACGTCTCGGCCGCGTTCGCGAACTCCGGCTCGAGCCGCGCAAGCTCCGACGCGCCCATCTCCTTCATCTCCTCGTCTTCGGACACGGCCGCCTCTTTTGCGTCCTTCACGGCCCGGTCGAGATCGATGAGGCGCTTCGCGGCTTCCGCCTTCTCCTTCGCATGCGTGAATGCGATCGAGGCTTCCCTCAATTTCTTTTGATCGCCAAGTACGGCCGGATCGGACAGCGCCGCTTCGGCTTTGGACAATTCTTCAAGGGCGGATTTCGCCTGTTCGATTAACGACATACGTCTAGTTTACAGTTCACAGTAACCAGTTGACAGTTCGCTACATAAAAACCGGCTCAGGCATGGCGATACATCGTCGCCAATACCTCGCACCGGTTTTCCCAACTAAGCCTCGACCTGGAGCTTTTTGGTGGACTTCTTTTCTTCCTTCTTGGCGGCGCGCTTGGCGGCCTTCTCCTTCTTGCTGGTCGCCGTGGCGGCCTTCTTGGTCGATTTTGTCTGGATGCTCTTGAAACGGTCGACGCGGCCGGACGTGTCCACAAGCTGCTGCTTGCCCGTGTAAAACGGGTGGCACTTGAAACACAACTCGACCTTGATTTCAGGCAAGGTGGAGCCGGTGGTGATCTCGTAGCCGCAGGAAAGGCAGCTGATCTTGGCCTCGGCGTGGTAGTTCGGGTGGATTTCGGCCTTCATATGGATGGCGGGAAGGTTAGCCAATCTGATGCATTTCGTCAACCCATGGGGGCAAGGCACGCCTTGCCCCTACAAAATGAACCGTTTCACCACCCACCAATACGCCTTCAGGACGGGGTTCGCGACATGGGTCACGATGGGATTTTGGACGGAAGTTTCCTGGAATTCGATGGTGCCGACGGCGAGTCGAAGCAACTCCCGATCCCCAATCGTCCGTGACGATTGGATCAAGCGGCGGCGCCGTCCGACCCACTTCCAAAACTCGCGCGAGAACAGATCGTGATACACTTTGCGCTTCATGTCCCACCAGCCACCACGCATCGAAAGTAGCGCCGTCGCGAGATCCGTACCGATCAACGCGGGCAGAATGAGGCACAGCGTCCAAAGTCGATAATAGCTAAAGACGAGCACATACCGGTTCCGTTCCATCCAATAATAATTAATCTTCGCTTTTGCGAATTCGTACCAGTGCCAGACGACGGACGTCGGTTCGAGGACGACCTTCCATCCGCGCGAGCGAAGGGCAAGCGAGAGATCGGTATCTTCGTGATAGGAAAAGAGTTTCTCGTCGAACAGCGCGCCTTCGACGGCCGAAACGCGGACGAGAACCGCCGCGCCGGACGCATACCCGATCTCGTCGCCGGTGACGGGATACTCGTCCCGCGCAAGTCGATAGCCGGTCGAATACCCGTGGCCGAGAAAGTGGTACGCATTTCCCGCCGAGTTGATGCGGTCGCGGTCCTGACCGAGCAGGATGAGCGATTGCACCGCGCCGATTTTGGGATCGGCCTCGGCGCGCTCGACGGCATGGATGAGATACTCCGGATCGACTTCCGTGTCTTCGTTCGTGAGATGGACGTACTCGCATCCGAGTTCTTTGGCTTTTTCGAATCCCAAATTATTGTTTCCTGAAAATCCCAGTTCCTGATCGTTGAACACATAGTGGATGCGGGGCAGAGTCGTGCCCGATTTCGGCAACCACCTATTCTCGAACCACTCTTTCACCGGCGGACGAGATCCTTTTGATTCGACGCAAATCAATTCGATCTGATCTTTCGGATACTTCAAGCGCTCGAACGAACGCATCGCGCGCTCGATATCTTCCTCCCAGTTTTTGGTAGGGAAGGTCAGATAGATGATGCCGACTTTAGGAGAAGACGTCATACCAGGCGCCGAAAAAAACGGCAGGCGAAGTGACGAGCGTACCGGCCGACCGGATCGTCTCAATCATGATGGAGCGAACGATGTCAGAAAACCCCAGCGACCAGCGGAAGTGTCTGCGGTAGATGCGAAGCTGGTTCGCATACGCATACTGTCGCAGCTTCGCGGGACGCTTCCGTTCGTCAAAGAAACGCTGGAGCAATCCGCGTGACTGTTTCAACCCCCGTTTGTGCCATGCGACCGCTTCTGGTTCGAACCAGGCGGCGAATCCCGCGTCGCGAAGGCGGAGCGCGAGATCCGCGTCTTCCTTATACATGAACCACGTTGGATCGAAGAGTCCGCCCGCTTGTTCGACGGCGGAACGCCGATACAACCCGACGGCGCCGGAAACGCCGAATACTTCTCCCGATTCTAACTTCTTGCTTCTAGCTTCTAGCTTCTCCCCGGCATTTCTATCAACGATCTGCGCGAGGCATTTGTATGCGAGCCCGGTCGTGTCGATGGTCTCGCCGTCAAAACGGTAGACAAGACCCGTGACGCTTCCGATCTTGGGATCTGACTCGATGCGGCGCATCGCGTACTCGAGGTATGTCGGCGCAAGTTTCGCGTCGTCGTTCAGGAGCATCACGAACGGCGCGTCGTGCGTGAGAAACATCGCCTGATGTCCCCCGGCAAATCCCGTGTTCGTTTCATTCACGATGAAACGATGGCGCAGTCCGGACGCTTCAACCTGCGCACGCGACAATTCCGCTTCGTCACGGTCCTCCGAATTGTCCATGAACCACGTTTCGAAATCCTGGAACGTCTGCGCCTTGAGCGACTCCAACAGCGGCGCGAGACGCTTCGAGCTATGGTAGAGAATGACTTGCACCGCGAGCTTCATAGCCATTTCAAAAAATACTTCATGAGACTCGTCAGGAATTGTTTGCGCTTCCACCAGCGGCCGCGCTTCGCAAAACTCTTGCCGACCGAATCATGCGCGACGATCGACGGGACATAGCGCACGCTCATCCCCTTCTCTTTCACCTGGCGGCAATAATCCACTTCCTCAAACCAAATAAAATATCGTTCATCAAGTCGACCTACGGAGTCCAATGCCGTGCGGTTCATCGCAAAATACGAACCGCGCACCGAATCCACGTCCTGCTCCAAATCGAGATCAAGATCACGACCCATGTAACGGTCGATCGTCTTTGGAAACACGCGCGTGAGTTTGAGCAGGATCGTGAGCTGGTCTTTCCATGTCGGAAAACGGCGCAGGTGATGCATCGGCTTGCCGTTCTCCCCGATCAGCTTCGCGCCGAGCACCGCCACGTTCGGGTACGCATCGAGATAGTCGACGGTTTTCGCCAGCGCGTCCGGCTCGACGCGCATGTCGGGATTGAGGAGGAGAACGTGCGGATGGACTCCCACCTCCCCATCCCCTCCTCTGAGAGGAGGGGTAAGGGGCGGTGTCAGTACTTCTCTCATCCCCTGGTTGCATGCCGCGGCGAATCCGCGGTTTTCCTTGTTCGCGATCACGCGCACGACGGGAAACGCCTCGCGGACGGCTTGGACGGTGCCGTCGGTTGATGCGTTATCGACGAGGATGACGTCCAACGTAGGGGCGCGATTCATCGCGCCCGATCCGGTCGACGCAAAAACGGAACGCAGGTTCTCCAGGACCGCGTCTTTCACGTTCCAGCTGACGATAATAACCGCAAGGTCTTTTTGGCTCGATTCGGCCATAATTCGAAAATGAGCCTACCATGGTAGGGGTGTATTGCAATACGCCCCTACATCAGTAAGAATGCAGAAACCTATGCGGCTTTTGGTCACCGGCGGAGCGGGATTTATCGGATCGAATTTCATCCGATACTGGCTTGCGAACCATCCGCACGACGTGATCGTGAACCTCGATGCACTGACCTACGCAGGAAATCCCGAGAATATCCGCGGACTCGATCCTGATCGTCACGTATTCGTCCACGGTAACATTTGCGATGCGGATGTCGTCCATCGCGCCATGGAGGGCGTCGACACGGTCGTACACTTTGCCGCCGAGTCGCACGTAGACCGCTCCATCAAAGGCAGTCGTGTGTTTCTCGAGACGAACGCGCTCGGCACACAGACGCTGCTCGAAGAAGCGCTGCGGCGCGAAGGACAGATCAAACGCTTTCATCACATCTCGACGGACGAGGTATTCGGCGCGCTCGCGCTCAACTCGCGCAAACGGTTCAACGAGGCGACGCCGTACGATCCGCGCAGCCCCTACTCCGCCTCGAAAGCCGCGAGCGACCATATCGTGCGCGCGTACTATCACACCCACAGCGTCCCGGTCACGATTTCGAACTGTTCGAACAACTACGGCCCCTATCACTTTCCGGAAAAGCTCATCCCGCTCATGATCGTGAACGCGCTGCGCGACTTGCCGCTCCCTGTGTACGGCGACGGCAAATACATCCGCGACTGGATCCATGTGGAAGACCATTGCCGCGGGATCGAAGCGGTGTTGTTGAAAGGGCGGATCGGTGAAACGTATTGCCTCGGCGGAAACGCGGAGCGCGCGAATATCGACGTTGTGAAGATGATTTTGAAAGAGCTCGGCAAACCGGAGTCATTGATCCAATTCGTGAAAGATCGGAAGGGACATGACCGCCGCTACGCGATCGACTCGACGAAAGCGAAAAACGAACTCGGCTGGGAACCGACACGAACGTTCGAGGAGGGGCTCAAGGAAACCATCGAATGGTACAGGCAAAACCGACGCTGGTGGGAGCCGCTATTATCAGCCAAAGGCTGATGTGCCTCGGGCACAAAAAAGAGCTCGTAAGAGCTCAGGGGTTCTTCACCTCTCTGAAGAGTAGGAAAGATTGAATCCCATGCCAGCGTTCCGATGGACTAGCCAGCTCCAGTCTACGTTTGCGCTTGCCGACTACGAATTGCAGGTCGCGGGCCATGCCTGCGATATGGCAGGTCGCGCAGCTGTAAGCGGGCTGCTTCTCCACCAACCATGCGATGAAGGCGGCCCGATTACTATCCCAGTAGAGCCCCTCCGGGAAGAAGAATCGCTCGAGCCTCTGCTCACCCGTAAGGAGTTTCGGACGCTCGCTACTCAACAAGACCTCGAAAACCTTGCCGCGAGCTTCTCCAATGAATTCACTTTTCAGCAAGTCCTTATCGATAGAAGTCAAACCGAGCTTTTCGTATGCAAGATTGAGTAGATCCGTCGAGGAAAGATTGGGTACCAAAATGCGGTCATGAGCCATCTCAACCTCCTCAAGTCTACCGAGGAATCAAGGGCGCGTGTGTGCGCAGGTTAGCATATACAGCGCATAATTCAACCATTGACATCCCGCCTACTTTTTCCCCTGTTTATCGTGTAAGAAACAGGGTATCCTGATTGATTCTATGAAGATCCTCGTTTTCGGTTCCAAGGGGTTTATCGGCGGGAAAATGCTGGCCGCGTGGCCGGATGCCGTGGGCACGGATGCACGCATCGACGACAAGGCGGCCGTACTCAAGGCGCTCGACGAGCACAAGCCGGATGCGGTCGTGAATGCGGCCGGGAAAACCGGGCGTCCGAATATCGATTGGTGCGAAACGCATCAGGCGGAAACGTATCGTGCAAATACCATGGGTCCGCTCGTTCTTGCGGCAGCCTGTCAAGAACGCGGCGTCTATTTTCTCCATCTCGCGAGCGGCTGTATTTTTTACGGACCATCTCCCGATCCAAGAGGTTGGCACGAGGAGGATTTTGCAAACCCCGCATCCGTGTATTCACGATCGAAATACGCGACCGACCTTCTTTTGTCACGCATGCCGAATACGGCGATCGCACGCATCCGCATGCCGATCGATGATGAGCCGAACCCACGCAACCTCATCGATAAGCTCGTCGGTTACAGGCAAGTCATCGACGTCGAGAACAGTGTCACGATCATCCCGGATATGATCAACGTCTGTTACCAGCTGATGGCGAAACGCGGTACAGGCATCTTCCATATCACGAATCCCGGCACCGCACGTCATCGACAGATTCTCGATTTGTATCGCGAATATGTTGACCCGCATCATCAAAACGCATGGATTTCAAACGAGGAACTTATGCAGCGCGGTCTCGCAAAAGCAGCGAGATCCAACTGTATCCTTCAGTCCGAACGCCTGCAAGAGCTCGGCATCGAGATGCGTCCGATCGACGTCGCGCTGCGCGATACGATGATCAAGTATGCGGAAGCGAAGAAGAGAATCAGGAATCATGAATCAAGAATCAAGAGCCCAGATTTGATCGCCTCCACTCAGGCTACTCCCTACTCACTCCTCACCCCTCACTCGCCCCGCATGAAAGGCTTGATTCTCGCCGGCGGTAAAGGCACGCGCCTCGCGCCGCTCACAAACACCACGAATAAACACCTTCTGCCGGTCGGGAAAAAGCAGATGATCCTGTACCCGTTGCAAACGCTACTCGACGCGGGTATCCGCGACATCATGATCGTGACGGGACCCGATCATGCCGGACATTTCATGAACCTGCTCGGCTCCGGCGCCGCGCTCGGCTGCCGATTGACGTACCGCATCCAGGACGAGGCAGGCGGCATCGCGCATGCCGTGGCGCTTGCGGAAGACTTTGTCGGCCAGGATCACGTGACGGTCATTCTCGGTGATAATATATTCGAAGATAATTTCCTCGCGCCGATCAGCTCGTTCCAGGGCGGAGCGCTCACGTTCTACAAGGCGGTACACGACCCGGAACGCTTCGGCGTCATCGAAATCGATGCGAGCGGCCGCGTGCTCTCGATCGAGGAAAAACCGGCGAACCCGAAATCGAATTTCGCGCAAGTCGGGTTGTACGTCTACGACGCGACCGTGTTCGACGTGATACACACGCTCAAGCCCTCGGCGCGTGGCGAACTCGAAATCGCGCATACGAACAGCGCCTTCCTCGCGCAGGGCCGGCTCACGGCTCGCCCGGTACGCGGATTCTGGTCCGACGCCGGCACGTTCGAGAGTCTGCGCCGCGCAAGCGAATATTTTGAAAACAAATGAATGAACAGCTCGCAGCTCGCAGCTAGCATCTAGGGTTTTCCTTTTCTCGCTGCTACCGGCTGCCAGCTACTTCCTGTACTCTATCTCTATGAAAATGCGGATTCTCATCATCGGCGGGGGCTTTGTCGGTTTGCGCACGGCGCAGCTGCTTTCGCGCCGCTGCAACGGCTATGAAGTGATGCTGGTCGACAAGAAGCGGGAATTCCTGTTTACCCCCTGGCTCGTGGACGCCTTCGCGGGAGAGATGGGACTCGAAAACGTGACGGTCGAGTTTCCCGAGCTTGCAAAGCAAGACAGCTTCACGTTCCTGCAAGCCGAGGCGCTGTATGTGGACCGGAACGCGAAAACCGTACGCGTCTCCCGCAACGGCATGGAGGAAGACATCCCGTACGACCTTCTCGTGCTCTCGCAGGGCGCACGGACCTGCTACTACGACATCCCCGGCGCACAGGAGCTCTCCTTCCCGCTCAAGAATCCGAAGGATGCCGCACGCGCCCAGGAGGCCATTCTCGACACGCTCGCGAAAGCGGCCAAAGCGAACGGGCCGGAACGCGAGCGGTTGCTCGCCATGGCCGTGGTCGGCGCGGGTCCGACGGGCATCGAGTCGGTATTCGCCATCAAACAATTCATCGAGCGTGAACGGAAACGGGGAAAAATCGATCCCGCGCTCAAACCGCGCTTCCATCTCATCCAGGGCGCGCCGCAAATCCTGCCCGGTTTTCCGGAGTCCGTCGTTCGCCATGCCAACGCCGAACTCGATCGCCAAGGCATCCAGACGCTCACGGGCGAGGCCGTGACCAAGGTGGAGCCGGGCGTCATCCATACGGTATCCGGCAAGCTGATTCCCGCCTCGTTCATCCTGTGGTCGGCGGGGATCGAGCCGTGTCCGATCGACATGCGCCCGCCCGTGGTGATGGAGCGCGGCGGCTATCCGGCCGTCGACAACTATTTTCGCATCGACCCGTCGATCTTTTGCGCGGGAGACGTCAGCGGCTTCCGGATGAAAGGCGCTCCTGTTCCCAAAACCGCGCAAACCGCGATGCAAATGGCGCCGGTGCTTGCACGCAACATCCTGCGGACGCTGGCCGGCAAGAAACTCAAACCGTTCCGCACGGGGCAAAAAGGCGTGATCATCACGCTCGGCGATACAGGCGTGATCAGCCTGAAACACGCGCTGACGATCAAGACCAAGCTCGCGGTGCCGCTGCGTAACGCCTTCTATCTCCTGCGCTTCAAACAGATGACGCGCCGCTAGGCCGCGCCAAGATAGCGTTTATATGCTTCGTCGTTCGTCGGCCGTCCGAGGAACGCCTCGACCATCCTTTCCTCCTCCTCGCTCGCGCCTTTTTCCAGGATCGCGCGGCGATAGTCCGCCGCGGTCGCGCGGTTCATCATCCCCTCCTTTTCGAACCGCGTCAGCAAATCCCGCGCGATGGCGAGCGCCCATTGGTAGCCGTAATACCCGGCGTCATACCCCATGAGATGGCCGAAGCAGGCCTGGAAATGCGTGCCTTCGATGAAACGGAACGGGCTGTACTCGGCGTGCAGCTCTTTGAGCACGGCCGTCGTGTCGAAGCCGGGTTCTTTGGTGTGATAGGTCAGGTCGAGCATGGCGAGGAACAGCTGCCGTTCGGTTGCGATCGCTTCACCGACGTGGCGCGCGCTCGTCATAGCGTCGAACAGCGCGTCGGGAATCGGCGCGCCGGTTTTGTGATGGCGCGCGAAGCGGTCGAGCGAGACGCGATGCCATGCCCACTCCTCGAGCATCTGCGACGGCGCCTCGACAAAATCGCGCGCGACGTTGAGGCCGCCGAGACTCGAAAGCTCGCCCTGGTATAGGATCTTATGGATCGCGTGGCCGAACTCGTGGAACAGCGTCACGACATCTTCATGCGTCAGAAGCAAGCCCTTGCGTGGAAAATTGCAGACGAGCGAGCAGATCGGGAGGAGGCGGGAGGCGGGAGGGATGAGGCGCGCGTTCCGGATGCCGAATACGGCCGCATGCGAATATTTGTGGTCGCGCGGATGGAGATCGAGGTAGATGCGGCCGAGCGGAGCGCCGCCACCGACCACCTCGAGGCAGCGGACGTCCTCATGCCAAACCGGGACGTCGATCGGGCGGAATTCGATGCCGAACAGGTCCGTCATCACGTCGAGCATGCCATGGAACACGGTCGCTGACTCGAAGTATTCGGACAGCGCGGCGGAATCGAAGGCGTGGTCGCGGCGGTTGACGATTTCTTCGTAATACGCCGCATCGGAGGCCGGGATCCCGTCGCGGCCATAGGCGGCGAACTCCTCCGCGGCCTTTAGCTTGAGCGACGTGTGCAGCCCCTCGAGAAAATCGAATACGCGGCCGGGTTCCTTGGCCATACGCGTCTCGAGCACGTAATGCGCCCATGTCTCGTAACCGAGCAAGGCCGCCTTTTCCTTGCGCAGCGCGAGGACGCGGTCAAGGATGGGCAGGTTTCTTTCCCGCGCCCGGGTGTTGTATGCAACGTACAGCCGCTCGGCCGCCTCGCGATCCTTCGCGTATTTCATGAACGGCTTGTAGTCCGGATACGCGGTCGTGATGCGTACGAGGCCGTTCTCGCCGGGCGGGTGCGACGCGATGAAAGACTCGGGCAATCCCTCGAGCTGTTCCGGCCGCAGATCGATCCACGCAAGCGAGGCCGCGATATTTGATTCGAATTCCTGTCCGAGCCTGGTGAGCTCCTCGTTCAATTCACGAAGTCGTTTTTGTCCTTCCGAAGAAAGATCGAGTCCATTGCGCCGGTAATCGCGTAAGGTCTCCCGCACGAACTTTTCCCGCTCCGGCGTGATTCGTAATTCGTGATTCGAAATTCGTCCTGCAACTCGCTTGAACACGTTCGCGAGATCGGCATCAAGAAAAAGGTTCGTGACGAACTCGCTGACCTTGGGCTCGGCTTGCGCGGCGGCTTCGCGTACCGTCGCATCCGGATGCGTCATGTGCATAAGCGAGGGAACGGTTGAGGCGAGCTCGAGCGCAAGGATCGCGTCGTCGAAAGCGCCAAAGGTCGCCTCCCAGGTCAGCACCTGGACCGGTGCGTCCTTCAAGGCGCGAATACCCGCAACGATCTCCTTCGCTTTCGCGAGATGCTCGTTACATAACTTTGTCACGCCTTCTGGCGTAAAACCGGCGGGGACGGGATCGACGGAATGCCAGGAAATGTCATGCATGCCGGACACGTTAGCATATTTTCACGAACGCAAAACCCGCCTGGCTTGGCGGGTGTTGCGATGGTGTACGGCAGAG
>CAYPUF010000007.1:0-11526 GCA_964413995.1 uncultured Gammaproteobacteria bacterium
CCCACCATGGCACCGGCGCTTGCGACGGCGATGCGCACGTCGGGCGGCGAGCTTCCGGTCGCCCTGCCCCGGACGTATGTGGTCGTCCTGCTCTTCCCGCCGTACGACGGCTCCCGATGCTATGACGGACGGCTCGTCATCGAACCGACGTTCACCATCATGGAGCCGTCCGAAGGGGAGTGGGTGCGGATCCTGTGGCTGCTGGCCGCGTTCGAGCCGTCCGAGCCGCCTTCGTTCTTGAGGCTCTGATCGAGCCGTCCCGACTGACCGAGTTCCACTCGGTTTTTTGTTGCTCTAGGCAACAAAAGAGCCCAAGCGTCAGAACTTGGGCTTGGTAGGGTCCTCGCGACCCGGCGGGAGCGGGGGAGGCGGCTCGATCGTGTCGCGCAGGTCCTCGTCCTCGCAGCGCGGGTCGGGACGACCCGAGCCGAGACGACGGACCTCGACCGCGCCGCTGGACATGCGGCGCATACGGACCGGAAGCGGGTGCACCCCGACGGCGGCCTCGAGCGTTTCGTCCTCACGCGCGGGACGCGACGGGACGCCGAGCGGCGGCGTGGGCGGCCCCGTCGTCGTGGGCTCGTCCTCGTCCGCGCCGATGACGGGCAGGTCCGCGGCCGAGCGCCGGCTCGTCCGCGTTCCGAGGAAGATGCCGAGCTCTACGGCAGCGCGAAACGCGCGTTGGCGCGGATCAAGACGCAGGACGAAGACGGGCCGCATCGCGGCTTCGTCGCGTTCGTCGAGCCCGTGATACCGGGTCTCGAGCCAGCCGTCCCCGGACGTGGCGGGATCGAGCGGGAGCTCTTCCCACCGCAGATCGGGCACGACGACGACCTTGCGCACGCCCCGCAGGACGGGCACGAAGCGATCCATCGTCCCGAGAGAGGACAGGGTGTCGGCGAGCGTCCGGTGATACCAGACCAGCAGCACCGCCGGGCCGGTCCACGAGGAGACGGCCTCGCGCAACCACGCGTAGGCGCGAGACAGGGGCCGGTCGCGCAGCGATCCGTCCAGCGTCCTCACGGTTTCTCTCGTGACTTCCAGCCGGGACGAGCGCAGGAGATCGTCCAGACTCTCCTCGTGCTCGGGCGTCGGAAAGAAGGAAAAGAGCCGGATGATGAGGGGTTTTTCCGTTGCATCCATGTTGACCTCCGCGCACAGGGAAGCAGAATATGCTACAAAAATCAAGGGGAAACGTGACGCGTTCCCCATCCTGCTTTCGTGTGTTATCGTGGCACCCGTTCTATGAGACGCGAAGTCGTGCTCGACATCGAAACGCAAAACACCTTCCAGGATGTGGGCGCCTACAATCCGTCTTTGCTCAAGGTCTCGTTCGTCGGATGCTATTTCTACGAAACCGACACCTTTGAAGGATTTTTCGAGCCGGATCTGCCAAAACTGTGGCCCAGGCTCGAGCGGGCGGACCGGGTGATCGGTTATAACCTGATCGGATTCGACTATCCGTGCTTGCAAAGCTATTACACGGGAGACATCATGCGATTGCCGACGGTCGATCTTCTCGTGGAGATTGAGCGCCGGCTCGGTTTCCGCATCAAGCTCGACGACGTGGCGCAGGCCACGCTCGGGGTGGGGAAGTCGGGGCACGGCCTCATGGCCGTCGAGTATTGGCGCAACGGCGAGCTCGACAAGCTGCGCGACTACTGCCTGCAAGACGTGAAGGTGACGCGGGATGTCTACGAACATGCGCTCCATCACGGCGCCGTGGCCTTCAACAACCGCCAGGGACAACGGCAGGAGATCCCGGTGCCGCTCGAATTGCCGGAACCCGCGCAGCGTCCGGCGATCAACTTGAGCCTGGGATTCTGATCGGATCATGAGGAGCGAAAGCGTCGAACAGATTCCATCCGGCAATACCCGCCATCCCATACTCGAACGGTTATCCACAGTTCCGGCCGAACGATCCGTTTTTCAAGGGTTTTGACGAGTTGTGTCGTCCACTACATCTTGTGGTAGAATCGGAATTGCACCACTAGATGTAGTGGACGGGTCATCTCGGAAGCGTTTCACGCGAATGGTTCGGCCGGGCGGCGGCATGCCGCGCGACCCCGGACCACGCTCCCGGAGGCCCCGCACCGACGCGTCCTGACGCGTCTCTTTTCCTCACCTATGACCCCGACACCCATCTCGGGCGATGCCTTCGTGCCGCGCCGACGCCGGCTGGCCGACGAACGCAAAGCCATCACGCACAAGTTCCAGATCGGCCCTTGCGAGGGCTATTTGACCGTCGGTTTGTATGAAGACGGCCAGCCGGGCGAGATCTTCATCACGCTGACGAAGGAGGGGAGCGCGATCGCGGGCCTCGTGGACTCGTTCGCGACGGCGATCTCGATCGGCCTGCAATACGGCGTGCCGCTCAAGGTGTTGTGCAACAAGTTCATCCACGCGCGCTACGAACCGTCCGGGGCGACGCAGAACCCGAACATCCCGCAGGCCAAATCCATCGTGGACTATATTTTCCGCTGGCTGGCGCTTAAATTCCTGACGCCGGAGGAACGCCAGTCCATCGGCATGTACCAGGAATCGAAGGATGTTCCGCCCCAGGCGGCGCCGTCCGGCGGATACGAACCGACGCCCTCATTCCTGTCGCGGCTCGATACGCCCGCCTCGTGACGCGCCCCGCGTATGACCCCGCTCTTTGGCGCCTGCCCGCTCCTCACCCACCGGCCGTTTTACCGTCCGTTCGAATACCCGAAATTTTTCGAATACTTCCAAAAACAGAACCAGGCACATTGGCTGCCCATCGAAGTACCGATGGAGTCGGACATTTCCGATTACCGCTTCAAGCTCTCGCCGGAGGAGAAGAACCTCGTCATCCAGATCCTGCGCTTTTTTACGCAGGGCGATATCGAGGTCAATAACAATTACAACACCAAGCTTATTCCGGCGTTCCCCAAGCCGGAGATCAAGATGATGCTTTCCGCCTTCGCGTCCATGGAAAGCACGCATGTGTGGGCCTATTCGTACCTGAACGACTCCCTCGGCCTCCCGGAAAAGGAATACTCGGCCTTCCTCGAGTTCGAAGCGATGCGCAACAAGTACCAGTACATCCAGACCTTTGACGTCCGTTCGGTCGAGGAGCTGGCGATCAATCTGGCCGTGTTCGGCGGGTTCATGGAGGGCGTGAGTCTCTTTTCGAGTTTCGCGATTCTGATGAATTTCCCGCGCCTCGGAAAACTGAAGGGCGTGGGGCAGATTGTCACGTGGAGCATCCGCGACGAGACGTTGCACAGCCAGGGCGTCTGCCATCTCTTCCGGACACTCGTGGGGGAAAACCAGCACATCTGGACCGACGAGCTCAAACGCACCCTCTACCGCGCCTGCGAGGATATGGTGAAGCTCGAGGACCATTTCATCGACACCTGCTTCGCCATGGGAGCGGTACCCGGGCTGAAACCGGAAGAGGTCAAGCAATATATCAGATACACGGCCGACAAGAAGCTCAATGACCTGGGGCTCGACAAAGTCTACCAAGTCACGAATCCGCTTTCCTGGCTCGATGTCATGGTCAACGCCAAGGAACATGCCAATTTCTTCGAAAACCGTGCGACGGAATACGCCAAAGGCGCGGTGGTCGCGGATTGGTAGCGGGTCTCGAAACTTGAAACGTAAAGCTTGAAACTAATAAATTGCAAAGCTAGAAGCTCGCGCTGAACTCTGACAACTGATCACTGACAACTGCCCTTTATGCCCAACTACTCCAACGTCATCGACGCCCTCTCCAACAACGATCTCACGGCCGCGCGAGACCTGCTTTTGGCCGAGATCAAACGGGATACGACGCACAAGCGCAGCTGGGATTGTCCCCATTACACGGCCGACCGCGCTGTGCACGAGAGCATCAAGAAAACCACGGAATTCGAGCATCTCGCGACCTATTTCGGCCTCGAGAACCTGCGCGACCGCTACATGCTGCGCGACGCGGACGGGCACCTGTGCGAAGACCTGCAGGAATTCTACGCGCGCGTGGCGGCCGGGCTTTCACGCGGCGATGCGGCGCTCGCGCAGCGGCTCTACGACTATATGACGCGCTGCTGGTACATCCCGGCCACGCCGACGATGATGAACATCGGTACCAACAAGGGTTTGCCAATTTCCTGCTTCCTCAATACGGTGCCGGACACGCTGGAGGGTATTTTCGACATCTATCGTGAAAACGCGTTCCTTTCAAAGTACGGGGGCGGCATCGGTACGGACTGGTCGCAATTACGCGGCCAAAACGCGCCGCTCAAGGCTTCAGGGCTCAAATCGTCCGGCGTGATTCCGTTCCTCAAGATCATGGACTCGGAAACGATCGCGATTTCGCGCAACTCCACGAGACGCGGAGCGGCGGCCGCGTACCTGCGCATCGACCACCCGGACATCGAGGATTTTTTGGAGATCCGCAAACCGACCGGCGGCGACATCGACCGTAAATGCCTCAACATCAACCACGGTCTGGTCATCACGGATGAATTCATGAAAGCCGTTGAGGAAAACCGCGAATATGACCTGATCGATCCGCATTACAAGACCGTCACCGGCAAATTGAACGCCCTGGAGATCTGGCGCAAGATTCTCACGATGCGCGCGGAAACGGGAGAGCCGTACATCATCTACATTGATACCGTCAACCGAGCCTTGCCGCCGCATCACAAGGAGAAGGGCCTGGTCGTGCGCCAAAGCAATCTCTGTACGGAAATCGTCCTGCCGACGGACGAGACGCGCACGGCCGTTTGCTGCCTCGGAAATCTCAACATCGAAAAATGGGACGAATGGAAGGACAAGGTCGAGCAGATCGCCTATGACTGCGTCACGGCGCTCGACAACAATCTCGAGACCTTCTGCGAGATGGCCGATCCGATCGAGTTCAAGAAAGCGATCAACTCCGTGAAACATGAACGGTCGGTCGGCCTCGGAGCCATGGGATACCACGGTTATCTTATGAGCCGCATGGTGCCGTTCGAGAGCGTGATGGCGCGCAACATCAACAAGGAAATCTTCTCGACGATCCAGAAGCATGCCCACGCCGCCTCCGAGCGCCTGGGCCGTGAGCGCGGATTGCCGCTCGACGGAGGTACGCGCCGCAATTCCTACGTGACGAGCATCCAGCCGACGGCGTCCACGAGCTTCATCTGCAACGAGGCAACGCCGTCCATCGAGCCGATTTCCGGCAACGCGTTCCTGCAAAAAACCCTGTCTGGCAGCTTCTTGTACAAAAACAAGCATCTGGTGAAACTGCTCGAATCCAAGGGGATGAATACGAATGAAGTCTGGAAGAAGATCATCGCGGACAAGGGGAGCGTGATGAACCTCGAAGGACTCACGCCGGAAGAGAAGGCCGTATTCCGTACGCCGTACGAGATGAACATGCGCGAGCTGATCCAGCAGGCGGCAGACCGCCAGCCGTACATCGACCAGGCGCAGTCGCTCAACCTGTTTTTCCCGACGCCGATTTCCGGCAAATACCTGCACGAGGTACACGTCCTGGCCTGGAAGCTCGGCGTCAAAACGCTGTACTATCTGCGTTCGGCCGCGCCGATCCAGGCCGAGACCATCGAGGCGCAGTCCATCAAGCGCGACGTGGCCAACGAGGAGTGTGCGGTGTGTCAGTAAAGAAGGAAAAAGCCCCGAAGATTTCGGGGCGGGGGATCACGCATCCGCTTCGTGTGCTTGGGCACTCATCGGTCACCTCAGGCAATGCGCGACGAGGATGCGTCGATGACCGTAGAACCGGAAGCGGATGAGCCGGTGCGTACCGGGATCCACTTCGATCTCCCCACGGTAGCTGTGGCGCTTGCCGGGATCGGGCTTCGCGCCGAGCGCCGTGATCGAGGGTTGTACGTGCGACCACAGCGTGTCACACAACGGGATGAAGATGCGGTGGGGCTTGCCGGCCCCGGGCTTGGCAAAGGCTGCCCTGAGGTGATCCCCCAGGGCCCGCCGGCAGGCTTCTGCGACGTCCATCGGGCACCTCAGGCGAGAGAACAAGGCCGGCCCGAAACCGTTCCGGGCCGGCCTTTCATCTATCATGCTTAGTCTTCTTCGTCAATCAAGACGGCAGGATCCTCTTCCTGCAATTCCTTTTCCAGACGATCCAGTTCCTTCAACTCATCCAACTCTTCCGGCTCGTCTTCCTCCTCGTCCTCTTCCTCTTCCGGCTCGCCCTCTTTCATCTCCTCCTCGTCCTCCTCTTCTTCCTCATCATTGTTTCCGATCAGGTGCATTCCGAGCGCGGCAAGGTTTTCCGATTCCGGATCTTCGTCAAGGCCCTGCAGGTCACGATCCCAGCTCGAGGGACCAGTGGGGAGATTGATGGCGTTCATAGCGATGTGTTTTTCGATCAATGCGGCGAAGATACAAACTCGTGCCGAAGTTTGCAAGACCCGCGACGGTGGGCCAAAATACGGGCATGAACGACATCGTCGGTTTGTTTGTTATCTGCGCCGTTTTGGTCGCCGGATTCGGGCTCCTGGCGTGGCTGGTTCTGCGCCGGCAGGGGAGCGGCACCGCGACCGATCCGCAGGCCCTGCTGATGCTTCAGAACCGCCTGGAAGCGTTGGACCAGGACCTCCGGCAAACGTTGTCCGAAAACGTCCGTACGCAGCAGGCGTCAAGCCACCACATGACGGGCGCCGTCCGCGACGTGACGGAGCGCCTCGCGAAGATCGAGGAAACGAACAAGCAGGTGCTGAACTTTTCGGGGCAGCTTGAAAACCTGCAACGTATCCTTACGAACCCGAAGCAGCGCGGCATTCTCGGTGAGTATTATCTCGAGACGTTGCTCAAGAACATATTCGCGCCGGACCAGTACGAGATGCAGTACAAATTCCGGGACGGAGAAATTGTGGACGCGGCGATCTTCGTACGCGACAAGATCGTCCCGATTGATTCGAAATTCAGCCTGGAGAACTATAATCGACTCGTCGAGGCGCAGACGCCGGAAGAACGCGAACGATACGAGAAGGCCTTCATCAACGATTTAAAGCTACGTATCAAGGAAACGGCGAAATACGTGCGGCCGGAGGAGGGGACAATGGAATTCGCCTTCATGTTCATCCCGCACGAGGCAATCTACTACGACCTGCTCATCAACAAGATCGGCGAGGTGGGGGAGGATACCGAGAGCATTTTGCAGCGCGCGGCGGCCAAGTGGCATGTCATCATCGTTTCTCCCACTTCGTTTACCGCGTATCTCCAGACCGTGCTGCAAGGTCTCAAGGCGCTCAAAATCGAAGAGCAGGCGCAAGAAATCCGCAAGCGCGTCATGGAGCTCCAAAAGCATCTTGCGGCCTACCAGGAGAAACATGACGCGGTCGGACGCGCGCTCGGCACGGCGGTCAACCAGTACAACCTGGCCGGCAAGGAATTCGCGAAGATCGACAAGGACGTGGTCCGTATCACCGGCGAAGGAATCGGGGTACAATCACTACTCCTGGACAAACCACAGGATTTTGACGAATGAGAATGATTCTCAAACGCATCGCCGTCGCAAGCGCCGGCGCCGCGGCCGCGGCGGCCCTTTTGATCGTCGGCGCGATCGGCTACGTGCAATTCGTCGAGGCGGGATCGATCGTGAAACAACGCGCGGACCTGCGGCCCGTGGAATACGCGATCGTGCTCGGCGCGAGTGTGAAGCAGGACGGAACGCCGTCGGACGCGCTCGAGGACCGCGTGATGGAGGCCGTGGACGCGTACAAGGACGGCAAGGTCCGCACGCTCCTCATGACCGGTGACGATGGCGCGTTCCACGTCAACGAAGTCGAGACCATGGCACGCGTGGCGCAAGAGGCCGGCATCCCGGCCGAGCACATCGTGGTGGACGGTCACGGCTATCGCACGTACGAAAGCTGCAAGCGCGCGGCCGGAGTGTTCGCCATCAAGGAAGCCGTGGTCGTGACGCAACGCTTCCATTTGAGCCGCGCGTTGTTCCTCTGCGGCGCTTTTGGCATCGACGTGCAGGGGTTACCTGCAGACCGGAGAACATACCGACGCATCGGTTTTTTTCTCGGACGCGATTTGCTCGCGAGCTTCAAGGCGTTTCTCGACGTCTATATGTGGCCGCCGAGATCTCCGGTGGAATGAAAATCCGCACTCTGGGGAAGGCCAATTTTCTCAAGCGGGTAGGGGATGATTGCAAAAAAGCCAATTCCAAAGCTGGATACACATGCGTCGCACAATATATGTTATACGACATCAGTATCGTTTTCTTAAAGACTGAGATTCACCGTTACTTAGCTGTCGTATAACATTCAGCGCGTTTTACAGCCTATTAAAAGGTCATCGTAAAACGCGCTGTGTTTATCTCTGCAAACTTAATTCCTTACTTGAAGTACACGCGTCCAGGAACTCGTACATCGATATATTCGGGCTGGCCCAGGTCCTCGGGTTTGTTTTTGATAAAGGCCTGGTACGTGTGTACCTGGCTTTCGATCGGAGCCGTGATATCCATCAATACCGTATATCCTTCGATGCTCAATACCTTGAAAAGGCTGCTAGAGGCCGTAGGAGGCTCGAATTCGCGATATACAAGCCCCGCGGCACCCAGTTGTTCGGACAAACCGATCCAGGCGCGCGCTTCGTTTTGATCCGTGAGGACGAACCCCGGCGCGACAAACTCATCCAGGTCACGCTTGATGATTGGCGGTTCGTCGGCGCGCACAAGACGATGTCCGAGGAGACGGGCTTGTGCGTCCCGTTTTTCTTCCGGGGAAAGCTCTTCCGTCGCAATTCCTTCAAGGTCAAGCCAGAAATATTGCTGATGTGAGTGGAAAATCACCCGTTTTACCCTCTCCTCCACCGAGAGTCGTAAAATGTTTCCATAAGACTTTTCCACAGCTGCATTTAGGACGAAAAGCCTTTGTTTTAAGGTTCTTTCAAGTTCTTCTTCGTTGATAAACCATGCGTGACGAGGCGGCCAAGGTCGAAATTCGGCACGCGCATCCAATATGTCGAATACTTCCCTCGTAATATCGACCGGGTCCAAGTCTTTCACTCCCCTCACCTCGACGGCATTTACCGAAAACACGTCACTGATGAACACCAAATATGTCCATCCAAAGATCGCACCGAGCCCCAGCAGCGTAAACACCACGCGCCGTTTTGCGGACTTTGCCCGGCGTAATCCCCGATTCACGTCCCCCGCTTCGAGCCTGACACGCCGCTTCATCCGCATAGTAATATATTACTTACCGTCCCGCCGCGCCTCGGAGAGGATGCGCACCAGGAGTCCTGCATACGTCATTCCCTCCTCTTTCGCCGCTTTGGGCAGCAACGACGCAGGCGTCAGTCCGGGCAACGTATTCGTCTCGAGCACCCAAAGGCGGCCGCGCTCGTCCAGGATCATGTCCGTGCGCGAATACCCGCGGCATCCGAGCGCGGCATGAGCCTTGAGCGCCAAACGCTTGGCAAGACCTGTCGCATGACGCGAGATCGGCGCCGGGCAGATCTCTTGCGTCCGCTGATCATGATACTTCGCTTGATAGTCGAAGAGGCCCGTCGCGGTACGGATCTCGATGACCGGCATCGCCTGCGGCACACCCTTGCGCTCGAGCACGGGAACGGTGAGCTCGCGTCCCTCGATCAACGCCTCGACAAGACATGCGTCTACATCCTCCTTCAGCGCGTTTGCGACCGCGCGCTTCCATGCGCGGCGAGGCGGGCGGACCGTCAGCCCGACGCTGGAGCCGGAAGCGTTCGGCTTCACGACGATCGCATGGCCGAGCCTGTCGTGAAGCTTTTTCAGGACGCCTGACGGGTCGCGCCGGAACATTTCCCCTGTCACCTTCATTCCCTTCGGTGAGGGAATGCGCGCGCGCCGATACGCCTCCTTCGCCGCCGATTTATCGAACGTCGTCGCCGAAGCCAAAACCCCGGAACCCGTGTACGGTAAGCCAAGAATCTCGAGCAGGCCCTGGACGTGGCCGTCTTCCCCATGCGTCCCGTGCAAGGCATTAAAAACGACATCGATCCTGCCGGCTTTCGCGTCCTTGATGAGCTGCACCAAGTCCTTCGTCTTGGCGGGGTCGTACGGGTTCGTTTTGAACCGGTCGGGCGGGAGGGATTTCAACGCCATCCTGCCCGATACCAAAGAAACGGCCCGTTCAGACGAGCTTCCCCCGAGCAGCACGGCAACCCTTGTTCGCCCATTTGTCTTCATGTTCCCATGGTGCCATCAAATCACGATCCGCGGAATGTCCCAGTTGATGCGTGTGACGATTTCGTAATTGATCGTTCCGGTGAGCGAGGCAACTTCCTCGGCCGCGATCCGTTCGCGTCCCTGACGGCCGATGAGCACGGCTTCATCTTCGGGTCGTACATGCGGCACATCCGTGACGTCCACCATTGTCATGTTCATACAGACACGGCCCAGGACCTTGCACCGCTTGCCCCCGACGAGAACGTGTCCACGTTTGGAATTCGCGGTCCGATCGAATCCGTCTGCGTATCCGATGGGAAGAACGGCCACGTTCGAGTTGCGTCTGACGCGTTCGGTCAATCCGTAACTCACCGGAGTCCCCTTCTTCACTTCCTTCACCTGTGCAACGACGGTTTTCCACGACAGCACGGGCTCGAGCTTCAAACGATGTTGTGAACGGCGTCGCGTATCTTCCGACGGCCAAAGGCCATACAGCCCTATCCCTGTCCGGACCATGTCGAAATGCGTGTCAGAGTACAGAATGGATGCGGCAGTGGATGCGGTATGTTTGTATTTTGGGTACAATCCGTATTCTTTGATTTTCATTATCGCTTTCTTGTACTCATTTAATTGATGGTCGGCATACGACCGCGACTTCGTGTCTTCAATGTTTGCGAAATGGGTGTGAACGCCTTCCAGTTCGATCCGGCCTCGATGCTTGACGAGCGCGGCTAAAACCAGATCAAGCTCCCCCTCCCCCACCCCTTGCCTCGTAAGCCCCGTTTCGATCGGGACATGAACACGCGCCTTCTTCCCCTTCATCCTCGCAAGCGCGCGAAACGTGTCGAGATTATAGGCCACGAACGAGATGTCGCGCCGTACCGCTTCCGCGAGCCGTTCAAGCGGCGTATACCCGAGAACAAGAATCGGTTGCCTGAATCCGGCTTCCCGGAGATGAAGCGCTTCGTCGACATGATCGACGCCAAACCAGTGCGCTCCGGACTTCGACAAAACCCCTGCGCACTCCAAAAGGCCGTGACCATAGGCGTTCGCCTTGATCACGGCCATCGTCCGCGCGGGTTTAGCGATGCGCGACAAGGATCGAAAATTGTGGCGAAGCGCGGACGCGTCGATCTCGACCCAGGTCTTCATATCAACCGATCTTGTCGAAGCCGGTGAACGGCCGCAGAACTTCCGGCACGGTGATCGAACCGTCTTCATTCTGATATTGCTCCATGATCGCGATCAACGCGCGTGACATAGCCGCGGCCGTCCCGTTCAGCGTATGCGCATATTCCAGCGACCCGTCCTTGCGACGCACCTTCACGTTCAAGCGCCGTGCCTGATAATCCGTGCAGTTCGAGGTCGAGGTTACTTCGCCCCATCCGCCC
>CAYPUF010000007.1:11626-24640 GCA_964413995.1 uncultured Gammaproteobacteria bacterium
CCGTGCCTGATAATCCGTGCAGTTCGAGGTCGAGGTTACTTCGCCCCATCCGCCCTTCCCCTCTCCCCTGCCCCACATCCATGCCTCCAGGTCGTATTTACGATACGCAGGACCGCCGAGATCCCCCGTGCAGATATCAACGGTGCGGAATACGAGTCCGAGTTTCTGGAAAACCATCTCCTCGAGACGGCGGAGCTCCTCATGCAGAGCCTCGGATTGCCACGGCGCGGCGAAGATGAAGAGCTCGACTTTCGAGAACTGGTGGACGCGATAGAGGCCGTACGATTCGCGACCGTAGGTGCCGGCCTCGGTGCGGAAGCAATGCGACAAACCCACATATTTGAGTGGGAGCTTGTCTTCATCGATCACTTCGTTCATGTGGTAGCCGCCAAGCGGGATTTCCGCCGTGCCGATGAGCGAAAGATCCGCGTTCTCGATCGAGTAGATCTGCGTTTCCGGACCGCGTGGCTGGAATCCGGTCCCGAGAAGCACTTCATCACGGGCAAGATCGGGCGTGATCATCGGGACGTATCCTTCCGCGACCATGAGTTTCATCACCCACTGCGTCAGAGCCTGCTCGAGTAATGCAAGCTTGCCCTTCAGGAAATAGAACTTCGCGCCGGCGACTTTCGCGCCTCGTTCGAAATCGATGAGATCATGCGTCTCCGCCAATTCGACATGCGATCGCGGCGCAAACGGTAGCGACGGCACTTCGCCAAACACTTTCTTCTCGACATTCTCCTCATCCGACGCTCCGATCGGCGCGTCCGGGTGCGTCATGTTCGGCACCGCGAGCAATGCCGTTTTCCATTCGGATTCGACGGCTTCGTATTCTGTTTCTTTTTGCGCGACTGACTCCTTGAGCGCCTTCCCCTTCTCGATCAACGCCGGGCGCTCTTCTGCAGATGCGGACTTCATCCTATCAGCGATCTCGTTGCGTTCTTTTCGGATCGTCTCGACCTCTTTCAGCAACACCAAGCGACGGTCGTCCAATGCGACCAGGGCAGCAACATCGACCTTCATCCGCTTGTTGTCGGCGTTTTTCTGGACGAGTTCGGCGTTCTCGCGAATGTACTTGATGTCCAACATATTACTCGGCCTTTGGACGAAGCGTCGGGAACAAGATGACTTCCTTGAGCGACGGCGAACCGGTCAGGATCGCGACGAGACGGTCGATGCCCATGCCCATACCGGATGTCGGTGGCATGCCGTGTTCCAGCGCCTCGAGGAATGCCGTGTCCATGCGTTGCGCCTCCTCGCTCCCCTTCTCCGCCAACGCCTGCTGTTCTTCGAAGCGTTCGCGCTGATCGAGCGGATCCGTCAGCTCGTGATAATACGCGTTAATCACTTCCTGCCCTTCGATGATGAGCTGGGCCGAGGCGCTCTTCGACTCGTCACCGGGCACGCGTGCCGCGAGCGGCTTCATCTCGATCGGATAGTCGAACACCCACACCGGGCCCTTGAGCTTGGGACGGGCGGTTTTCTTGTACAGCTCGTCGAGGTGTTCGCCGAGCCCTACGCATTTCGAATAATCCACTTTCAGCTTGGCTTTTTTGGTTGCCTCGATCAGCTGCGATTCGCTGGAAATCTTATTGATGTCGATCTTTGTTTCCTGCTGGATCGCGTCGCGGAACGTGAGCCGATCCCACGGTCCGCGGAAATCCACGATGCCGTCGGCATATTCGATCTTCGTCGTTCCGAAGGCGGCCTCGACCATCGCACGCATCATCTCTTCCATGAACGCGATAAACGCATCCTTCTTCGCATACGCCCAATACAGCTCGATCTGCGTGAATTCGGGATTGTGCGCATGGTCGATCCCTTCGTTGCGGAAGCAGCGCGCGATTTCGTAGACCTTTTCAAATCCGCCAACCACGAGGCGCTTCAGATACAGCTCCGGCGCGATCCGCAGGTACAGGCCGATGTCGAGCGCGTTGTGATGCGTGATGAACGGACGCGCGTTCGCGCCGCCCGGGATCGGCTGGAGTACCGGCGTCTCCACCTCGAGAAATCCGTTCCCGTCGAGAAAAGAACGCAGCGCGGACACGAGTTTTGACCGGACGAGAAAACGCTCGCGGACTTCCGGGTTTGCAAGCAGATCAAGCTCGCGCTGGCGATAGCGCGTCTCGACATCCGCGAGACCGTGCCATTTTTCCGGCAGGGGCAAGAGCGCTTTCGTGAGGATCTTCCAGGCCTGCACCTCCAGCGACCGTTCCCCGCGCTTGGTCAAAAACAGCGTTCCCTTCGCCTCCACGATGTCCGCCGGATCGATGAAATCTCGGAACCGCTCGAATTCCTTCTTCAAATCGTCTTCTTTGAAGACAAGCTGTACCTTGCCCGTCTCGTCCTGGAGATCGGCAAACATCATCCCGCCATGGACGCGGATCGTCATGATGCGTCCGGCCAGCGTCAGCGTTTTTCCCTCCCCCATCCACTCGTCGAACAAACGGATCGCGTCGCCGCAGGTCGCGTCACGGTCGCTCTCTACGCCGTACGGTTCAAGCTTCGCTTTTCGGAGCGCAAGATACTTCGCTTTTCGAACGTCTCGTTCGTCCATCATATCCCCCACAGCCTAGCTGATCTCCAGCACCTCGTACACCGTCGCGCCGGTGGGCGTCTTCACGTTCACCTGGTCGCCGGCATGCGCGCCAAGCAGCGCCTGCCCGATAGGTGACTCGTTGGAGATCTTGCCGGTGAGCGGATCCGCCTCGTTCGAACCCACGATCTCAAAATCTTTTTCCTTCCCGTTCACGCGAACTTTCACTTTCGAACCGATGCGGACATTCGATCCCGCCTCGGCCTCGTGTTCGATCACGACCGCGTGCTTGAGCAAATCCTCTATTTCCAGAATGCGGCCTTCCACGAAGCCGAGCTCGTCCTTGGCTTCGTGATACTCGGCGTTTTCGGACAAATCACCGAGCGCTTTGGCTGCCTCGATCCGGGCCGCGAGTTCGCGGCGTTTGTTCGTTTTCAAATCCTGCAGCTCGTCCTTGAGCTTTTGCAAGAATTCGGCGCTGACGTATTGGGCTTGGGGCATAAGAGGTATGAGATGTCAGAGGTGAGAAGTCAGAAGTCAGAATGAAAAGCGGGCGGATGGAACCGCGCGCTTCTCGGATAGGGATAGCGTATCAGGCGTGAAGGCGCTGTCAAATCGTTCTAAAATGCCCCTCCCCTGGCCTGCCGCAATCCCCACCACGCCTGCAGGATGTCGCGCGCGACCGGAACCGCCGTTTCCGAGCCTTCGCCGCCCTCCTCGAGCAGGACCGTCACGACGATTTCCGGATCGTCAAAGGGCGCGAACGACGTGAACCAGGCATGATAATCCTTCTCGGAGTGCCATTGCGCCGTACCGGTCTTGCCGGCGATCGCGAACGGCATCGCGCTCAAGGCCCGGCACGAGCCGTACGTCACGCAATCGCGCATCCCGAGGCGCACGGTCTCGATGTCGGCCGCGTCGGCGAGCCGCTCGCCCCGCTCGGTCGAGGTGCCGGTGCGCGCGAAATGCGGCTCCACGCGGTACCCGCCGTTCGCGATCGCCGCGGTATACGCGGCAACCTGCACCGGCGTGACGAGCAGGTCGCCTTGGCCGATCGACAGGTTGTATGTGTCGCCGACGAACCAGCGTTCCCCCTTGGTCTTCTCCTTCCATTCGCGGCTCGGCACGAATCCGTCGCGTTCCCCGGGAACGTCGAGACCGGTTTCCGATCCCAGGCCGAAGCGGCGGAACCAGTCGGTGAGGCGATCTGCGCCGAGGCCGACGAAGGACTCGAAACCGCCTCCAACGGTGTAATAGAACGTGTTCACCGACCAGGCGATTGCCGCCCGGACATTCGTGGGCCCGTGTCCGCCCGGCCGCCAGTCCGGAAAAAACCACGGCCCGACGGCGATGCCGCCGACCGAGAGAATGCTCGTACGGGCGGTGATGAGGCGTTCGGCAAGCGCGGCGACGGAGATCACGATCTTGACGGTCGAACCGGACGGATACATGCCCGCCCAGGCGCGCGGAAACAGCGGTTGCCGTTCGTCCTGGATCAGTGCCTGGTAGGCGGTGCTCGAGACCCCTCCCGAAAAAATATTGTTGTCGTACGCGGGCCAGGACACGGCGGCGAGCACTTCGCCGGTGCCCGGATCGAGCGCGATCACGGCGCCGCGCGTCACCTCGGCGCGTTCGAGGCCGCGCACGAGCGCCTGTTCCGCGGCCTTCTGGAGGTCGAGGTCGAGCGCCAGGGCGAGATCCTTGCCGTCCGCGGCAGGCTCCTCGCCGACCAGGGCCTTCACGCGTCCGTGCGCGTCCACCTCGCTCGTGCGCGCGCCGAGCGACCCGCGCAGGAGCGCCTCGTGTCCGCGCTCGAGACCCGATTTCCCGATTTCGTCCGCGCGGCGATACCCCTTGTCCCGGACGTCGCGGTATTCCTCGGGAGAGAGCTTGCCCACATACCCGAGCACATGTGAGAGACTCGGGATCTCCCGACTCCACGGATAGCGACGGCGCGCGGCGACCTCGAGCGTAAAACCTTGCAGTTCGGGCCATGCGACGGCGAAGTCCATCGCCTGGCGGTAGGTCAGCTGGTCCGCGACGACGCTCGCTTCGTCGCGCGCGCTTCCGGTCGCATACGCCAGCGGCAGCAGGTCATGCACCGAACGACCGAGCACGCGCGCGGCGAGGCTCACGTCCGACTCCATCTCGGCCGCGTCGATGGCAAGATCCACCGGCGTCATCGTCACCTGGAACCGCGGGATATTGTCCGCGAGGACCCTGCCCTGCCGGTCACGGATGATGCCGCGCCGCGGCAAGAGCGGCGTCTCGCGCAGCCGGTTCGCCTCGGCCTGCTGCCGGAATTCCGCGCCGCGCGCGATTTGCATCCATCCCGCGCGGCCGATCAAGCCGGCGCACAGGAGCGCGAGGATGACCTGCGCCGCGAAAAACCGGCGGCCGGGTACGGCGCGGCCCAGAAACAGCGACCGGTGCTTGAGAGGCGTGAGCGCGTCTTCGAACAGCACCTCGTGCCGCACGTCGAGATGGTCATCGCGGCGCATACGGCGAGGTTGGCCGCGACGCGAAACGGCCGGTGAACGAGGCGAGGACGAGGAAACCGAACGACGCGCATACGACATCCCAAAGCAAGACGAAGCCGGGCGCCTGCGGCGGAAGCCAGAGGGCGTCATGCAGATTGAACAGCACGGCGGCAAACGAGAGCGCGCCGGCGCCGATCCAGTCCGCGAAACGGGCGACGACGGCGAGCGCCGCGGCCGCGTATACGGACCGGTTGGTCAGGAACCGGTCCGCGATCCATCCAAGCACAAAGACGGTCGCGGGCAGGCGCAGGATGGCCACATCGAAATATCCCAAGACATACGCGTCCCAGGCGAGCGCCGCGCCGATGACGAATGCAAGGGCGCGCGAACGGCGGCTCGAGACGAGCGTCAGCGCCAGCAGCGGGATGACCGGACGGAATCCTGCCCAGGCGGGCAGGAACGGGACCGCGCCGACCTCGTAGAGGCCGGCCAACAGTCCGAGGAGAACCGCGAGCACGAGACGGAGGGTCATAGGCGCGGGCGCAGGGCGGACGGACGCAGAACCGACACGAAAACGACACGGTCCAAGGAGACAAGCGGTTCGACCGTCGCGCTGAAAAACGGATCGGACGGGCGCGCATCCACGGTGTTCACGATCCCGAGCGGCAGGTTGCCGGGCACCTTTTCTTCGGTCCCGGCCGTCACGATGAGCTGGTCGGGTACGACGGTTTCCGACGAAGGAATGAACGTCAGCACCGCCGCGCCGTTGCCGCGGCCTTCCAGAACGCCCGAGAGCTGGCCCTTTACCTGCACGGCGGCCGCGACGCGGCTGCGCGGGTCGGTCAGAAGCTCCACCGTCGCGATGCGGTCCTGGAGAGAGCTGATCTTGCCGATCATGATGCCCTCGTCCGTGATCACCGCCTGGCCGGTTTCGAGCGAGTCGTCCTTGCCGCGGTCGATCGTCAGGATGGCGCGCGTGCCACGTACGTCACGGGAGATCACGCGCGCGCCGACGCTGTCATACCCGCTTTGATCAAGGAACCGCGCCTGCGCGCGCAGCGTGCGGTTTTCCTCCTCGAGCGAACGCAGGCGGACCTGGTCCGCGGCCAGGACGGCCAGGCGCGACTCGAGTTCGCGGATCCGCTCATCCACGGCGATCGTCTGGGACGCGGTTCCGGACAACAGGCGCACGACCGGCAGCGTCGCCGCGCGCACCAGGGAGCCGAACGGCCGGTACAATCCGGCAAAGATCAAGACGCCCGCCACGAGCGCGGCGGCCCAAATCCACGGCCAGGAGATACGAGGGGGCTGCATGGGAGCGGGAAGTTAGAAGCTGGAAGCTGGAAGCTAGGCGGCTGCCTCGATATCAAGCTAGATTCTAACTTCTAGATTCTAGCTTCTCCTTACACGCCCTTCACCAGATCGCTCGCCGGAACGGCGACCTCGGAGAGAAGCTTCGCGTTGTCGAGCAATACGCCCGTGCCGCGCACGACGCACAACGGCGCATCCTCGGCGACTCGGACGGGCAATCCCGTGCCGCGGGAGAGCGCCTGGTCGAGGCCGCGCAAGAGCGCCCCGCCGCCGGCGAGCACGATGCCGCGCTGTTGGATGTCTGCGACGAGTTCCGGCGGCGTGATTTCGAGGATGCCTTTCACCTGGTCGATGATCACTTTGACGGAGCGGCCGAGCGCCTCGCGGATCTGCGCGTCGTTGACGGTGATCTGGCGCGGCAGGCCCGTCAGCAGGTCGCGGCCGCGCATGGACGTCTCGATCGGTTCCTCCAATTCGTCGGCGGAACCGACATTCATCTTGATTTCTTCGGCGACACGCTCACCGAGCAACAGGTTAAATACGTCGCGGGCGTATTGGATAATATTCCTGTTCAATTCGTCCCCCGCGATCGCAATGCTCTTGGATGTCACGATCCCGTTCAACGAAATGACTGCGATCTCGGTCGAGCCCGCACCGATATTGATGATCATGTTCCCGACCGGGTCGCTGATCGGCATACCGGCGCCGATCGCGGCCGCAACCGGCGACTCCACGACGAGCACCTCGCGCGCGCCCGCGCCGGTGGCCGCGTCGCCGACCGCCTTGCGCTCTACCTCCGTGACATCGAGCGGGACGCAAATCACGACCTTGGGCCGCGGAATCGCGAATGTCTTGTCTTCATGCACCTTCTCGAAAAAATAACGCAGCAATTTTTCCGTCACCTCGAAGTCCGCGATGATGCCGCGCAAGAGCGGTTTGGATACTTGGATGTGGCCGGGATTCTTTCCGACCATGGACCGCGCCTCCTCGCCGACGGCCATCACCTGCCCGGTCCGCTTGTTGATCGCCACGACGGACGGCTCGTCGATCACGACCCCTTTCCCCTTCACGAAGACGCGGGTATTCGCGGTCCCGAGATCGATCCCGAGCTGCTTGGTCAGTTGACCCAAAAAACGCGGCCAGCGCATAAGAACGAAGTGAGCTTAGCCGTCGGGAGCCGAATTGCCAAAACGGGTCAACCCCTCGGCAAGCTCGGGGCTAGGACCTGCGGCTTTCCTTGACCAAAAGCGCGGCGTATTCGATCCCTCCGATGACGATGACGAAGCCCAGGAACCACCAGAAGTTGAGGAGTCCGTTGGCGGAAAGCGCCAATGACAGGATGGCGACGAAGGAAAGCAGCACGCCATGACGGAAAGCAACGCGCACTTCGCGGAATGCGGTCGCCTGCCGCTTGCGCACGTGGACGCGCACCGTGACACCCGCAAGCGTCAGCAGGCCGACGCTGGAGGCAAACAAGGTGAGGTAGAACAAGACGAAGCCGACGATCCCCGCCTCGCCCGGATCCACATGTAAGAGGATGTATACCCACCCAAGCATCGACGCCGCGGTCGCCGCGACCATCAGCCAGATGAACGGCCTGTATCCCATACGATCATTTTAACACTGAAGAGGAAACATTGAACATCATGACAACGTCTATCCTTGAACAACCTTGATCGACCGGACGGCGCGCGCGCCGAGCATCCGGTTGATCTCGTTCATGAGGCGCACCTCTTCGCGCTTTAACTCCCCCACGACGACCGAAACCGAGGCGCCGAGCTTGAGCTCGCCGTCTCTGAACGATACGGGCCGCGCGTATGCCGCGCGATCGGCGCCCCACAACCCTTCCAACGCCTTTCTCGCCGCATCCAACACGCGCACCGCGTCGACGTTTCGGCGCAATCCGGCATATTTCGCCAGGGATTCGGATTGGATGCGGCTGATGGATTTGAACGACATACGAGCATGCGAGATCGTAACCTATGCTAAACTTACGCCATGGCCCGGCGCCAATCAACCGCCCTTCGACGCGTGAACGTCCGCCGTGTCCGGGAAATTCTCGGCGTTTTTTACGAAGTCGGTTTCGGCCTGCTGATCCGGCAGCTCCAGCTGCAAAAGCATCTTCCCCTGCATCTGCGCCTCATGGGCCGTTTTCGCGTGCCCAGGGACGAATCGGTGACGATCGAAGAGCTGCTGGCGCAAGAATGGAAGGAACTTCCCGTTCGGTTGCGCCTCGGCATGGAAAAACTCGGCCCGACATTCGTGAAATTCGGACAACTCTTGAGCTTGCGCGCCGATCTCGTCGGAGCGGAGATCGCGAACGAGCTACGCAAGCTCCAGGACGAGGTCCCCGCCCTTCCCTTTTCCGACATGGAACCCGTCCTGAAAGCGGAGCTGAAGCAACCGCTCCCGCTGGCATTCAAAAAACTCAACCCCCGCTGCATCGGTTCGGCGTCGCTGGCCCAAGTGTATCGCGGCAAGCTGCGCAACGGCGACGACGTGGCGGTCAAGATCCTCCGGCCGGGCATCGAGTCCCGGATCAAGGAAGACATCCTCATCCTGCGCTGGCTCGCCTACCTGCTCGAGGAGCGACTCCCGCCCATCCGGCCGTACCGTCCGGGGCGCGTCGTCGAGGAATTCGCCGAATGGACGTTGCGCGAGCTCAACCTCCTGAACGAAGCGACGCATATCGCGCATTTCCGTGTGCTCTTTTCGGACGAGGAGCGCTTTTACATCCCGAACGTGTACTGGACGTATACGACGCCGCACGTGCTCACGATGGAGTTCAGCCGCGGCGTCCGCCCGGACGACCATGCCGCCCTGAAAAAACTCGGCGTGTCCCGCAAGGAGCTCGCAAGTACGGGCATCCGGCTCGCGTTCCGCCAATTCTTCGAGCTTGGCCTCTTTCACGGCGATCCGCATCCGGGAAACTTTTTCGTCCTGAAAAACGGCACGCTCTGCTTGCATGATTTCGGGATCGTCGGACGCATTGCCGATGCGAACCGGCGCGAGCTGATCGGCTGTTTCCTCGCGTTCCTGGACAAGGATGCGGATGCCGCAATCAAGCACCTGTTGCATATCGCCGATGCGGGACGGGACGCGGACGTGCGCCGGTTCTCCGCGGAGGCCAAGGCCATGCTCGAACGGTGGTTTTACGCGCCGACGTCCGGCCGGCGACTGTCGCAAACGTTCTACGACGTGATCGTCTCGGGCGCGCGGGTCGGCGTCGCGTTCCCGTCCGAAGTCGTCCTCCTGGCCAAGGCGATCATCACCATGGAGAGCATGGCGCTCGATCTTGATCCGAAATTCGACGTCGTGAAGGAATTGCGTCCGTATCTCGAGCAAGCCCTCAAGATCGAGCTCGAGCCCGGACGCCTTGCGAGACGCGCCCGCGATGCCGCGCTGGACGCGAACACGCTCCTCGACGATCTCCCCGAAGCCGCGCGGCATCTCATCCGGCTCGCCAAGCAGGATCGCGTGGAGGTGAAACTGAACGCGGAGGAATTCAAGGCCATCACCAAGGAGATCGACCGGCAGACGGATGTACGCATTCTTTCGCTCGTCTTCGTCGCAGTCCTGCTCGCCAGTTCCGTCCTGCTGCATCTCCAAGGGGTGACACACCTCGCGGGCATCCCGCTTGCGACGTTCGGAATCGCGACGTCCGTCGTCCTGGGGGCGATCGTGTTTTTCAAGATTCGAAAAGGGGCCGCGTGACGGCCCCTTTTTCACCCGCGACTTATCGCCTCTTTTTCGCTCCGCGTTTCGCGGATGTAACCGGCTTTTTTGCCTGTTTCATCGCGCGGTCGAGCGTCCGCTCCACGTCACGCATGAGCCGGGCGTACTCTTTCTCGCCGCTCGACATCAGCTTCTTTTGAATCTCCTTCTGGCTCTTGCCGACCCATTTGGTCTGCTCAAGCGCCGTGGCCAGCGCGTCATACGTTTTGTCGCGCAGGATCGCGGCCGCCCCGAGCGCCATGATCATGGGCTCCGCGGGAATCTTCATGGCCGGGCGCTTCGTTCGCTTCTTTGCCATACCGTTTACCCCTTCAGGCCGCAGCAGCCCCTATGCAGGCCGTGAAACGCGACCGAGGCGACCGCCCCGTACACGAACGAGAGGACGCCGCCCCAGAGCATGCTCGCGGCATCCATCCCCTGAAATCCGGGGAAGGTGGTTTTCAAGGCAAGCAGATGGAAACGGACCACCTCGGGGTCGGTCAGCAGGACGCGCCACACGAGGCACAAGACGTACAATCCGACGACGAACAGGCCGACGGCGGCGGCATGGCGCCACAGCATGGGTTTGGATTTGAACATAGAACGGCGTAAAAAAGTAACGTAATCTTATTTTACCACATTCATCCCTTCGCGAGCGAATCCAGCTTTGCCCGCAGCTGCGCCTCCGTGGCGCCGCCGCTCATGAAAAACTCGCCGTTCACCAAAATGCCCGGGCTGGCCATGATCTGATACTTCTGAACGAGCTTTTGGCCTTCCTCGGTCAGCATGTCGATTTCATCGACCTTCAAATCGGGATATTGCGGTTTGAGTTTTTCCAGCGTCGCTTTGACCTGGGCACAATGCGGACACCCCGGCGGATGGACTAACGTCACGTTCATCATAGGTTATGTTCGTTTCAGGCGCCGCGCGATCATGATCGCCGCGGCAAGAATGAATAAGGCAAGGACCGGACCGGCGTAATCCGCGGCCGCCAGCCCTTCTTCTTCCCCTTCTTCGTGGGCCCGGGCGGGAAGGATGGCAATATATTCTTCGATCATACGGTTCGTGCGGTGCGTGAATCTTTTCGGGCACGTATCGCGTCCCACAGGACGACCACGGCGATGATGCCGGCAAACAGGAGCCATGGACCCACGCCGCCGATGCCCTCCGGCAACTGCAACGCCTGTTCGATCGCCTCGGACTCGGCGATCCTCGGCACCACGGCTTCAAGGAACAGGTTCCATCCCTTGTGGATCGCGGACTCCTCAAACCAGGTATGGCCGAACAAGCCGTAGTTGAAGATGAATGAGCCCAGCGCGACCAGCGCCCAGGCGACGATCCGCTTGGCCTTGAATTGCCAGGCGGACAGGACGTTTGTTGCGTTCACTCCGAGGATGGCCAGTACGACGATGAGCAGCAGAGGAACCATGCGGCCGATCCCGTGGAGGGCGCCGAGATACGCGCCGGTATCGGCCCGTCCCAGCGTCGCCACGTAGCCGAACAGGATGTAGAACGCCGGGTTCGGGCAACCGACGCCCGCATTTCCGAGAAAAAATCCGAGGAGAAAGCTGCGGAGGTAATCGTTGCTTTTCTGGAAGCGGGCCGGGAGGATCGTCGCGCGGAACGGAAGGCGGAACCGGACCAAGCCGAGCTCGGAGAGGCCGAACAGGAACGCGGCGATTCCCCCAACGATCAGCATCGCGCGTACGATCTTGCTCAAGCCGATGTATCCGCCCACCCACCCGGTCGCGATGCCGTACAGCGTGAATGTCAGCGTCAGGCCAAGCCCGAAGAGCAGGGCCATGCCAAGCCCTTTCCCCGGACGGCGCGACATGGCGATCGGGACGATGATGAATACCAGCGGGAACGTGCACGGCAGGAAAATCATCGAGATCCCCGCGAAAAAGGAGAGGGAGAGGCCGGGAATGAGCTGCGGGCTGGTCAGGATGCTGAAGATGCCCAGGAGCGTCAGCGAGAGCAGGATGAAGGCGGCGGCGACTAGCGCGATCTTCAGTTTTGGACCGGCGGATGTCATAGGAGCCAAGGCGTAATCTTATCTTACCACACCGGTTCATCGGACGGCCTCATACCCGCCCGATACCCCTTTCGGCGAGAAAACGATTTGCCAGAGATGGTTCACGCGGGCGCGGAAGCTCCCCGCGCAGCTCAAGAGATAATACCGCCACATGCGATGGAATCGTTCATCGTAGCGCGTCGATAGTTCCAGCCAATGCGACTCGACGTTTTGATACCAGGCCAGGAGCGTCTTGTCGTAATCCGCGCCGAAGTTATGCCAATCCTCCATGACGAACAGGCCTTCGGCCGCTTTGGCGATCTGCGCGGCGGACGGGATCATGGAATTCGGGAAAATGTATTTGTCGATCCACGGGTCCGTGCTTTTCGCGGAGACGTTTCCTCCGATCGTGTGCAGCAGAAACAAACCGTCTTCCTTGAGGCATCGCCGCGCGACTTCGAAATACGTCCGGTAATTCTTGTATCCGACATGCTCGAACATGCCGAGCGAAATCACGCGGTCGAATGTCTCGCGCATGGCGCGGTAATCCTGCAGGCGGATCTCGACGGGCCATCCGGCACATCGCTCTTGCGCGAGCCTGACCTGTTCCTTCGAAACCGTGATGCCGACGACCTGCGCCCCGTAGTTCTCGGCGGCGAATTTCGCGAAACTTCCCCATCCGCATCCGATATCGAGCACGCGCTGACCGGATGCGAGGCCGATCTTGCGGCAGACGAGATCGAGCTTCGCCTCCTGCGCCTCGTCGAGGTCCTTGGCGTTTTTCCAGTATCCGCACGTGTACACCATCCGCCGATCAAGCATGGCTCGATAAAGATCGTTGCCGATGTCGTAATGCCGTTCGCCGACATGGAACGCGCGCCGCCGGTGCTGGCGGTTGACGAACCGCGCGTGGATGGCGTCGCGTACCAGCGCGCGTTGATGCCGAGCCGGGAACGGAC
>CAYPUF010000008.1:0-9270 GCA_964413995.1 uncultured Gammaproteobacteria bacterium
GGAGGGGAGACGAGCGCTCGGATATCGTGAGATGCTCACGTACCAAGTCGCGCTCCGGCAGGCAAGCCGCGACGCGGACGCACACGGCGCGCCATCCATCCCGTTTGATGAGGCGTTCGCGAAGGTGTTCGTCGCAAAACTGCCGTTTGACCTTACGGGAGATCAGAAACGCGCGGTCTGGGCATCGCTGAAAGATATGCAGGGCACAAAACCCATGCGACGGCTTCTGCAGGGAGACGTCGGTTCCGGAAAGACGGCCGTCGCCGCGTTTTTGATGGCCCATGTCCAGCACGCGGGAGGGTCGGCGGCTTTGCTTGCCCCGACGGACATTCTCGCCAAGCAACATGCGGAAAGTCTTCGACGGATTCTTACCGGACACGCCACGCGACTCGTACTTGTCACTCGAACGGACAAGCGACTGTTTTACCAACACGATGAACAAGGATTGGATGCAACGTCTTTGCTGAAAACCGTCGAGCAAGGGAACGCGATTTTCGTCGGGACGCACGCCCTGCTCGAGGCCGGCCGGCTGCCGGACGATCTCGCGCTCGCGGTCGTGGACGAGCAGCACCGCTTCGGCGTGGCGCAACGTGAAACGCTGGTCGTGTCGGCAAGAAAGGATGGCCGTGTCCCGCATCTCTTGAGCATGACCGCGACGCCGATCCCGCGTTCGCTCGCGCTTGTCATGTACGGCGATCTCGATGTTTCCGTCATCCGAGATAAGCCGGCCGGCCGCGTGCCCGTCCGGACGGCGGTCTGTCACGGCGCAGGACGTGAGGCGGCGTACGAGGCCATGCGCCAAGCCGTGAAACGAGGCGAGCGCGTCTTCGTCGTGTGTCCGCTCATCGACCCGTCGGACGCGCTGGGCGTCGCGAGCGCGACGGACGAGGCGAAGCGTCTCGCCAAGGGGCCGCTGGAGGGAATCGCGATCGGTCTCCTGCACGGCCGTATGAAGCCGAGAGAAAAGGACGAAGCCATGCAAGCTCTCATCGACGGAGAAACGCCTGTACTTGTATCCACGACCGTGATCGAAGTCGGCGTGGACGTTCCGAACGCGACCGTCATCGCCATTGAGGGCGCGGAACGCTTCGGTCTCGCGCAACTCCACCAGCTCCGCGGCCGAGTCGGACGCTCGCATCTCCCAAGCTTCTGCTACCTCATGACGGATGCGGACGGCGCCGCCTTCCAGCGTCTCAAGCTACTTGAGACGCTCGACGACGGGTTCCGCCTTGCGGAAGAAGACCTGAAGCGTCGCGGAACGGGCAATCTTTATGGCACGCAGCAAAGCGGAGAATTGGGCCTGAAAATCGCGCGTCTCACGGATACGGACGTCATTTCCAAAGCGCAGGCCGACGCGGCCGCGATCGTGGATGAAGATCCGGAACTCGACCGCCATCCGTGGCTGAAAAGGGAAGTCGAGCGCCTGCGCGTCACGGCGCATTTGGAATGAGATGTCATTCTGAACGTAGTGAAGAATCTCCCTTCGAACCGGACGGAGATCCTTCGCGTTGCTCAGGATGACAAAACCGAAGCAATTGCATCTTTTAACATCTTACACTGGATCACCCTCATCCCCTCCGGCGTCTTGAAAACGTCTTTTTGCGATGGAATAATAGCCGTTTTGAACCCGAGCCGGGCAGACTCTTTCAAACGGGCTTCGAGACGGGGGACGGGCCGCAATTCGCCGGCCAGTCCGACCTCTCCCCAGGCAACGAGCTCTTCCGGCAGCGGTTTGTCGGTCTTGGCGGAGGCGAGCGCGAGACAGACGGCGAGATCCGCGGACGGATCCTTGGCCTCCATGCCGCCGATGGTGTTCACGAACGCGTCCTGGTCGCCAAAGCCGACACCGCCGCGCCGGCCCATCACGGCGAGCAGGAGCGCCGTCCGGTTCAAGTCCACGCCGGAGACGCGGCGCAGCGGCGTGCCGTATCCCGCGGGCGTCACCAACGCCTGGATTTCCACGAGCAGCGGCCGCGACCCTTCGATGAGACAGCTCACGACCGTACCCGGAACGCCTTTCGGACGGTCGGCCAGAAGCGCCGCAGAAGCATCCAGCACTTCCTCGAGACCCCCTTCCCTCATGGCGAAGAGCGTGACGTCGTCGGTCGGACCGAAACGGTTTTTGAGTACACGAAGGAGCCGAAACGCCTGGCTACGGTCTCCCTCCATCATCAGTACCGTATCCACAAGGTGTTCAAGAAGACGCGGTCCCGCGAGATCGCCGTCTTTCGTCACTTGGCCGACGAGAATGACGGGCACGCCGCTCGACTTCGCCGCGGTCGTCACAAGCGCGCTCGCGGCCTTGATCTGCGTCGGGTTGCCCGGCTCGCCCGGGAGATCGGCGTGCCGGATCGTCTGGACCGAATCCACGATCACGAGCGCGGGCTTCGCAGCCCCGATCGTCGCCGCAATCACGGACGCGTCGGTTTCGTCGAGAAACATCAATGTTGATGGTAGGGGCGTATTGAGTAAACGCTTCAACCGCAGCGCCACCTGCGACGGTGATTCTTCACCCGTGACGTAAACAACCGTCGCGCCGGTCTTGGCCAGCATGATGGCGGCCTGCGCAAGCAGCGTGGATTTTCCTATGCCGGGCTCGCCGCCCACGAGCGTCACGGAACCGGAGACAAGGCCCCCGGACAGGAGGCGATCGAACGGCCCATATCCCGTCGGCGACTTCGGCGCTTGTTCTCTCGCAACCAATTCCGAAAACGCCTGCGTTTTCCCCGGTTTTGCCCCCATGCCTGATTCCTGATTCCTGATTCCTGATTCTCCCTGCCCAATCGTGCCCCATTTTCCGCATTCGGCGCATTGACCGGCCCATTTTGAAGACTGGGCTCCGCAGTGGGAGCATTCGAACACCTGCAATGGCTTTTTCATGAACGAATCGTAGCCAACGGACCTCGTCGAGCCAATAGCCTCGCGGCGCTAGTCCGGACTCCAGATCTGGGTGATCGGATACAAATTCCGGCAATCGGTCGTGATGCAGAAGGTGCTTTCCCGGACATCCGCCTTGAAGGCCCCGTTAAAGACGCGAGCGCGGCCGGGACTCGCCCACCCGAGAAAGATCGCCGCATGCTGCCCGGCGCCGCCGCGATGCGCCGTATAAATCCAAATATGGTCGCCCGGCTGCAAATCCCTGGCCCAATCATTCGGCCAACCACGGATCTGCGAGCTGAAACGCTGGTATGCCTGCCGGCGGGCATTGAGCTTGCAGTTACGATCTCCCGGATAATTCCGCGCGCAATTCTGGTTGATCTCCGTCAAGAAACGGACGTTGTCGGAACCGATGCTCTGCCTCGCGCGACCCGCACCGCTGACGCCCGCGAACCCGTTCACCGTCTTCGTTGTGTTTCCGCAAGAACCCATGTGTATGGCGCAGGCGGCGGCGGCTTGCGAGGCAGCGATGACGCGCGCTCGCGTGTCCCGTGCCGTGATCACCGTCCGGGCCTTGGTAAGAAATTCTTCTACGCGAGAATCGCGCGGCAGGTAGCGTGGGCTGGTCGTGATCGCGTTATTTAATACCACCGGGCAGCTGCTATACGGATTCGGAGGCGGCGGCGCAAAGCTGATCCCTGACGCCTGCACGGGGTTCACTTCGCCTTCCGCGGCCACGCCGCCCGAAGGGGCTTCACCGGTCTCGGATTCCGCGGCTTCCCAATCTCCGGTCGGGGTCTCGATGGTCAGCAACAGCTGCTCCTCATTCACGATTTCCAATCGGAGCGGCGAAAACGTGACCGTGGCGGGATTGATTGTATTGAGGATCATGTAAGCGCCGAGGACGATCAGCATGCCGACGATCGCGTCGATGATGATCTTTTTTCCGGCCTGGATGTCGCCGAGGCTCGCGCCGACGAGATACCGGAAGCCGCCGTACACGACCATCACGATGGCGGCGATCAGCACGATCGTGACCGCGTAGCGATACACGGCGTTGATGTATTGCGGAAGAAAGGGGATGAGCACGTCGCCGCCCTCCTGCACCGCGGGTGACAACGTCCCGCCGGGGATCTCGACCCCGAGCGTGGGCGTGATCGGCTCGAACTTCACTTCGCCTTCCGGGCTTACGGTGACCGACCGCTCCGTGGGATTGCATGTCTTGCCACCGGCCGCCGTCGCAACGCATTCCGCATCCTCCTGGCACTGGCTCGTCCGGTCGCATGGCTGGCCCGCCGCGATCCGGCATTCGCCCGACGTACACACGTAGGTCCGGTCCGTCGGGCAGGTGCGGCCTCCGTCGCAGCGGGGATTGGCCGCGTCGCCTTCGATCAGCGGTGAATCATTGGGTACGCAAATGCTTTGACCGCTGAAGTTGATACAACGAAAACCGCCCGAACATCCCGTTTCCGGCGCGCCGAACGTGCATCTCGAATAACAGGCTGCTCCGTCAGGCAGGCGAGAATCGCGAGCACAGTAGGAGCTGACGGGACAATCGGCCGTGGGACAGGGTTCGGCTTGGGCAAGGGCAGGCAGCAGGGAGTAGGCAGTAGTGAGTAGCAAAAAAAAGGCAATTCCGGCGCGAACCACCCTCGTAATTCGTAATTCGTCATTCGTCATTCTCCCCATATTAGTAGCCTAGCTTCGCCTTCAGAATCGCCCAACGCAGGTCGGCCGCCGTCACATAACCCGTCAGCACCTGCTTGCCGATGAAAAACGTCGGCGCGCCGGTCAGCCCGTATTCCTGCGCGATCGCTACGTCGTCTCGAATGGACTGGACGTGCCGACCGGAGTTCAAGCAATCCTCGAAGGCGAGCTGGTTCAGCGACAGCGACCGTCCCATGTCCTTGATGCTCGCGAGCGTCAGCGACGGGGCGACGATAAGCTGATCGTGCATTTCCCAAAATTTGTTTTGCTCCCCGGCACAGCGCCCGGCCACGGCTGCAAGCATGCCGGAAGGATTTTCGTTCGCGACGGGCATATCGCGCCAGACATGCCGCACCGAGTCCTTGTTTTCAAGAAGGACTTGGCGCAACTCCGGCTCGGATGCCCGGCAATAGACGCAGCTGAAGTCCGCAAACTCGACGATCTCGACGGCCTCGGGATCGGTCGAGCCGCGCGCCGGGTCCGTCGGCCGCGACGGCGGTTGTCTTGGCGCCGCCGACGCCTTTTGCGCGATCGCCGGCGGCCGGCCCGTCTCGAAGGTGTTCAAGCGGGTAAACACCTCGCTCCAGACCAACAGCACGGACAGCACGCCGAGCAGCCCGACGAGCAGCCAGAGGATCTTTCGGCGATGTTCATCCATACTTACTGCAGATTGAATCGCACGAGACGTCCGGTCGTCTCATCCGTGAACAAGGCGGTGCTCCCGTCCGGCGTGATCGTCATCTCACGTACGGAGGCGTTCCCGACGGACAAACCCAGGTTCGTCCTGGCTCCGGTGGATAAATCGATCTTGTAGATCTCGTCCGGCACGCTGCGGAACGCGTCACGCTGCAATCCGGCGCCGCGCGTGAGCCGCGTCGGCACGCCGCAAATCACCACGGTTTCGCTTTGCCATGCGCATTTATCCGCCCACGTGTTGAGTTGCAGGTTGCGACGGTTCGCGTTCACGGCATCACCCTGGGCCCCGCTGAACCAGATGGTCGGTAAATAGTCGTTTTCCGAGGAATACACGCTATACAGGATATTCTTGCCGCTCGGCGACCATTCGGGAATGAATCCCCGGCCTTCCACGACCAAGCCTTTGAAATTTTCCCGGTTCTGTCCGAGCAAAAGCACCTGCTGCCGGTCAAACCCGAGCGGTTCGCCGGTATGCGAAAAGGCGATGACCTGGTTGTTCGGTGACCAACTGACCTGAACCTTGTCCTGATTGCTCCCGAGCGGTTCGACCGGGCGCGCGTTCGTCCCGTCGGGATTTGCGACGACAAGGAACCGGTTATCTTCGTTGTTACCGATACTTTTGGTCACGATACGGTCATCCTGCGGCGAAAAATCGAACTGTTCCCAGTGGCGCGGCAACGTGACCTGGCGATCCGTGGCAAAGTCGTAATAGATGTTCGTCCCGTCGGGATATTCGAGAATGGCCTTATCGGAATTCCGGGCCCACGCCACGTCCTGCACCTCGAAAAAAACCTGATTGGAGAGCGGGGTGGTCGTCCCGTCCGCATTGACGCGGTAGAACCGGCCGTCCTGCGGATTGTAGGCGCGCACGTCACCGCTCCGGGACATCGAGAGGTTGTTCGTCGGGGTGTCAAGCACGATAGAGGTGCGCTCGACGGACGGGACGCCGGTCGGCAGCGTCGGAACGACGCCGGGAGCCACGCCCGGCGTCGGCAGGCCCGGCGTGACCGGCGGCACTTCACCCGGAGGCACCGCGACGCCCGTTCCGGGAAGCGCGCCGGGCGGCGTCGGAGCGCCCGGGGTCACGACGGGGACTTCCGGCTGCGGACGGAAGAAAAACCACCACAAGCCGAACGCCATGGCGGCGATGACAAGGACGAAGCCGGCGATAAGAAGGATCCGCTGAACGCGTTCGTTCATACGGGTGAAGTATAGCATGCGCGCGCGGATCGGATCAGGACAGGACGGCCCACAAGATGGCGCCGACGCCCGTCGCCGTCAGTACCCAGAAAATGATGAAGGGAGCAAGCAGGACGCAGGTGCTGAAAAATACGACGCTGACGACAAGAATATCCGTCACGGCGATGAATGCGACCTCGACGGGAACCTGCGCGGCGGGAAAGATTTTTCGAATCAGCGAGTTTTTTTTCCGGTAGGTAATGAAGGCAACGAGCATGCGGCCGTTCGCATTTACCAAGATCGCGAGCGCTTCGAGAATGGCGCCGACTACCGTCGGCGACGTCGCGGTTCCCACCGCACCGTTAAACAGGTCAAAGAGCCGGCTGTAATTCCGCCGGACGGACTCGGCTTGCGCGCGCAGCTTTTCTATGCGTTTCAGCGTTGTCGTTTCTTCCTCTTCCCGCCCGACCTCGAAGGCCTGCAACGCGGCGGCGCGCGCCTGGGCGATCTGCGCCTGCAACGCGGCGGCGCGCAGGGCCTCTTCGTCCGGTCCCTCGGCTTCGCCGCGCACGCGCTGGACGCGTTCCGTTTCCGGCACGAACGTCGTCGGTTGCGGGCCGCCCGTCGTCCCGGGCAGGAATTGTTCTTGTGCTTCGAACAAGCGGCGTTGCTCTTCCGCGAAGGCCGCCGATTCAGCCTCGCCGCCGGGCTGGAACACGTCTTCCGCTTCCTCGGCGCGTCCCGGCTCGGTATACGAGGCGGGAATCGTCTCGATCACGGGACGGGCGCCCGCACCTTCCGCCGCGAAGGCCGCCATGCGCGCGTCCGGCGCGCCGAGGCCTTCCTGATATCCGAGCGCGGCGGCACGGTCCGCCTGCTGGCCGGCGGAAAGCGCGACCGCCGTAGCCTGGGGGAGCGGAACGCCGGCGCGCGCGAGTCGGGCGCGCTTCTGTTCCGGCAGCGCCGATGTCGGAGGCGCGCCGGCGGCGGGACGCTCGGGTCGCGAAGGGGGCGCCGGAGCGAATGAACGCGGCGCGGCAACTTCCGGCGTCACGGCCGGCGCTTCCGCGGCGGGGGAAGGCGCCGCGCCGGGCTGCAGGGTGGCGACAAGTGCCGCAGCGCGCGGCGCGGGAGGCGGGGGAACATCCGGCGGGATGCTTTGCGCCACCAGACCGACGATCGCCTGCGGTACGCGGCCTTCCCGCATCTCCGGCGCAAGGTTCTTCATCATGTTCGTCGCGATCCGGAGCTGTTGCGCCTGTGCCTCGTCGGTTTGCAGCCCGTATCTCGCCATCGCGAGCTTGTTTTGGACGGCTCCGAGTTCTTGCGACGCGGCCTGGATGCGCGGCGCGACATCGGCCGGTGCGCGAAATGCGCCGGCCGTCGGCGCGGCCGCGAGCGCGTTCAGTCCCGCGATTTCTTGCCGCAAGGCATCTGCCTGCGCCTGCAAGTCCTGCACCGAACGCCGCTTCTCGCCGGCGCGGGCCTGCACGACTCCGAGGGCATGCGCCGCATGCGCGTAAAGCGCGTGCTGGTCGGCCGCGCGTTGCGTGTCCGCTTTTGCTTCCACGCCAAGCGCCGCGAATACCGCTCCCGCCGCGCCAAACGCCGCGGCCGCGGGCGACGCGGGAGGCGGAGGAATCGCGACGCCTGCGCGTATGTCGGCCGTGACGGGCGGGGCGGTCTTGGCTTGTTCGATTTGCGCCTTGAGGCCGGCGCGCGTTTCGCGGATCGAGGGAGCGGGCGGGGCGGTCCCGACCGGGACCGTCCGTGACACCCTGACGGACGGCGTGGCCGGCGCGGGCGGCGTTCCGACGGGAATGGTGCGCGAAACCGCGCGGGCCGCGGGTACGGCGACAGCCGCGGCCGCCGGGGCCGTTGTGCGCGCGCCGGCTTTCCCGGTCTCTCCGGCCCCTTTCTTCAGCGACTCTTCGTCCGCCTTAGTAACCCTCCGGGGACTGACATGGCGCGAGATCGCTCGCAACTCCGACGGTTCCAGCACCAGTTCCGCGGCCTCACGCGTTTCGTCCGCCGTCCGACTGACGATGCGCCGCAAATTCGCCCGCGCGAACGATCCGTCCACCCATCGGCGCTCGATCTCGCCCGTTTCCGGATCGCGCAACGTGATCAGGAAATCGTCTTTCTTGGCATCATGCTTCTCGATCTTGATCGTGATCTTCGACGGCACCTCTTCTTCCTCGGCCTCTTCTTCCTCCTTCTTCTTTACCCGTTCCTTTTTTTCCTTTAATCCGGCCGGCGCGGCCTTGGACGACTCACGCACGGCAGGAATCGTCCCGTAAGACAGATCGGATACTTGCCGCCGCACCCAGCGGTCGACCAAACCGCCTTGCGGCTTGCGTCCGGGCCGGACCGGGGCCGCGCCCGGCCTCGGCAGCGTGGCGCCCGTGCCGACGGAGGTCGTCGTCACGCCGCGCTCGGGACTGTCCACCTGCACGTCGCCGGCTACGGCATCATACGCAAGCACCCGGCCCGTGATCGCGCCCTTCGCTTCGCCGCCAAAATATGATCCTACCTCCATCCCTTTCGGCGGTTTTTGCGTCGCGAGATTGGCCGGAAGGGGAATGGCGACGGCGCGCTCGTATTCTTCCGGCGAAAGGCGCCGCGTCTCGAATACGTCCCCGACCTTTCTCGCGACCGTCACGGTTCCGTCGCCGGCTTCCTGCACGGTCCAGAATTGTCCTCCGATATTTAAAATTTGGCCGAACTTCGGTTCCGGCGCCTTTGCGTTCTTGCCCGTTTCTTTCGACTCCTCCTCCGAGCCAGAAACGGCCTGCGGCTCATCGGCCATGA
>CAYPUF010000008.1:9370-24357 GCA_964413995.1 uncultured Gammaproteobacteria bacterium
TGCTCACGGTCAACGTCCCTTTTTTTCGTTTCGGATGCTCGAGGAGGAACGAGCCGAGCAGCGACACGATCTCCCGCTCCACGAGATGCCGGGCGGCGCGGGCGCCTTCTTCGGCCTTGCGTTCACGCGAAAGCAGCCAATCCAGCACGTCGTCGCCCACGGAGAGCGCGACTTCCTGCGCTTCGGCGAGCCGTTTCAGCGTTTCATCGAGCTCGCGCCGGACGATCTCGCGCATCGACTCGTGTTCCAGCGGGCGGAACACGACGACGCGATCGATGCGGTTGAGCAATTCCGGCCGGAACCGCTCGTTCAGCTGTTCCTTCACGAGGGAATCCCAGCCAGAGGCTGATCCGCCTTCGGCGGAGAATCCAAGAGATGACCGCGTGAGATATTCCGCGCCGACATTTGACGTCAGTACGACATAGGCGTGGCGGAAGGGGATATGGCGGCCGTTCGCGTCCGTGATTTTCCCGTCTTCCAGCGCCTGCAGGAGCAAGTGCTGCACGTCATGATGCGCCTTTTCGAACTCGTCGAAGAGCAGCACCGAATGCGGATGCTTGCGGATGGTATCGGCGAGGCGGTTGCCCTCGCGATAGCCGACATATCCGGCGGGAGAACCGAGCAGCTTCGAGACGGAATGCCCTTCGGCGAATTCGGACATATCGAGCTTCACCAGTGCTTCTTCGCGGCCGAAAAGCTCTTTTGCGAGGGCTTTTGCGAGTTCCGTCTTTCCCGTGCCCGACGGACCGACGAACAGGAAACTCGCGCGCGGACGTTTGGGGTCGGACAAACCGAGACGCGAGCGCTTCACGGTTTCCGAGACGGCGCGCACCGCTTCCGACTGCCCGAGCACCGCGCGCGCGAGACGCTCCTCGAGCGCGACGAGCTGCTCGCGCTCCGAACGCAGGATATCGGACAGCGAGACGCGAGACAGGCGCGACACCGTGCGCGCGACGTCCTCGACCGTCACGGCGAGCCGCTTGGTCTCCTTCTTTTTCTTGAGCGCTTCGACCAGCGTCTCGCGCTCCCGCCCGAGCCGGTCGAGGTCGGCCTGCGCCTTGGACGCGCGCTCGAGCTGCTGCTCCTGCACGGCACGCTCCTTTTCCTCGCGGATGGCGTTGATCGCAACGTCGAGCGCGCGGATGCGCTCCATGTCCTCGCCGGATACGCGCCTCGCGTTCACGGACGCCGCGGCCTCGTCGAGGACATCAATCGCCTTGTCCGGAAAGAAACGGTCCGTGAGATAGCGTTGCGCGAGCCGCACCGCAGACTGGATCGCGGCATCTTCATACGTGACGGCGTGGTGGTCTTCGTACTTCGCTTTTACGCCTTCGAGCATCCGCAACACGAGCTCCGGTTCCGGCTCGTGGATTTCCACCGGCTGATAGCGGCGCTCGAGCGCGGCGTCCGGCTCGATATGCTTCTTGAACTCGTTCCACGTCGTCGCGCCGATACAGCGGATCTCGCCGCGCGCGAGCGCGGGCTTGAGAATGTTCGCCGCATCGAGCGAGCCGGACGAGGATCCGGCGCCGACGAGGTTATGGATCTCGTCGATGAACAAAATCACGTTCGGATCTTCCTTCGCTTCATCGACCAGCTGCTTGATGCGCGCCTCGAATTCGCCGCGGTACATCGTGCCCGCGACCATGAGCGCGAGATCCACGGCGAAGAGCCGTCTGCCGTGCAACGCATCCGGAACGTCGCCAGCCGCGAGGCGCTGCGCCAGCCCCTCGACGACGGCCGTTTTTCCCGTCCCCGGTTCACCGAGAAGGATCGGGTTGTTCTTCGTGCGGCGGCAGAGCACCTCGATCAGGCGGTCCGTTTCCGCCTCGCGGCCGATCACGGGATCGAGCGCTGCGACGAGCGCGGGGGACGTGAGTTCGCGCGCGAATATCTCGAGCGCGCGCGGCTTTTTTTCGCGCGCCGAGCGGCCGCGCAGGTCCGGGACCTGGAGGGACGGCTGGCCCAGCGGTGACGTCGGCGCCGCCGCGTCCTCGCCGGACGGGGCATCCGCGGCCGCGTCGCCGAGTTCGGGAAACCGGCTCGTCGAACGCAATACGCCGAGCAGCTGCTCTTTCGCGAAACCGAGATGCATGCCGGATTCGGCGAGGAAATCATGCACGTCCGGGACTTCGGATTCCAAGATCGCGTACAGCAAATGCTCGGTGCCGACGTATTTTTGCTCATGGACATGGGCGAGCAGGACGGCCTTTTCGAGAATGCGCTTCACCGCCGGCGACAAGTCCGGCGCGACGGGCGCGCCCGGCTCATGCGGCGTCGGGACTCCGCGGAAGCGCCGCTTGGCTTCCTCCTCGCGTACGTTCGCCTTCAAAAACACCTCCGACGCGATCGACCCGCGTCCGGAAAGCAGCCCCACGATCACATCGCCCGGCTCCATGCGGTCGCGGCCGCTTCCCACGGCAAACGCCAGCGCGTTTTGCAGGGCGTCCTTGAGATGGACCGTGAAGCGGTCGAGGAGGTCGGGGAGGATCATTTGGGAAGTTTACAGTTGACAGTGATCAGTTTCCAGTCACGATCAACGGCCATCGAGCATACCGCGCAAACGCTTCACACGTTCTTCGACGGGCGGGTGCGTCGAGAAGAATCGGCTCCAGCTCTTGCCCGGTCCGAACGGATTGGCGATGAACAGATGCGCCGTCGCGTTCGATGCCGTTTGCATGCGGCCGCCATGCGCGGAAATTTTCTCCAGCGCGCGGGCCAGACCTTCGGGATAGCGGGTCATGAGCGATCCGGAAGCATCCGCGAGAAATTCCCGGCTCCGGCTGACAGCCAGCTTGATCAGCTCGCCGATGAGCGGGGAGACGATCAGGAACACGATGCCGATGAGGATGAACGCGGGATGAGCGTCGCGACGGCTGCGGCCGAAGCCGAAGCGGAAGAAGATGTCGCCCATGAGCGTGAGCGTACCGACGAGCACCGCGACGAGGAGCATGTACCGGCTATCGAGATTCTTCACATGCGACAGCTCGTGCGCGGCCACGCCTTCCAGTTCTTCGTTTTCCAGGATCTCGATCAATCCGGATGTAAACGCCACCGAGGCCTTTTGCGGACTCCGGCCCGTCGCGAACGCGTTCGGCGCGGGATCATCGATCACGTACAGCCTCGGCATCGGCAATCCGGACGTGATGGCGAGGTTCTCGACGATGTTCCACAGATAGGGGAACTCGTCCCGCGCCTTGATCTCGCGCGCGCCGGTCGTGAAGAGCACGACCTTGTCGCCGTAGAACCACGAGAACAGCGTCATGCCCAGCGACAGGATGAGCGCAAACACGAGTCCGGCCTCGCCTGTGCCGCTGATCTGACCATAGACGTATCCTGCCGCCGCAAGCACGCCGACGAACAAGACGATCAGAAGCCACGTCTTCCGCTTGTTGGAATCGATGTGGGAATACATGGGCGAGTGAACAGTTCACAGTTTACCGTTAGCAGAATGTTTCAGATCAACTGTGAACTGTTATCTGTCAACTTAAAACTGCACTTTCGGTGCTTCGCGTTCCGCCTCGTTGCCGATCTCGAAGAATTCGCGCTTCACGAAGCCGAGCATGTTGGCGATCATGTTGGTCGGGAAGACCTGCAGCTTGGTGTTGAAGTCGCGCACGTTGCCGTTGTAGAAGCGGCGCGATGCCTGCACCTTGTTTTCCGTGTCGGACAGCTCGTCCTGCAGTTTGAGGAAGTTCTGGTTCGCCTTGAGGTCCGGATACGCTTCCGCGAGCGCGAAGATGGACTTCAAGGTGTTCGAAAGCATGTTCTCGGCCACGGCCTTGTCATGCGGCCCCTGTGCGGCCATGGCCGCCGTGCGCGCTTGCGTGACTTTTTCCAGCGTGCCGGCCTCATGCGTCGCATAGCCCTTCACGGTCGCGACGAGGTTCGGAATGAGGTCGTATCGGCGTTTCAGCTGGACGTCGATATCGGACCAGGCTTCATCCACGCGATTTTTCAGCGTGATCAGGCCGTTGTAGGTGAAAATCAGCCACGCGGCGACCACCACGACGACGGCAAGGAGAATCCAAGCGATTTGCATATTAGGTGGGAGAATCTAGAAGCTAGAATAATGGGCTTAAATAAGAGAAAAAGATCACGATAACTACTGTAAGCCAACGCCGGGGAACCTGCAACTTTTCCATTGACCAGCCTCTCCCGAGCTTCTATCTTCTAGATTCTAGCTTCTCTATGCACCCCAGCATCTTCAAGGCCTACGACATCCGTGGCCGCTCCCCCGAAGACCTTGACGCCGCCGACGCCCGACGCATCGGTCAGGCAATCGCATCGCGGTTCGCGCCCAAGCGCGCCGTCGTCGGGCATGACATGCGGCGGACGTCGCCGGAGCTCGAGGACGCGCTGGTGGACGGCTTGCGTTCTCAAGGCGTGGGCGTCGTGCGCATCGGGCTTTGCTCGACGCCGATGTTCAATTACGCGATCGCGGAGGCGGCGGATACGGCGAATGCGTACGATCTCGGCGTGATGGTGACGGCTTCGCACAATCCCGCGCATGATAACGGCTTCAAGATCACGCTCGGCGACAACCTGCCGGTTGGAACGGGATCGGGAATGGAAGAGATCCGCGACCTCGCGACGAGCGATGTGCCGATGCCGGACGCCGCCACACGCGGCAGCGTTGCGGAAGATTCCGATCTGCTCGATCGATACGTCGAGGCGATGTGGGAGCTGTCTGGTCTGCAAAATGATTTCTCCGCCAGAGGCGGACCAGCCTCCGGCTGGGAGGGCTGGCGCATTTCCGCGGATGCCGGCAACGGCATGGACGGATACGTGCTCCCCAAATTGGCGCGGAAATTGCGTCATGCGGACGTGCGCGAGCTGTACTGGCAGCTTGACGGGACGTTTCCGAATCACGAAGCGAATCCGCTGAAGCGCGAGACGCTCGACGATCTCATCGCGGACGTGAAGAAAAGCGGCGCGCAGTTCGGCGCGGCCTTCGACGGCGACGGCGACCGTGTCGGATTCGTGGATGAGAACGGAGAACCGATCCCCGGCGACATCCTCACGGCGCTCTTCGCGCGAGAAATATTAAAAGACAAGCCCGGCGGGCTCGTGTTGTACGACGTACGTTCTTCCTGGAGCGTCCGGGAAGCGATCGAGGAGGCCGGAGGTACCGCGAAGATGTGCAAGGTGGGCCACGCCTACATCAAGCGGCAGATGCGCGAGGAGGGCGCGGTGTTTGCCGGCGAACTCTCGATGCATTTCTATTTTCAGGATTTGAAGGGATGCGAATCGGGCGATCTTGCCATGCTGCTGCTCATCCGGATGTTGCAGCGCGAAGGGAAGCCGCTTTCCGAACTTTGGAAACCGTTACGACGCTATTCGCATTCCGGCGAGATCAACTTCACGGTCGCAGACCCGAAGGCAAAAATCGAAGAAATAAGATCACGGTACACGGTGCACGGTACACGGTGCACGGACATTGACGGAATTCGGATCGAATTTGACGACTGGTGGTTCAATCTTCGTGCGTCGAACACGGAACCACTGATCCGCTTGAATCTGGAGGCAAAAGATGAAACGACCATGAACGAAAAAGTGGCGGAATTATCGGCCTTGATCGCCGCATGACCCGTCGTTGCGAGGAACGAAGTGACGAAGCAATCCCATCGGATGAGATTGCTTCGCTCCGCTCGCAACGACAGATTCGTTATTCGCCACTCGTTATTCGCCACTCGCTATGATCGGCTTCTTCGATTCCGGCATCGGCGGACGGACAATCCTGGAGGCGGTCCGCCGGCGTCTGCCCGGTCTGGAGACGCGATATGTCGATGATCGCGCGCATGCGCCGTACGGCAACCGGCCGCGGGAGGAAATCCTCGAGCTGACGTGGGCCGGGTGTGAGACGCTGTTTGCGCAAGGCTGCCGACTCGTGATTATCGCATGCAATACCGCCAGCGCCAACGCCTTGCGTGAGATCCAGCAACGGAGGCTTTCCGCGTATCCCGGACGCAACGCGCTCGGCATCATCCGGCCGACGGCCGAGGAACTTTCGTCGCGCGGGTATCGATCCATCGGCATTCTTTCTACGAACGCGACGAAACGCAGCGGCGCCTATGAGGCCGAGTTTGCGAAATTGAATCCGGACGTGAAGGTCACAAGCCACGCCTGTCCTCATTGGGTGCGGTTCGTCGAAGAGGAGAGAGCGGAGAGCCAGGATGCCATCGAGGACGTAAAACGGGAGGTTGCGACGCTCGAACGGGAAGCGCCAGACATGGATGCCGCGTTACTTGGGTGTACGCATTTTCCGTATCTCAAGACCGAGATCGAACGCGCATTGTCGAGGCCGGTGCCGGTGATCGATCAGGGGCCGATTGTGGCGGAGTCTCTCGCGCGGTACCTCGAACGTCATCCGGAGTATATACTTCCTGCATGAGATTCGCGGATCGACGCGATGCGGGACGAAAACTGGCGAAACGTCTTGCGGAATTCAAAGGCCGCAAGGATGTGATGCTCTTCGCGTTGCCGCGCGGAGGCGCGGTGGTCGGCGCGGAAATCGCGGCCGCGCTCGGGATGCCGCTCGACCTGATCGTCACACGCAAGATCGGCGCGCCGGAAAACGAGGAATACGCCTTGGGCGCGCTCGCGGAGACGGGGGAGATCATCTGGAACGAGGCGGAGCGCGAAGCGCATGACCGGGCGGCGGTGGAACGCATCGTGGAGCGCGAGCGCGCGGAAGCAAAGCGGCGCGCCGAGACGTACCGGAGCGGCCGTCCGCTTCCCGATCTGACGGGAAAAACGGCGCTTATCGTGGATGACGGCCTCGCCACGGGATACACGATGCGCGCCGCGATCGCCGCGGCGAAACACCAGCACGCGGACAAAATCGTGATCGCGGTCCCGCATGGCGCGCATGATTCAATCGAAGCATTAAAGAAAGAAGCGGACGAAGTGATCGCGCTGACCGCACCGCGATTGTATTTCGCCGTCGGCGGACAATATAATGTGTTCGATCAAACCGAGGACGACGAAGTCCTTGCCCTTATGAAACGCTATGGCCCGAAGATTTGATCGTATTATTACGCTCTCCGCATATGCCGCGCTTGCAAGACGCGTCGCGAAACGCGTGAAGGCGCCGGTGAGCATCGTGAAGCGCGAGCGGTATCCGTCAGGGGAATTGAGATTGGCGGTGCCCGCGCCGCCGGGCCGGCGCGTCCTCGTGGTCGCGGACGTACGCGAGGATGCGGGAGATCCGCTCGCGGTCGCGAGCCTGGCGGAGGGGTTGCGCGCGAACGGCGCCAAACGCGTCGAGCTATTCGCGCCGTGGATCGGATACGGCCGGCAGGACCACGTCGCGTGGCCGGGGGAGACGCCGGCCGGACGCGTCGTCGGGTACCTGCTCGGCGGCGCGTATGACCGGATCGTGACGCTCGACGCACATAGCGAGCGGTTCGTGAAAGCGTTTGATGGCGCGCTTGAAAGCGCGCTCGCGTTTCCGGAAACGCTCGCGGCCGCGCCGGAGGTGATCGTCGCGCCGGATCGCGGCGCAACGGCACGCGCGAAAGCGTATGCCAAACGAGCTCGTGTCCCATTCATCGTCATCGAAAAAAGGCGGATGGCTTCCGGCGCGAAGAAAGCGACGCTCCCGGCACGCGCCGACGTAAAAGGCAAACGCATCCTGATCGTGGACGACATGACCGACACCGGCGGAACGCTCCGCGCCGCGGCCGATGCTTTGCGCAAGGCAGGAGCGACGCGCATCGACGCGCTTGTCTCGCACTCGTTTGATGTGAAGGCGCTCAAGGCACGACTCGGCGACGCACTCGATTCGACGGACGCGGCGTATGATCATGCGACGAATGCGCTGAAACCGTGGGCCTTTGATCGTTTGATTTCGGCTTTACAGTAAGCCCAAAATCCTGCAAGATACGCGGCATGTTCTCCGTGATCGCGTTTCTCGTCATCTTGAGCGGTTTGGTGCTGTTGCACGAGCTCGGGCACTTCATGGTCGCGCGCCTGTTTGGCGTGAAGGCGGACGAGTTCGGATTCGGGTTTCCGCCGCGCACGGTCGGTTTCGTCAGGGATGACGGGAAATGGAAACGCGTCGGCCGCACGGACCGCGCGCGGTACCGCAACACCGTCTGGTCGCTCAACTGGCTGCCGCTCGGCGGATTCGTGCGCCTGAAAGGGGAGATGCCCGAGGACGCGCAGGATGCGGATTCGCTGCTCGCGAAAAACGGCTGGCAGAAATTCGCGATCCTTGCCGCGGGCGTCACCATGAACTGGATCTTCGCCGCCGCCGTGTTTTCGATCGGCTTCACGGTCGGCGTGCCGGCCGTCCTGGACGGATTGCCGGCGCAAGCCGTCGTGACGGACCAAAAAATCCAAATCATGGACGTCGTCGCGGGAACGGCGGCGGAAAAGGCGGGCCTCAAACCAGGCGATGAACTCCTCACGATCGACGGGATCGAAATCCGAAGCGCCGAAGTCGCGCGGACGGAACTTGGCGCGCGAAGCACCGAAGATACGGAGATCGCGCTCGTCGTTGAACGGGGAACGGCGCAGATTGAGATCAAGGCACGTCCCGAATTTCTTGAACAACTGGACCGTGCCGCGCTTGGCATCGCCATCGCCGATACGGGAACGGTCCGGTTTCCCATCTGGCTCGCGGTGGGCGAAGGCGTCGCGCTCACCGCGCGTTACACGTGGATGATCGTCTCCGGCTTCGGCCAGCTCATCCTCGGATTGTTTAACGGCGAGGCTTCGGCAGAGCTCTCGGGTCCGGTCGGGATCGCGGTGATGACCGGCGGCATCGTCCAACAGGGCGTCTGGGCCGCGGCGCAATTCGCCGCCATCCTCTCGCTGAATCTTGCTGTCATCAACTTCCTCCCCATTCCGGCGCTCGACGGAGGACGCGCGGTGTTCGTTGTGCTCGAAGGCGTCCGCCGCAAGAAAAACAACGTCCGCACCGAGGCCATCGTCCACCAAATCGGCTTCATTACCCTCATGTTGATCGTCCTGCTTGTCACGATCCAGGATTTGCGCAGGTATGGCGCAACGATCTGGCAGGGACTCCTGGGCCTTTTCGGCGGATGAGAGAGACTGTTAACTGTCATCTGTCATCTGTCATCTGTCATCTGTAAACTATCCACTATGGATCTGAAAGCAAACCTGACGGCGCTTTCGAACAAAGCGCGGGAAGCCATCAAACACGCCGAGACATTGGAGGCTTTGGAGGCGTTGGAAGTGCGCTACTTGGGAAGGAAAGGGGAGCTGACCGCGCTCCTGAAGAACCTTGCAGACGTGCCGGCGGGTGAACGGCCGGTGATCGGTACGCTCGCGAACGAGATCAAGCTCGCGCTGGAACGCGACATCATCCAGCGGCGTGATGCATTGCGCGGCGCGGCGGTTTCTTCAGCGCTGCAACGCGAACGCGAGGACGTGACCGAGCCGGGCATCGCGCCACCGCAGGGACATCTGCATCTCGTGACACAGGCGATCCGCGATATCGAGGCGATTTTTGCGCGGGCGGGGTTCGTGCGCGTCCGCTATCCCGAAGTCGAGTGGGACCTGTACGCGTTCGAACATCTCAACATGCCGCCGGATCATCCGGCGCGTGATGAATGGGAGACGTTTTTTCTGGATGCGCCCGCGCATCCGAAGAAGGGCAGAATGATCCTCACGCCGCATGCGACGAGCGGCACGGCGCGCCTGCTCGAGGAGATGGCCCCCGCGCTCAAAACGGGGGACAGTATTCGCGCGATCAATATCGCGAAGACGTACCGCCGCCAGATCGACGTGACGCATGTGCCGATGTTCCACCAGTTCGACGGCGTCTACGTGGACAAGGGCGTAAACCTCACGCACCTGCTCGGTATCTTGGATTACTTTGTCAAAAACTTTTTCGGCGCCGATCGCAACGTTCGTATCCGCCCGTTCCATTTCCGTTTCACCGAACCGTCGTTTGAAATGGACGTCTCCTGCGGCATCTGTGGCGGAACAGGGAAGATCAACGGCGAAAAGTGTCGATCGTGCAAGAACGGCTGGGTCGAAATCGGCGGCTGCGGCATGCTGCATCCGAATGTCCTCAAAGCCGCAAAGATCGACCCGGAAACCTATTCCGGCCTGGCGTTCGGCTGGGGCGTTGAACGTAATTATATGATGAAAGAAGGGCTGACGCTCGACGATATTCGCACGTTGTACAAGAGCGATCTTCGATTCCTGCAGCAATTCTAAAAATATGCCGCCGTTCCCGTTCGAGCCGATCGCGTTTTTCGCCGCCGCCTTCATCATCGTCGGGCTGGCGAACGGGTTGGTGCGCGCCTGGGCCGCCGGCAACCATGTCAAGCGTGCGATCGACACGCTCAAGCAGGCGCAAGCGCGCGGCACGGCGCCGGAACAGACGATGCAGGAGCTCAAAAAGACCGCAATGGACGAAATGAAGCGGCAGGACAAAGCCGCGGACAAGCACCCTGTCGTGATCGTGCTCACCGCGCTGCAAGGCCTGTTGGGACTCGGTTTCCTCGCCTTCTTTTTTCACGAGTGGATGTTCTTCGTCGCGCAAGATCTCATGGCGACGGATCTCGGCCGCTTCTGGTACAACGCGCAAATGGGTTTTTTCGCCTTCACGGGAGGCTATATCCTCTTTCGTCTCGTCGCCTCGCTGTCCGGCCTGAACACCGTCACGATCGGTCCGGAATCGCCGGAGGGCAACTGGCTCTCGGTCGTCGCGGACCGCAGATCGGCCTGGGCCGGCCTGCAGCGCGCGCTCCTCATCCTGTGCTTTCTGACCGCGTTCGCTTCCGTCGGATCGGTCGCGATCCGCGCCATCAATCTCTCCTCATCCGCCACCTGATATGAACATCCTCGCCTCCTACGACTGGCTCAAACAGTACGTCGATCTCGGCACCATGACGGCCGAGGACTTTGCCGCACGCGTATCGCTCTCGGGACCGGGCATCGAACGGCTGTATCCGCAAGGCGCGGGCCTGGATCGCGTCGTGCTCGGCCGCGTGTTGGAAGTGAAGCCGCATCCGAACGCGGACAAACTCCGGCTGGCGGTGACGGACATCGGTTTGAAACACCCCGTGACCATCGTGTGCGGAGGCTCGAACCTCAAAGAGGGGCAATGGGTGGCCGTGGCCAAAGAGGGCGCGATGGTGCGTTGGCACGGAGAAGGGGAGCCGATCGAGCTCAAGCCCGCCGAGATTCGCGGCGTCAAAAGCGAAGGCATGATTTGCGCGGCGAACGAGATCGGATTGTTCGACGCGTTCCCGCATGGCGAACGGGAGATCCTGGATCTTGGCGTTGCCTTGCCCGGATTGAAAATGAAACCAGGTACGCCGCTGGCCGACGTACTCGGCTTGAACGGCGACACGGTGATGGATATCGAGGTGACCACGAACCGACCGGACGCGTTTTCGATGGTCGGGCTTGCGCGAGAGGCGGCGGCGATTTTGAAAAAGAAGATGACGTGGAAACCGGCGACATTATCCCATGTGGCAGGGGCAAGGCGCGCCTTCCCCCTGCGGGTTACCGTCACGGACAAAAAATCATGTCCCCGGTACATGGCCGTGAAGATCGAGGGCGTGACGAACGGCGAATCGCCGTGGTGGATGAAACGCCGCCTCATATCCGCCGGTTTGCGGCCGATCAACAAACTCGTCGACATCACGAACTTCGTGATGCTCGAGCTCGGCCAGCCGATGCATGCGTTTGACGCGGACAAGCTCACCCCTCTTCTTACGAAGCCCGCCCGCCTCGCTAAGCGAAGCGTTGCGGGCGGGGAGAGGGGCGGGGGTGAGGTGGGTCTGGTCGTACGCAAGGCGACGAAGGGGGAATCGTTCAAAGCGTTGGACGGAAAAACCTACAAACTCGATGACACGATGCTCGTGATCGCGGACGCGAAGACGCCGCAGGCGGTCGCGGGCGTGATGGGCGGCGAGGCCGCCGCGGCGACAGGTGATACGCGCTCCGTGATCTTCGAAGCCGCGACCTTCGATCCGGTGTCCGTGCGCAAAACGGCGCGCGCGCTTAACCTGTATTCCGACTCGCAGCTACGTTTCGAGAAAGTGCTTTCGACCGAGGCGCCGCCGGATGCGCTCGCGCGCGCGATCGAGCTGTGTCTTGAACTGTGCGGCGGAACCGTCGCCGGGGCGCCGGCGGACGTGCGCGCCAAACCGTACAAGCCCGCGAAGTACTCGATCACATTTGAGAAGATCAACGAACTCATCGGCGTGGAAGTGAAACCGAAAGAATGCGTGGATACCTTGAAACGCCTCGGCTTCGTCGTGAAGGTAGGGGCAAAGCGCGCTTTGCCCCTACTCACGGCTACGGTTCCCTGGTGGCGCGACCATGATATCGAGGGCGGACGCGATCTCGTCGAGGAAATCGCGCGCGCGTACGGATACGCGAACCTGCCCGCGGTGTTTCCGGCGGGAATGACGTCCCGACCGCCCTCGCACGAACTCGCGTTGGAGGATCTCGTCCGTACGCTTGCCAAAGGCGCAGGCTTCACCGAAACGTACACCTACTCATTCGTATCCGGCGCCATGCTCGAGCGGGTCGGATATGATCCAAAGCCGCTGCTGCGGGTCCAAAATCCGCTGTCGTCAGATTTCGAGTACATGCGAACGAGCCTGTTGCCGTCGATCATCGACGTGGTCCTGCAAAACCAGGACCGCTTCCGTACGCAAAAGCTGTTCGAGGTGCAAAACGTCTATTATCCGACGGAGAAAGGCTGGAAGGAATTGCCGGAGGAGCGATTGGAGCTGGGGGCGGCCGTCCTTGGAGATGCCACCGCGTGGCGCGAGGCGAAAGGGTTTGTCGAACACCTGTTGCGTGCATTGGGAATCCAGGATGTGACATGGAAACGCCTTGAAAACGACGCCTTCTGGCATCCGGGACGCACGGCGCAGGCGTGGAAAGGAACGCATCTCCTCGCCACGGTCGGCGAATGGCATCCGTCGCTCGCGACGAACGCGGGGATCGAGGGAAGGCTTGCCCTCATCGACATGCCGCTCGGCGAAGTATTCCATGCCGCCACGGGTGCGCGTCCGTACACGCCAATCCCGACCTACCCGACGTCGAAGCGCGATCTCGCGCTCGTCGTCGCCCACGACGTCGAGGTCCAGGACGTCACGCGCGTGCTGCGCGAAGCCGACCCGCTGGTCCGCTCCGTCGAGTGGTTCGATACGTACGCCGGCAAGGGGATGGAGTCCGGGAAAAAATCGATCGCGTTCCATCTCGAAATAGGCGCGGACGACCGGACACTGGAAGCGGGGGACGTAGACGCGGCTTTGAAGCGCGTGATCGCCGATGTTTCGGCGAAATTCGATGCGAGCGTGAGGGAATAAGGGGATAAGGAAGCACGGTTCTAGGTTCAAGGACCAAGTTTTGCTATACTATCGTTGTATGTACATTGATCCACAGGGTCTCTTGTATATCGTCGGCACGATTTGCTTGCTCTGGGTTACCGGATTTTTGTGCTGGGCGTTATACGAAACGGCCCGATTCATGCGCCGTGCGAACGGCCTGTTGGAAGAAATCCAGGAAAAAGTCGACATGGTCGAGGCGTTCGTCGATGATGTGATCGAAAAGGCTTCGGCCCTGGCCGGATACCTCGACGTGGTCATGAACGTGGGGGAGACCATCGCCGGGTTTCTCGGACGCGGACGGGAGGAGCCGAAATCGAAACGGAAAAAGCGGCGGCGTTTGCTTGGACTAGGATCTGACGAGGAGTAAAAAACCGCCTTCGACCGTCTGCGGAGCGGACGGGAACGGCGGTCATTGCGGAAGTTTTCCATCGCGGACGGACTGGTAGAGCAGTCCGCGGGCGGCGCATTTCATGAGGTCGTATCTTGCGTAACGCTCCTCGCGATTTGCCGCCTTCGGCCAGGCGCGCGGCAACAGCTTGCGCATGTCGTTGACCAGCGCCTCGGCCAGCTCCTCGTCGTCGTGGACAAAGGCGGGCGTCGCGCGTTTGAGGGTTTTCACGCGCGCGGTGACGGCGCCTCGTAGCGCGCGGTCGATCAGCCGGCCGATCAGGGCCTCGTGATATTCGTGGAGATGGTCCACGCTTGCCTGAAGCTGGTAGTCCAGGCCGAGCAGCGGCATGTTCCGCGAGCGGGCGATCTGGTAGGCGAGGCTCCAGACCAGCTCCTGGAGCTCGACCGTCCCGTATTCGTGTAGCGCCTTGAGCGCCAGCCAGTCGGCGTGGCAAGGCGCCGCCGCGACAAACAGCGCGTGCGTTTCCTCTTCGCCGTACTCGATGATGCGCGACCAGACGAGCGCGTCGTCCGCCGGCGCCTCCGCGTCTTCCGGTAGCAGCATGACAACGATCGGCGCTTCTCCGGACGCCGGTTCCGCCTCGAGGTGGAAACCGGCATCCGGATCGAACGGGATCTCGGGATCCCAGTCCACAGCCAGGGCACGCGCCTCGAAGCGCCGCGCGAGCTTCCAGGCGTCGGGCATGCCCTTCGTCAGGCGTTTCATCTCACGGATCAGCGCGTTCAACGTGCGGGGCACCTCGTCCTCCCTTCTTTAACCAACGAAATGCGTATTCGCATCCTACATACGTCCGCGTAAAAATCAACCCTTGACCCGGCGCGCCTCTCCGTCCTAAATACGGATCGGTAACTTTCACTCCTGACCGGAGGGTTCGATGGGACATCAGCCAGAACGGACGACTGCGCGACGACGAGCGGTCCAGCGTCCGGCTTTACGTCGAGTGCGCGGCCGATCGCGTCACCAAGCCGATGCGCCAGCGCGCGATCACGCTGGCCGCCGAGCTGCGTGAGGCCAAGCTACCCGAGTAAACACTCGGGTTTTTTATACGAAAGAAGGTTTTGCATAAACTAAAAAAAGGAGCCGAAAGCGGCTCAGAGTGACGAGGTGAGATAGGGGGAGGTTCGGGAGTTGAAGTGCTCGCGACCGCCGAAGCGATGGAGAGCCATGAGGTAGGCCAGACTCATCCTCAACTCTCTTTCCGCGGGAGAGAGACTGCCAGCCACCTCCTCCCAATGCTCGGA
>CAYPUF010000009.1:0-6767 GCA_964413995.1 uncultured Gammaproteobacteria bacterium
AATACCGTGATCGTCGTCGAGCATGACGAGGCGGTGATGCGCGCGGCCGACCATATCGTGGACGTCGGTCCGGGCGCGGGCGAATACGGCGGGGAAATCGTCGCGCAGGGAACGCTGGCCGACATCAAGAAAAACAAGGAGTCCGAGACCGCGCTGTATCTGTGCGGCAAGAAATGTCTCGAGGCGCCCAAGACGCGCCGCAAGGGGAGCGGCAAAGGCATGACCGTGCGCGGCGCAAGCGCGTTCAATTTGAAGAACGTGGACGTGAAGATCCCGCTCGGCCAGCTCGTCTGCGTGACGGGCGTCTCGGGCTCGGGCAAGTCCACGCTCGTCCTCGACATCCTCGGCCGCGCGCTCTCCAGCCATTTTTACGGCGCCAAGGATCCGATCGGCGCGCACAAGCGCATCGATGGCATCGAGCATGTCGACAAAGTCGTGTCCGTGGACCAGTCGCCGATCGGCCGCACGCCGCGCTCGAATCCCGCCACGTACACCGGCGTCTTCACCGCCATCCGCGATCTCTTCACCGAGATTCCGGAAGCGAAGACGCGCGGCTTTGATGCGGGCAAGTTCTCGTTCAACGTGAAAGGCGGCGGCAGGTGCGAGGCGTGCTCGGGCGACGGCTACGTGCAAATCGCCATGCAGTTCTTGCCCGACGTGTACGTCGAGTGCCACGAATGCAACGGCAAACGGTATAACGCCGAAGCGCTCGAGGTCGCGTATCGCGGCAAGCATATCGCCGACGTGCTCGACATGACGGTCGAGGAGGCGCGCCGGTTCTTCGCGGACCAGCCGCTCATTTACGACAAGCTCTCCGTCCTGCACGAGGTCGGTCTCGGATACGTGCGGCTCGGTCAGCCGGCAACGACGCTCTCGGGCGGCGAGGCACAGCGCGTGAAGCTCGCCACCGAGCTGTCACGGCGCGCCACCGGCCGCACGTTGTACATCCTCGACGAACCGACCACCGGCCTGCACTTCGAGGACATCAAGCGATTGATGGGCGTGTTGAATGCGCTCGTGGACAAGGGGAATACCGTGCTGGTGATCGAGCATAACCTCGACGTGATCCGCATGGCCGACCATGTGATCGACATGGGTCCGGAAGGCGGCCACAAAGGCGGCATGGTCGTGGCCGAGGGCCGTCCGGAGGACATCGCGAAGAACAAGAAGAGCTGGACGGGGAGGTATTTGAAGGAGGTATTGACGTAGTCCGCGTTTTCCTCTAACCTTTGGCCCATTCCGATATGCCCGAAATCACGCAATTCCCGGCCACCATCGAGCCCTCGCAGGTGGAAACCGGCATGACGATCCGCGTCCACCAGAAAATCCAAGACGTGAACACCAAAGGAGAGGAGAAGGAACGTATCCAGGTGTTCGAGGGTTTGGTGTTGAAGGTCGGCGGCTCCGGCGTCTCGAAAACCATGACCGTGCGCAAGGTATCCGGCGGTATCGGCATCGAGCGCATCTATCCGCTGGCGTCGCCCATCATCGCCAAGATCGAGATCGTGAAGAAGATCAAGACGCGCCGTAAGCACATCGGTTTCGTCCGCAGCTCCAAGAAGCGTCTGCGCGAGGAGAAGGTCGTGAAGTTGCGCAACGCGTAGAGCATAGGGCGTAACGTCAGGTATCGAACAAGGCTCGGGACACCCCCGAGCTTTGTTTTTCGTTATGTCCTACGGGTTAGCTCTACGCTAGTATGGCTGCCCCAACCCCAGATTCTCGTTCACTGTCCGCGCCGTGTCCGCGATCACCTGGAGCGAGACATCATACGGCCCTTCGATCGGCGTGCCGAAGGTGTAGTTCACGTAAAACGCCTCGGAGATGTCGTCGATAAACGTGTTCCACTGGCTTCCGAACCATGTGCGGACGATCTCCTCGGTCTTGGCCCAGCGCAGGGTGCCGCCCTTCGTCGGAAGGTACACTTTCGGATCGGTCTGGAACTTCACGAGCCGCGAGGCGGGGCGATACGTGATGTTGCCGCCGATGGGAATGAGCGCCATCTGGTCGATGGGGATGATGCGGACCTGTGAAAAATCCGGATACCACGTGAAGTAGGTTTTTTCGTTCGGGAATACGTAACGTTTGCCGTTGGAGGCATAGTAATACACGGCCGTGTCGTTGAGCGTATCCACGTCGTTATCATCCGGGATCTTGATCAGCGCGCCGACGGGGAGCTGCAGCGCGAGACCTTGATCGAACAGGACATCCACGGTTTTCGGGAATGTCTGGCCATTGACGATCGCCGTGAACGTCGAGGTGCCGTTGCGCAGCGAACGGACAAGGAAGCTTGCACGTCCGAACGAGTTCGTGACGTTATTTTGGATCACGATCTCGTCCTGGTCCCCGCGGCTGGACCGCAGCTCCACGTTCGCGCCCTCCATCGGGCCGAAGAAATCGTTTTTGATCGTGACGCTGACCACGGCGTTGTCGATGCCGTCCGCGCGCACCACGGATTTGCTCGTGGAAAACGTCGAGGCGGCAAAGTTGACCGTTTGCGCTCCGCTTTGTGCCTGTGTTGGGACAGCAAGTAGCAAGTAGCTCGTAGCTAGGAGCAAAGCTGAAACCTGAAAGCTGAAACCTGAAAGCTGTTTTCGCATATCGCCTCCAAGTGTATCCGAGACGGACCGCTCACGCGAGCCCGCGCGTTTTCAGTCCGGCGAGGATGGCCTCGGCCGTTGCCTCCGGTCCGTCGAGACCGGTCGTGTCGATGACAAGATCGTAGTGGCTCGGATCCTGGTAATCTACGTCGTAAATCGCGCGGTAGCGTCGTGTATCCGAGGCCATGCGCTCGTCCAGTTTTCTGCGCGCATCTTCCGCGCTCATGTAGTCCCCTTCGTCGCTTCGTTCGCCGCTTTGTTTTGCGAGATAAATACGCCGTGCGGCCTCGTCGGGATCGCAATCAAGAAAGATTTTGAACGAGCGTGGGATAAAATGCCACGATAGACGCCCTTCGATCATGACATGGTCCTCGGTTTCGCCGAGCCGTTTCTGGTAGGCATCCACGTCGGTGTCCGTGGTGTGATCTTTCTCGCCGATCGCGTTGAGCTCGTCGATCGTAATGCCGCGCTCCTCGGCCATCCTGGCGCGCAATCCGCCGATCGAATAAAAGCGCATGCCAAGCCGTTCGGCAACGATCTTCCCCGCCGAGGTTTTACCGGAACCCGGCACGCCGGAAATGGTGATGATCATAGTCAGCTGGTTCTAAATTCCTCCGACAACGTTTCGAATTCCGGCACCGGCGCGAGATCGAAGTGTTTCCGATCGCCTGTCGTCGGGTCGGTGAACTCCAGCTCGACGCTTTGGAGCATGAGCCGCGGCGCCTTGACGTTGCGCTCGGTTTTTTTGATCGCGTAGAGCGCATCGCCCATCACCGGACATTGCTTCGCGTGCAGGTGCGCGCGGATTTGATGCGTGCGTCCGGAGAGGATCTCCAATTCGACCAGCGTCGCGCCCTTGAACCGTTCCTTCACGCGATAATGCGTCCAGGCCGCCTTCCCTTCCTCCTCGTGGGCCGGTCGCGCGGCCATGCGCGGTTGCGTCGTCGAGCGCGCGATGCGGAACTTGATGTCGCCCTCTTCCTCGGGAAGCGAGCCGTGGCACAGCGCAAGGTATTTCTTGCGCACTTCGCGCGAGGCGAATTGGCGCTTGAGCTCGTCGAACGTATCTTGCGTCTTCGCGACGACCATCAATCCGCTGACTTCGCGGTCGAGGCGATGGACGATGCCCGGACGTTGCGGATCCTCACCGATCTTGGCCATGGCGGGCTCGTCGGCGAGAAGGATATCGACCAGTGTTCCTTCTTTTGTCTTCGCGTCGGGATGGACAAGAAGTCCGGCCGGCTTATCGAGCACGATCCAATCGGGGGAGGCTTCGACGATCAGGTCGCGCAGGGCGTAGGACGCAGGGCGTAGGGCTTGAGGTTTCGCGTGACGCTCTATGCGCTGCGCTTCCCGTCCGTCCCAAAGCACCTCGTCGCCTTCCTTCAGAAAGCGATGCACGGTCGCGGGTTTGCCGTTGACCGTGACATGTTCGGTTTTGATCAGTTTTTGGATCGCCGAGCGCGATCGATCCGGCATCTCGGCGGTGAGAAACAGATCGAGGCGATCGCCCTCTTGTTCCGGCCCGATCTTCCAGGTTTTGGGTTCCATGGCGGCAGCATAAACGATCTTTCGCCTTTTGACACGTCCGTCGGAGAAACGTATCTTCCAGACGCTTGCGGGAGTAGCTCAGTTGGTTAGAGCAGGCGTCTTATACACGCCCGGTCGATGGTTCGATTCCATCCTCCCGCACCATGAAAACGCCTCGCCAAACGCGGGGCGTTTGTCTTGATCTTTTCGGTCAAATCTGCGAGGCTTCGTTCATCCGGCATGACGTCGGAGAAGGAGGGTGTTCATTTGATTCCGAGATATTCGAGTCCGGAGATGGCTCGCGTCTGGACGGACGAGAACAAGTTCGCGAAGTGGCTCGAGGTCGAGCTTGCCGTCCTGCGCGTGCGCGAGCGGCGCGGCGAGATCCCGCCCGGCACGGCCGAGGGGATCGCGAAGACGACGTTCATCGACTCGTACGTCGCCGAGGCGATCAACAGCCGCGAGAAAGAGATCGGCCACGATCTCAACGCCTTCGTCGAGATCATGCGAAGTCAGATGATCCACGCGGCGACCGCCCACGACGGGCAGAGCATCGAGAATACGCTCGCGCTCGGCCATCCGCACAAGTGGGACCACGAGTTCCACGCAGGGATGACGAGCTACGACACCGAGGAGCCGGCCATGGCGCTCCTCTTCCGCGAGGCGGACGAGGTGATCGACAACGGCATCGACCGCGTGCTCGAGGCGCTCAAGGCGCTGGCCGTGAAGCATCGCGGGACGCTCATGATCGGCCGCACGCACGGTCAGTGGGCGCAGCCCGTCACGTTCGGCAAACGCTGCCTCGACTGGTACGAGATGGTCGAGCGCGCCCGCGATCGTCTCAAGGCCTCGGCCGAGGAAGTCGCGGTCATGAAGCTCTCGGGTGCCGTGGGCATGTACGGAACCTTCGGTCCCGGGATCGAGGAGGACGTGGCGACCGAGCTCGATCTCAAGGTCGCGGACATCGCGACGCAGATCCTGCCGCTCTGTCGGCGCGCGCAGCATCTCAACTCGATCGCCGAGCTTGCCACCGTGCTCGGCAAGATCGCCTTCGACCTGTGGCTCCTCTCGCAGAGCGAGATCGGCGAGGTGCGCGAGCCGTTCGGCAAGAAGCAGAAGGGCTCGAGCGCGATGCCGCACAAGAAGAATCCGATCACGCTCGAGAAGCTGCGCGGCCTTCCGCGGCACGTGCGCCACTGCGCGGCGTCCGTGCTCGAGAGCGCCGAGACGGCGCACGAGCGCGACATCAGCCACAGCTCGGTCGAACGCATGGCCGTGCCGGACGCCTACGGTCTCACCGACCACCTGCTGCGTCAGCTCACCCGCGTGCTCGAGGGGCTCGAGGTCTTCCCCGAGCGCATGCTCGAGAACCTGGAAGCGACGAATGAACTGTACGCGACGCAACCGTTGCGCGATCTCCTCGGCACCCGTGGCATTCCCGGCGAGACCGCGTATCGCTTCATGCAGAAGTGCGCTGCCGAGGCGGTCAAAATGCGGGTCCAGCTTTCCGTAATCTTCATGAAGATGGAGAGCGAGGATGTGCCCTTCGGGCTGCGTAGCGATCTCCGCGGCACCGTCGAGTTCAAGCGCTTTCTCGATCCGGAGTGGTGGGTGCGGCACGAGGACGTGTACTACTCGCGCTTCGGCCTGAACGGGTCGAGGAAGAGGGACTGATCCCGGCATGATGTCGGGTTTTTTCATCCCCGATCCGTTGACAGCCGGCATCAACCCTGCTCCAATCGAATGGTAGGAATCGTTCATTGAACGTGAAAGGAAGTGAGGACATGGAAGAAAAATCCTGGCTCGAGCGGCACTGGAAGAAGTGGCTTCCTGCGGCGCTGTCCGCGAACGCCGCGCTCTCCGGAATCTGGTGGGCGGCCACGGACGATTGGTTGTCCGCGCTCGCGGGCTTCAACGCCGGGGCGATGGTGTGCGCGGGCATGGTCGGGTTCGCGCTGCGCCGCGCGAGGCGCCGCACGCGGGAAGCCGAGCAGCGCAAGTCGGACGAGGCGGAAGTCGATCTCAACGACCTCAAGACCAGGCTCGAGGAGATCGGCGCGGAGGCCTTCGACGAGGAAGTTTCCAGGATCCAGGTCCGGGTGCCGTCCACGCATCCGCCGCCCTCGGGCCCGATCCGCAGCGTTTCCGAGCTCCTCGCGGAAGACGTCGACCCCGAGGAAATCGGAAAGCTGCTGGCCCGCGGCCATGCCCGTCGAGACTGATCCGCCCCTGGCGGATTTTTGAATAAGGAGGATTGACAAGAGAGCCCGCTTTTTCGTACAAAGGTACCGGTTCCTCAGCACGAAGGGAGAAAATGTCTTGAAGGACGAACATGCATCAAAGGAGAAGAAGTTCGTGATCTGGTATACGGGAGTCGTGATCGTGCCGGTCTGGTCGAACCTCGTTCTCTACGGATGCCCCTTCGTTGCCGGCGTTCTCCTGTACTGGTGGCCTGAGCTTCGCGCGCTCAGTCGTTGTCCGACCTGATCCCATCCGGGATCTTTTTGATATGGCTGTCAACTGTTAACGGTAATCTGTTAACTCGCCCTGCAGCCTCTCCCATTCCGCTTCCGTGTGCTGAATCATTGTTTCCAGCGTCGAGAGACGTTTCGTTCGTTCCAAATCAAACTTGGCCGGGTC
>CAYPUF010000009.1:6867-15421 GCA_964413995.1 uncultured Gammaproteobacteria bacterium
GTGCGCGAGTGCGAGATGAAGAGCACCGTCCCGTTCCAGCGACGCAACGCGTTGCCGAGCGCCTCGACCGTTTCAAGATCGAGGTGGTTCGTCGGCTCGTCGAGGAGCAGGACTTCCGGACGCGAAAGCAGCAGTCCCGCCAGCACGAGGCGCGATCGTTCGCCGCCCGAGAGCATCCCGATCGTTTTTTCGAGATCGTCCTTCGGAAACAGGAAATCGCCCGTCATGCGCATCACGTCTTCCTTTTCCGTCCCGGGCAGTGCGACGCGTTCGAGATATTGCCATACGGTTTCCTTCGGATAGAGCTCGTCCGGCGCATGCTGGTCATAAAATCCGAGCTTGAGGCGATTGTTCCAGGTGAATGTTCCGTCTCGCTTTTCAAGCTTCCCCGCCAACGTTCGCATCAGCGTGGATTTTCCCTTGCCGTTCTCGCCCAAAATCGCGACGCGCTCCCCGCGGTCGATCTCGAACGTGATGTCCTCCGCGACGACATGCGCTCCGTACCCGATCGCGAGCCGCAGGGCGCGTACCGCGAATTGTTTGCGATGGTCCACGGCCGGGATGCGGATCTTCACCGTCTTCAGCATCGACGGGATCTCGATCGTCTTCAATTTGCGCAACTGTTTGATCCTCGACTGCGCCTGCGTCGCCTTGGACGCCTTCGCGCGGAAGCGGTTGATGAACGCCTCGAGATGCTTCTTCTGCGCCTCGATGTTCTGGTTGTACTTCACGTCAAGCGCGAGTTTTTCCTCCTTATACGCGAGATATTCGTCGAGCGGCCGCGGGTACAGGAAGAGTTTGCCGCGCTCCGCCTCCATGGTCTGTTCGCAGGTGTTTTGCAGGAACTCGCGGTCATGCGACACGATCAGAAACGCCCCGTTCCATTCCTGCAGGAAGCGTTCGAGCAGGAGCTGCGTTTGCAGATCGAGAAAGTTCGTCGGCTCGTCCAATAACAAAAGATTCGGCTCGTGCAGGAGCATGGCCGCGAGCTTCACGCGCATGCGATACCCGCCGGAAAGGGATTCGTAGGAGAGACGCAGGCGTTCTTTTTTGAGATCGAAGCGTCCCGCCATTTTGGCACACTCCCACTCCTTTTTATTCGACGTTCGTTGCAGGTACTCGATGATGGTTTCGTTCTTTTGATAGTCCTCGTGTTGCTTGAGATAGCCGAGCCGGCATTCCGGATGGATGACGATGTCGCCCGCGTCCGGCTTCTCGTCTCCGATGATCATGCGGAGCAAGGTGGATTTGCCCGCGCCGTTGCGTCCCACGAGGCCGATCTTGTCGCCGTCGGACATCGAAACCGACGCGTCTTCAAACAGCGTGTGCTGGCCATACGCCTTGTCAAGACGCTCGACATGCAGAAGCACGCCCATGGGATTGAAGAGTGCCCGCCAGAAGCATTTCATGCAACGTGGCGGATAAAAAGTGTGAAGCGTGAAGAGTCAAATCCATGGCACAAACAAAAAACCGATCGGTTCAGGATCGGAGATGCGTACGCAGCCGGTGGACGAGCGCGTGTCGTTCGGCTTCGGACGGCGCGATCGGCCGGTCCAGAACCGGGATCTTCGCGCCGCGCGCGAGAGGGATGAGGAGCATCGCGCCGCCGTCGGCGTCGCGGACCCAGCGCTCGTACACCGCGCGACTCCAGGACAGCACCGCGAGCAGCGCCCCTTCGATCAGGGGCAGCACGGTTTCATACAGCTCGGCGCGCTCCGGGGCGCGGAGGTCGTCGGGTAGGACGATCCGCCGGAGCCGCAGGCGACCGCGGCACGTGCCCGGATACTCCTGGTCCGGATGGAGCTCGACCACCCAATGGTCGAACGTGCGTATGACCGCCGACGTATCGGCGGTCGCGATCAGGTTCACCCGCATGGAACCCCCCTTGGTTGGTGATCCTGTTTCGAGCTTGGGTAATCGGGACGAAAACGTCAACCCCCTTCCTTATAGCCAGCGGTTTTTTTGGAATATCCAGAAGAAGAGACCGGTCAGCGCGGTGATGAGCGCGAGGATGCCGGCGAACGCGGCCGATGATTGTGCGAGCGGCAGCTGGACGTTCATGCCGTACAGGCCCGTGATCAGGTTCGGGATCATGAGGATCACGGTCAGAGACGTGAGCAGGCGGATGACGCGGTTCAGGTTATTGGTGAGGATGGTGGAAGACGCTTCGCGCAGCGAGACGATTGTTTTGAGGCCCGAGCGGCACAACTCCACCATCTGTCCCGTGTTCAGGACGAGGTCTTCGATCAGGTCCTTGTCTTCTTCGTGGAATTGGATGTGTCTTCCGTGCAAGAGCTGGTTCAGCACGACCTGCGAGTGCTGCAGCGAAGTGAGAAAGTCCTGCAGCACGCCTTCGTGACCGACGAGATGCAGCACGTCGCGGTTCTGCACGTCGCGTTCGAGGAGTTTCGGGCCGAGGGCGCGGATCGCGCGCGCGATGGCATTCAGGTGCTGCGCATACGTCTGGTTGACGATGTTCAAGAGCTGCAGGAGCAGTTTCGCCTTTTGCGTCGTGATCGCGGTTGCGGTCTTGGCGGCCCATTGGTCCACCGGCGGCAGCGCGCGCGACGCGATCGTAATGACGGCTTCGTCGTGATAGACGAGAAGCCACGGCACGGTCGCGAACGCCTCGCCGTCGCGCACGGGAATGCGCGTGTAGAGATAGACGGCGCCGGGCTCGACCTCGTAGCGCGGGACCTCAAGCGGATCAAGCGCGTCGCGCAAGTGCCCCTCGTCGAGCCCGAACGTCTCGGCGAGCTGCCGGATGGAATCCGCGCTCGGTTCTTCCGCGCGGATCCACGAGCCGGGACGGAATTCGGTCGTCTCGCCGAGCGCCTCGTCTTTCACGTTGCGATAGTACGTTTTCATCATACGTGCATGTCGCTCGCAGCGTACGAAATTGGCCGCGGCCTGTCGAGGGAAGGATGTCGGGGTATACTGCGGATATGCCGACGTTTTGGATCGGACTCCTGGTTTCCTGGTCGACGGCGCTGCTCGCGCTCTGGATCAATCCGAAGCCGGTCGTATGGATCGCGTACGGATTCGTCAACCCGCTGCTCTTCGCGCTGCCGCGGATCGCCGCCGCGGTCTCGCCCGCCGTGCGCGCCCGCCTCGCCCCGTCCTGGTTCCGGACGGTCGAGACGGTCGCGATCCTCGTCATCCTCATGAACGCGCCTGGTAGTCTCGTCCTGCATGATCTCGGCGTGCAATACGACCGTTTCCTGCATTTCACGGTCGGCGCACTCGTGCCGTTCCTGGCGGTCCCGGTCGTGGCGGCGATCCGCGGCCGCGGCGCCACCCGCCCCGGTACGTTTTGGATCGCCGCGGCGCTGACGCTCATCGGGCTGTTCGGCTTCGAGCTCTTCCAGTTCACGACCGACCGCGTCTTCGGCACGCTCCTCTTCCACGACGAGGTCCAGGCGATCCAACGAGACGTGACGGAAGATATTATGTTCGGAACGCTCGGGCTGCTGCTGTCCGCGATCGTCTTGCGGCGATCAAAACGCGTATGGCACAGATTTGCGGTGGAGGGAATAAAAGAGCAAGCAGACAGATAACAGAAAACAGTTGACAGCTGGGCCTCTGTCAACTGTTAACCGTCGTCTGTTATCTAGCTTCTCCCGTACCGTTCTTCCGCCTTCTGCCAGTTCAGATTCTTCCAGAATGCCTCGACGTACTTGGCGCGTTCGGTCGGTTTGTAGTCCACCGTGTAGGCGTGCTCCCACACGTCGAGGGCAAACAGGATTTTCTGTCCGCCGAGCTGTCCGAGTTCGTGGTCCGTCACCCATGTCGTGAGCAGGTTGCCGTTGGTCTCATCCTGCACGAGTAAGACCCAGCCGATGCCGCGCATCAAGGCCGTGGCCGACACCTGATGTTTCCAAGCGTCGAACGAACCGTACTGTGCTTCGAGCGCCTTCTTGAGCGCGTCCCCCGATCCTTCCGATGTCTCAAACTGGGAGAAGTAGTACTCATGCAGGCGCATGCCGTTGAATTCGAATCCGAGCCGGCGCGTAAGCTCCGCAAGCTCGATTGCCATCGCTTCCGAGGTTTGTTTGTGTTGCTCGATCTTTTGCAGCAAGGCATTCGTGTTTTTCACGTAGCCCGCATAAAGCTTGAGATGTTCGGCGATCTGGGTTTCGGAAAGCCCGTCCAAGGGGCCGAGGTTGAAGGTCTTGGCTTCGTAGGTTTTCATCATAACGGAGCGAAAATGAATGAGATCCGAATCAAAGCGTAAGCCCTTGTTTGATGCTTGACAATCCCGCCGATCCATGGCATTCATGGCATACCCGCAACTTCCCAGAAAGGAGGAGGCCATGAGCCTCACCATCGAATTCACCGAAGCGAGCGCCACGCTCGAGGAGATCAGCAAGCTCCATCGGGAAGGGCGCTTCCGGCTTCGCGAGAAGCCGCAGACCCTGCCGAACGGGAATGTCGGATTCTTCTTGCGCTATGCCCGGTTCCCGGCCTACCTCTTCCAGGTGCCGAGGGTCTTCACGGACCATCCCTCGTTCTGCGCCGAGTACGGCATCCGGTTCACGTACAAGGAAGAGATCCGAGACGGCGGTTCGCTCCCCGAGGGTGAGTACGAGTACGGAGACGGCATCGACATGATGGTCGTCCAGCGCGGCAAGGACCGTGATCTCGGCGAGAAGTTCTCGAACGTCGAGATCATCGGAACGGACCTGAAGAAGATCTGCGACGCCTTCGTCCATCTACGGACCGGCAAGCTCAAACCCGCCAAGCCGTACTCGACGAGCCCCGGCAGCATCGCCGCCCCCGCGTCCGCCGACGAGAAGGAGGAGGGCAGCGGCGAGCACGAGCTCCCTCCGGTAGCCGCGACGGGGATGACGGCGGCCTGACCGCCGCGCAGACCGGCCGCGGCCCGCCCACTCCCGCATCCGAGTCGTGAGACGAAGGAGCGGGTTTTTTTATCGTCGAAATGGATTGCTGGTAAACGTGAAGCGTGACACGTAGGCGAGCGCATCCTCTTTCGTTTTCATTTTTCCTTCATCGCGCAGGCGCTCGATTTCCCGCAAGAGCCGCCCCATGAGCGGACCGGGTTCCATGCCGAGTGCGAGCAGGTCGCGTCCGAGAAGGAGCGGTTTGATGCCTTCGCCGTCGAGGCGATGTTCGATGACGGTCCGCGCGAAGAGCTCGCCCGCGGCATGCGGCTCGCGTTCGATTCCCGGCAGGCCGCGGCCGAAATGGTCGGCTTCGGACACGGCAAGAAGCACGCGCCAGCTCGTCGGTTTGATGCGTTTCACGAGTTTGCGGACCGCGTTGACGTACGCCTCCTCGGTGATCACGCCTTGCTCGAGCTGGCGCCACAGCATGCCTGGTTTGAGATGGTCCCTCGCGGCGACGACCGCGGCCCGGCGCACGGCCTCGCCGAACGCGAGCCGGTCAAACAGCGCTTCCGTCGGCGCGATACCTGCCTCTTCGTGCCCGAGCGAACGGATGCGCGGCACGCCTTCCTTTTCACCCATCGCCGTCGTGGACGGTTTGCCGAGATCGTGGCACAGCGCGCCCAGCATCACCTGCAGACGTTCTTCTTCGGACGGAAACTCGCGGCGCGAAATGCGCGCGGCTTCGTCGACCACCATCATCGTGTGGATCCAGACATCGCCTTCCGGATGCCACTCCGGTTCCTGCGGCGTGTCGATGAGCGCATGCAGTTCGGGATAGCTTCGACGGATCAATCCGAGCGCACGCATCAGCTCAATACCAATCGACGGTTTGGGCGATTTGAGCAGGAGCTTTTTCCATTCGTCCGTGATGCGTTCTTGCGAGAGCTCGTCCAAATCTCCGCGGCCGACCATAAGACGCATGAGCTCGAGCGTGGCCGGATCGATACTCAGTTCGAATCGTGCGGCGAATTGAATCCCACGATAGACCCGCAACGGGTCATCTACGAATGTTGCACCGTCCACGACGCGCAGGATTTTCTTCTCGAGATCTATCACGCCGTCGAACGGATCGAAAATCTCGCCCGTGTCCGGATCGGCCGCGATCGCGTTGATCGTGAAGTCGCGCCGCCGCGCCGCTTCCTTCGGATCGAGATCCGGATCGCCCTCGACTTCAAACCCCTTGTGTCCCGGTCCCGTCTTCGATTCGCGGCGGGGGATCGCCACATCCAGATCAAACCCGTCGCCCAAGAAGACTTTATAGATGCCGAAGCTTCGGCCCACCGTTTCCACGTTGTCGCCAAAGAGATCTTTCAAGACGCGTTCCAGGTCTTCCGCGCCGATGCCGTACGTTTCGAGGTCCGCATCTTCCGAGGCGATCCCGAGCAGGCAATCACGCACAAATCCTCCGACGAGCATGGCGCGTGCTCCCGTCGGCAACGCTGAAACGACCTCCCTTGCCGCTTCGAGCAGGCGCGGTTCCTGGCGATCGAACGAAACGACGCTCATCGCCTTCAGTATATAGGAAAAAACCCGCTGATGGCCCTAGGTTGGGGGTATCGAGCGGGTCGCGAGGATGAACTCGAGAAACGCGTCCTGCGAAAGCCCTTCGCGTTCGGCGAGTTCCCGGTTCATGAGGACGAGCAGCGTCCCGCCGCGCGGACCGGTCTCCTCTTCGGTCGCGGGAGGTTCGCCGAGGATGCGGCTCCACTCCCGGAGCGACGGACCGATGTCCGGCGTTTGATGCGGCCAGATCCATCGTGTGTCGCCGGGCGGGCGATACCGGTCGGCGAGGGCGCGCGCGAACCGAGACGCGGCGCCATTCGTGAGCCGGTTGACGAGGCGCAGCTCGAGCTCATAGGCGCGCGCCTCGCCCTTGGCCCATTCCCGATCCGACGGACGTTCGGGTTCGCGGCCGGTACACAGGTCGTAGGCATGCTGCAGTTCGTGCAGCAGCAGGATCGACCCGTAGAGGCGGCTATAGCGCGCCCTGGGTGGGACGAAGAGCTGGTTGCGGCCCTGGTCGTACTGCCAGTCGGACAGCGCCCGCATGCCATAGGCACGGCGTCGAGCCAGGTCCGCAACCGTGATCTCGAAGGCCCGGGGAGTGGCTTCGGACGGCTCGGCCGAGAGGCGCGCCTGGTTTCCAAGCGCGCGGTCGACATCGCCCGTGACGATGAACTGGGTGATTCCGCCCGGCAGGAGCATCGTGGGGACGGCGCTCGAACGGGCGAACTCGATCAGGATGCGCGCCTGCGCATCGTCACCGGCGACCTCCTCGGCAATGTCGAACCACTGTTCGAAGTCGCGGTTCATGGCCTCGTTGGCCTCGATCAGCGCCTCCACGCGGCGGCGCTCGTCCGCCCGGAGATCGGGCGGCGGAGATTCGCGGATGCGGCCGCGTCGGTCATCGACGCGGCTGCGCGGCTCGGGGTCGCGGCTACGTGCGTGCACGGCCGCAAGCGCCAGGATCGCCATGACCGGCATGAGACCGATCAAGAGCACGCGCCCGGCCCGGCGCGAGTCGGGGTGCGCGGCGACGGGCTTCGGGATCATGTGCCTCTTCTTCTTGCGCGTCATTGGACGCCTCCTGCAAAGGGCTCCGGTGGAAATACCGGATTCGGATTCATAACAAAATATGGCGTTCTCGTCAAGCGAGCAGCCTCTTCCTGATCTCCGTCTTCAACGCCTCCAACCCTTCGCCCGTATGCGCGGAAACGAATAGGGGAGCGAAGTCGGCATATCGTTTTTTCAGTGTAGGGGCGTATGGCAATACGCCTTTCCCCGCCCGTTTCATCAAATCGATCTTATTGAACACATAAATCTTCGGCGCCCCATCCACCTTGAGCTTGGTCAGCACATCTTCCACTTCCGCGATTTTTTCATGCAGGAAAGGATCGCTCACGTCGATCACATGCAAGAGCAAATCCGCGTCCACGGTTTCGTCGAGCGTGGAGCGAAACGCGTCGATCAATTTTGGCGGCAAGTCCTGGATAAACCCGATCGTGTCCGAAACGAGTACGTCCGACCCGCGTCCCAAATCGTCTTCGGGAGGAAACCAGAGTTTCCCCACGCGCGTGTCGAGCGTCGCGAAGAGCGCATCCGCGACAAACGCACCCTTGTTCGTCAGCGCGTTCACGAGCGAGGACTTGCCGGCGTTCGTGTAGCCGACCACGGAGACGGTTTTCAGACCCATGCGGTCGCGCCGCTTGCGTTGCTGTGCGCGTCCCGTCGCGAGGCGTTCCAGATCCTGTTTCACCTTCTGCTCCTGCTCGAACATGTGGCGCTTCATGAGCTCGGTGTTCGTTTCGCCTTGTCCGCCGCGGGTTCCCGTTCCGCCGGCCTGTTGCATCATCTCCTGGCCGATGCCGAAAATGCGGGGGCCCATGTGGCGGATTGCCGCGAGCTTGATCTGTAGCTTCGCTTCCGCCGTCTTGGCATGCTTGGCGAAGATTTTGAGGATCAAATCCACGCGGTCCCAGACCTGCATGCGGAGTTTCTGCTTCCGCAGGTACTCGGCGACGTTGTACATCTGCCCGGGTTTCATCAAATTATTGATGATGAGTACTTCCGCTTTCTCCTCTTTCGCGAGATGAGCGAGTTCCTCCAATTTCCCGGAACCGATATAGGTACGATAATCCGGCAAACCG
>CAYPUF010000009.1:15521-22544 GCA_964413995.1 uncultured Gammaproteobacteria bacterium
GGAGGAAGTGATGGATACGCGTTTGATCCCTTTTGCGTTCGTCGGGATGTGGCTCGTGCAGGGTTGCATCCCGGGCGGAGGCGGTTCTGGCGATGCCTCGGCGGCCGCGAACGACGCTCACGTGGCCTGCGACGCCGCCGCGCCCGGAACCGCCGGTAAGCCGCCGTCGTGCGAGCGGTGCCTGGTCGAACCGCCATGCGACGGATGCGGATTCCGCTTCGAGCCCGTGTGGCGGCCGCGCACGCATCCGCCGGGGACGCTGCTCATGGACCGCGACCGCGTGATGTGGATGGTCGTGAACCGGCTCGAGCGGCGCGAAGTCTCGGGCGACGACGTGCTTGCGGAAACCGGTCTTGGCACCGGTGACGCGATCCGCATGTCGCCCGAGGAGGAGCGGTGCCTGCAGCCGGTGCCGGACGACGAGTACTGGTATCCGGAGATCATGCGATGGCATCCGGTGCTCGGTCCGGGCGATGACGAACGGGTGTATGTGCTCGACTGGGAACGCCGCCTGCGCCGCCGGAGCTCGCTGCTTGCGCTTGCGTCGCACGGCTTCTCGTCCCATTGGCTCGACCCGTTCGACGCCGGAGGCGAGGCATGGCGCTCCTTCGCGGATATCGGGCCGCCGTTCTCCTTCCGCGACGGGCAGATCGTCCGCACGGAAGACGGCCTCTACTATCTGCTCGGCGGCGAAGCGCATGCGTTTCGTCCGCCGGAACTCGCACGGGAAGCCGGATACCTCGAACGGGGCATCACGGATCTCCCGCGCGAACGGTTCGAGGACCTCGTCGCATTCGCCGAGCCGTTCACGCGCGAGACGTTCACGATCTGTCCGGCAGACGAGCCGATTGCGGATCGGAACGACCACGACGGCGACGGCACGCCTTTCCACCTCGACTGCGACGACGAAGACGCCTCGCGCCATCTGCGGGCCGCCGAGCTCTGCGATGACGTCGACCAGAACTGCGACGGTCTCATCGACGAATCCTGCGTCGGCGTCGTGCGCTGAAAAGCCGCCTCTCTCGAGACGGCTCTTTTTTATTCCGCGCGCGGCGTTTCCGGATCCTCGTCGAGCGCGCGCTCGTCCATCGGGCCGGCCTGCCGCACGTACTCGTCCCACATCCCCCGCAGGTCATCCTTCAATCCTTGCACGTCCTGGTCGGGATCCAACTCGCCGATCTCGCGATGGCTCTCGACGGTGGCCTCGACGAGATCGTTCCAGGTCGAGCGGTTCGAGACGCCGTTGCGCCGCGCGAGATCGGACAGCTCGCTGAACAAGTCGCCGCGGTTCAGGAAATCGAGTTTGGTCATACCGCGCCATCTTATTCGCCGAACGTGGCCGCGTACAGCTCGACGCCCGCGTCAAGGAATTCGAGTTCGACGACATGCCGCGTCGCGTCGGGGAAACGCGCGACGCGATATAAGTCCTTGTCCATAATCGTGAGCAGGGCGCTGCCGTCCGGCTGGCGTTTCGTATCGTCCGTGAGCTGCGCGTCGCTCGGATCCGATCCGTCGACGAGCACGCGCACGCGCCTCGCACCGTCCATCGAGCCGAACACGATATGCATGGCATTCGCCTCGACGTTCATGCGGAACCGGTTGCCGGCCGCGAGGCTTGCGGCGTATTCGTCCTCGAATTTCCATTCACCCCCGACGGTCCATTCGTCCGGACCCGGCTCGCGCAGGCGGTACGTGGTCGGCGTCGATCCCTTAAATTCATCGAGATTCGCGAGCTTGCGCATGCGGCCGGCGCCGAAATACGTTTCCGGCGTCTTGATCGTTTCGAAGTCCGGCGAAGGATCCACGCCCGTCGGCGCATCGGTGAGCGTCGTGCCCTCGGCCAATAACTCGCGGATCACTTCTTCCTGCTCCGCGTATTGGCCTTCGCCGAAATGCGTGAAGCGCAGCCGTCCTTGCCGGTCGAAGAAATAGCCGGCCGGCCAGTAGCGGTTGTCATACGCGTTCCAGGTTTGATAATCGGGATCGAGCGCGACCGGATATTCGAGACCCGCGCGCTTGATCGCCGCTTCCACATTTTCCGGATCTTTCTCAAACGCGAATTCCGGCGTGTGCACGCCGATGATCACGAGTCCGTCATCCTTGTAGGTTTCCCACATCTTGCGCATGAACGGCTGTGTTCGGATGCAGTTGATGCAGGAGTAGGTCCAAAAATCCACGAATACGACCCTGTCTTCCAGGTCTTCCGCTGTCAGGGGGCGGCCGCCTTCCGTATTCCACCAGCGCGTGATGCCGCGGAAGGCGGGCATCTTGTCCGCGAGGACGGGGAGCGTCGATCGACGGAGGCCGGACGAGTCTACGATGAGCGGCATGGGAGAGGTGCGCACGACGTCCATGTCCGCCTTGGGCATGGCATCGGGCGCGGTCAGGGAGATGGCGAGCGCGAGGATGATGAGGCCGGAAAACCCGATGACGATCCAGGCGCCTGGTTTGAGGTTCATAGGCTAGAGGTTGAAGTTCAAGGCGAAAAACAGCCAGGGCGCCCGCTCGATCAGCCAGGCCTGGAAGGCGATATCGGCCTGCGTGACGAGGCCGATGGCGACAAGGATGATGAGGGCGCCGAAGATCCGCTGCAGCGCGACCGTGTACTTCGACAAGACCCGCACGCGCGTCACGGCGGCTTGTCCGCCGTAGGCGATGAGCATCATGGGCAGTCCCGCGCCGACGGAGAACGCGAAGAGGAGCGAAGCCGCCTGCAGGAGATTCTGTTTGGCGGCGATCAGCGTGAGGATCGAGCCGAGTACGGGGCCCGCGCAGGGTGTCCACACGGCGCCGAGCGACAGGCCAAGGATGAAGCCGCTCCACAAGTCCGTGCGCGTCGGGTCGGTTTTCGGCAGGAGTTTGGCCAGCGCCGACTCGAATCGCGCAAAGAGGGAAGCTTGCAGCTTCGGGAGCAGCATCACGACGCCGAACAGGCCGATCACGCCCGCCGCGACATAGCGCCAGGCTTGCGGGGAAAGGCCGAGGAACGAACCGAAGAGCGAAAAGATCAGCGCGAACGCGGTAAAGGTCAGCGTGAATCCGAAGACGATGGCGACGGGGCGAAGCGCGTGTCGCCCGGTCGTGGACGTCCCGAGGACGATGGGCAGGAGCGGGAGGATGCAGGGTCCGCCGATCGTCACGATGCCGGCCAGGAGCGCGAGGAGGAACTGGAACATATTATTTCGAGATCAGGTCGAGGTATTCGATCGTCTGCGCATCGGAAATCGTGCCGATCACCTTTTTCTTCACCTCGCCGTCAGATCCGATGAAGAACATCGTGTGCTGGTACGTGACGCCGAATGCGCGCGCGAGCGCCCGCTCGTCGTCATCCGTTTCCGCGTCGTTGTAGTTGACGCGCAACGCGACCACGCCGCCGTCGTGTCCGGGGATCACGCGCGCGAAGCGCGGATCCTGTTCCCGGCAAAACGGACACCAGTTGGCATAGAAGTAGAGCAGGATCGGCCGGTTCGCGGCACGGGCCGCGTCGTACCTCGCCTGCGTAAACGGCTCATACGCCGAAGCGGCAGCTTGCTCCGGCATGTCCTCCGTTTGTTCCGGGGTGCCCTCTTTTTGCATGGAGCCGTTCTGTGTTGCGTCTTTTTCCATCACGGGTGCTTCTTTTTGCACGGAATCTTCTCGTGGCGGCGGCTCGTTTTGCGGCGTCGGACAGCCCTGTCCGAGCAAAGCTGCCACAGCAAAAAACGGCAGCAGATGACGAAGGGTCGGTTTTGTGTTCAACATATAGCCTAACTATACAGGTGTGTTACGATATCGTCATTCCATCCCATGAACACCGTTACCGAATCGGAGCTCCAGGCCGAGCGGGAGCTTCTGGCCAGGGCCAAGCACAAGCCGACCGCGGTGGCCGAGATTTACGATCGGTACGCGGATAGGATTTTCGGCTTCTTGCTCAAGCGTTGCGGCCACAAGGAAACCGCCGAGGATCTGACGTCGCGCGTGTTCATCAAATTCATGGAAGCGCTGCCCAACATCGAATGGCAGGGCGTGACACTCGGCGCCTATTTGTATCGCAGCGCCTCGAACGCGCTCATCGACCATTGGCGCAGCGCCAGCGTGCGTCTGGATCGCGAGCTGGATGAAAATTTCGATTCGCCTTTGCCGGATGATGATCCTGCCTGGCATGCGGAACTCTCGCTGGAAAAGGACAAACTCCTTGCGGCGATGAAAACGTTGTCGCCGCGCGACCAGCAAGTCCTCGATTTGAGATATTTTGCCGGATTGGATCCGGAGGAGATCGGCACGCTGCTCGGTATCTCCGCCAATCATGCCTCCGTCCTTTGTTATCGAGCCCTCGGCCGCTTACGTAAGCATTACGCCGTCCCAACCGTATGACCGACTTCCTCAACCCCAATCATGACACGTCCTCTCCGACACCCACCGGTGAGGCGCCTCGTCATGCGCCGATGCCGAAGCCGTTGTCCGAGGCGGCCGACGCGCTTTCTGCCGTCGCCCGGGAACCCGCCGAGCCGCTCCCCCAGGCGGTCAAGGCCCGCCATCGCGCCGCCCTGCTCGCGCATGCCGCGGAACTCAAACCGGCACCCGCCCCTTCATCCACCCCCGTCGTTTCCGCTATGCCCTCGTCCGAATCTTCGGCAAAAAAGTCCGCGCATCATTCCCCGTGGCGCGGGTTCGCGTTCGGGTTTGCCGGCGTACTCGCCGCCGCCGCGCTGATTTTGGTGTTCGTGAGCCCGTACGGGTTCCGTTCGTTGCCGCCGTCGCATCCCATCGCGACGGCCTTGTCGATCCCGGCCGCCGTGGCCGCCGACGCGTTCGTGCTCGAGGCGGATGCCGCCGACGCGTCCGGCGTCGCGCATGACTCGACGCTCACCATTACGTCCAAAGTGGATGTCGCGCCGGAGGTCCTCAAGCAATCGTTGCGTATCGAGCCTCCGCTGGACGTGGAGGTCGCGCGCGCGGGCAACGGAACCTACAAAGTCACGCCGCGCGAATCGCTGACGCCCGGCGAGACATACCGTATCTCCATCGAAACCCTCGTGGACCGCGACGACGGCACCCGGTTGCGCCGCGAGTTTTCCTGGGCGCTGCAGGCCAAGAACGACCTGCGCGTGCTTTCCACCGTCCCGCGCGACGGCAGCGGGTTCGTCCCCGTCACCACCGGCATCGAGTTCAAGCTCTCGCGCGACGGGTTCGAAGATGCGACCTCCTCGTTTTCGATCGTGCCGCCGGTGGAAGGCCGTTTCGACGTGCGCGGGCGCTTCCTGACCTTCGTGCCCAAAATGCCGCTTGAGCCCGGACGTCGCTATGAAGCCACGCTGAAGCAGGGGTTCGGCGCCGGAGCCGGCGACGCGGGATTGAAGGAGGATGTGAAGATCCGGTTCGAGACCGCGGCGCCGACGCCGGCGGGTCCGTCCGCGACGTCCCCGATCCGGTTCACCGTCGATGAATTCCAGGAGGAAGCTCCGAACAAGACGTGGTCGCTTTCGCTCGGGTATGCGTCGATGCGCGAAGGAACGAGCGACGTGCGAGCCGAAGTGATCGGCTATCGTTTGGATCCCGCCGGGGCCCGGCGCCTGCTCGAACGCCGGCTGCAAGTCCCGTCCTGGGCGCCGGCCGAAGCGGGCCGGTACGAAGCCTACGAACAGGCCGACAAGAACGAGGCATTCCGCCTTGAAGCGGAAACGGTCGTGGTCAATTACCAGCGCGAAGTGGCGATGCCGTCGGTCCCGCCCGGCTTCTACGCCGTGCGCGTGATGCCCAAGGCCCCGCAGGGAGGCGAAGCATCGTGGTTCGTCCTCCAAGCCACGGACGTCGCCGCCTATCTCATCGCGGACCAAGACCGTTTCTTCGTCTGGACCGTGAACCCGTCCACGAACCGCGCGCTCCAGAACATGCGCGTCCGGCTGGCGGGGCAGGACAAACGCACGGACACGGGGGGACTCGTCGAACTCGCCACCCCCGACGTCCTGAAGCGCACGGACGTGAAGCCGGGCGACGTCTATCCGTTCGAATTGATCGAATACGGCGACGAGGGGACCGACCTGCGCGCGATCGGCATCGTGCGCCGCACGTTCGACGGGTACTGGTTCGATCTCGGCAACCGCGACGCGGGCGTGTCCAAGACGTGGAGCTACCTGTATCTCGACCGGCCGTTATATCGCACCACCGACCAGCTCAAACTCTTCGGCCTCGCGCAGGATCGCGAAACGCGACGGGGAGCGGACGACGTCGAGGTGCGCCTGCGCAAGCAGACGTACTGGATCGATTGGGGGACGGGCGAGGACAAAGTATACCAGCGCAAGACCGTACAAACCGACGCGGCCGGCCGTTTCGAGGCGTCGTTCGATTGGACCGAGTTGTCGCAAGGGTATTACACGGTCGAGGCACGCCGCGGCAGCGAGATGCTCGCCTCCCGCACCTTCGAAGTACGCGAGTTCTCTAAGCCGGCTTACGCGCTTTCGGTCACGATGGACAAGGAGGCCGTCTACGATGGGGAGGAGATCGCGGGGACGGTGAAGGCCGCGTTCTTCGAAGGGACGCCCATGTCCCGGCTGCGCGTCCGGGTGCGCTGGGAGGGCGGATCGACCGTCGTCGAAACGGACGAGGCGGGCATGGCGCGGGTCAGTTTCACGCATCGCATGCCGGCGTGTCCGTCCGCGTTCACGCAACGCGCCTGGTGCAGCCCGACGGAATGGCTGTCGGTGACCGCCGTACCGGAGGAGGGTGAAGAGGGCGACACGGTCGGCTCCGCGTCCGTGGTCGTGCACCGCGGCCAGGCCGCCATGTCCCTGGAGGCGCGCGGCGACCGCGCGAGTGCGACCGTGAACGGTTCGGTCTGGCGCCAGGACCTCGAGGCCGAGGACGGCGGCCGCTCGCAGAGCTGGGCAAATCGTCCCGTCACGCTCGTGATCCACGGACATCGCTGGGAGAAGATTCCCAACGGCTTCCGCTACGATTTTCTCGAAAAGAAACAGGTCGAAATATTCCGCTACGAGGAACGATGGGATCCGCCCGCGACGATCGAAGTGCGCACGGACGCCCGCG
>CAYPUF010000010.1:0-21453 GCA_964413995.1 uncultured Gammaproteobacteria bacterium
TCGTTCTTCAGACGAATCGTGATCTCGCTCCCCTGCTTCACTTTGATCAACGGCCCGGGGATGGAACCGTTATACGCGAGCATGTCCTGCGTCTTGCCTGCGATCTGTTTTCGGAGCGGTCGTACGACGAGATCGTAGGACTCTCCGTTGTCCAACTCGACGACCGGCTCCTCCGTCGAAGGACCCGCGGAAGGGGCGGCGGGAGCGCCGAGCGGCGGCGCTTCAGGTTTTTGCAAGGAATTCCAAGCGAAAAGCGCGAGGAGACCGAGTGCGACGATGCAAACGAGAATGTGGACCCGGTATGTTTTCATAGGCTATTTCATCCCCGCGGCGCCCGCGATCGGCTCGGGAGATTTGTTGAGGTTCGCCCGGATAAACGCTTCGATGGCCGCCTCGTCATACGCCTCCAGCTTCTGGAGCCGGCCCCAGGACGCCAGCGCGATCGGGGTGTCGTTTGCGGCGCGCGGCGTGACGACGATCATGCCGGGATACCGCGGGACGAAGGCTTCCAGTTTCGCGCGCGTCTCGTCATCGATATCCTTGTAGGAAATCCAGATGCCGCCGTGTTCCAGGTTGTGGATCAGCCGCTCGTCGGCCACTTCCTCGCGATAATACCGCCAGTCCGCGGTACGGGCATCGTGCCAGCCGGATGTCGGCGGATTGGAATTGTACGCGGGATGCGCCTCCCCCGGAGGGATATGCTGCCGTCCCTGGATCGGAAACGCCTCGCCCGGCCGGGAGGCTTCGGATCGTTTGGCGAGCAGATACAGGCCGTATCCGAACGCGGCGATCACGGCCACGATCCCCGCCCAGACGGCCACGGTTCGGGCAAGCCGCGTCCGGGTTCGCGTCGCTTCCGCTTGCCGCCGCTCCTCTTTGCGCCGTTCGCGGCGCTCTTTTTTGCTTAATCCTTCGATAGGATGTTCTTGTTCCATAAGAAGATTGGGAAGAATAATGAGGTGCGGAAAATTCCGCGGACAACGCCGCGGCAACGGCGGCTAGGCGTAAATTTGCGCATGCAAAATCCCGCGACGGAAGGCACGCGCGAGCGCATCCGCGATGATCGAATCTCCGCCCTCGCGCCGGGCCGGCCCCGGAGCGCCCGGCGGCGGAGCGTGTGCCGAGCTCGTTCCCGCCGGGGACGCGAACGACGGCATCGCGACGGATACCAGGACGAGCTTGGAAAGCGCGGGGGCCGGCGGAAACGCTTCCGCAAACGTCATGAGATGATGGTCGGAGGCCCCGCCCGCCTCCATGGCGGCATGCGACGCGCACCCCTGGCATGCGACGCGCATCGGCTTGCAGATGCTCGACACCGACGCGAAGAGGAGCGTGCACGCAAGCAGACAGGTTATCCCTGTTCGAAAACGCATATCACTAGTTAAACACGAGGGTACCCAGCATTGCACAGGGGGTCAATCATGCGGCAAAGGGTGCGCCTAAGAATAGTGCTTCTGCATGTTCGTATCTTCGTCGTGACCGCATGAGCTCGAAAGATCCCAAAGCTGCGCGAGCTCCTCCGCGGAAAGGCCGCGCTCCACCAAGGCCCGTTTTGCCACGCCGGACATCATGAACCATTTCCAGCATTTGCAGCAGCACGGTCCACCGTGATGGGACATCGCCATGGCCGCATCGTAGGTTTTTTGCCGGTCGGCATCCAGCGTGATCCGTTGGTCGTCGCCGATAAACCGTTTCGCCGCATCGACGGGAATATCGTACGGATCCGGCGGCACCAGGTCCTCTATCCCTCGCGCCCGCGTAAAGGCGTTCAGCGCTTGGAGCTGGGATGTGTAAGCGTCGACATCGCGAAGCACGCCGCAACACTGGCCGCCGAGATGCGGTGCCGCCGCATCCATGGAGAGGATGCGGCCTGGGCCGAAACAGCCGATGGTGAGCTGGTCAAGTTCGACGAGACGCCCGGGAACGGGTTTTGTCAGCTGATCGCTTTGCTGAAGGTAGAGCGCCTGCGCCTGCGGCGGCAATGCGTCATAGACGCGACGGATCTCGCTTTTGGCGGCGAGGCGCGGCTTCTCGGCCGGCATCGGCAAGAAGCGGGGAAGAGCCGACAGGGCGACCAGCATGCCGAACGCGCCGGAGAGAATGATGATCCTTTTCATCATACGTGGAAGCAGGTTTCCCGAGTCCGACAGGGATGCCGAGGCATCCCTGTCGGAAGGGCGGATTAAGGCAACACCGACTGGATGGCGGCGCGGACGACGTCATACGGCTGCGCGCCGGAGATCAGCTGTGCATTCCCGTTGGCGTCGACCAGGAACGTACCGGGCGTCCCGCTGATGCCCGCGGCCGAACCCGCCGCCATCTCATCGGTGACATGCCGGGCGTACTTGCCGCTATCGAGGCAGTCCTTGAATTTCGCCTCGTCCAATCCGAGCTCCTTCGCCATCGGCACGAGCGACGTAAGCGGAAGGCCGGTGCCATTCGATTGCGTCCGTTCGAAGATCAGGTCGGTGTACTTCCAGAACACGTCGTTGCCACCGAGCTCGTTCGCGCATTCCGAGGCTTCGGCTTCCTTTTGGGCGTTGACGTGGAAGTTGAGCGGGAAATGGCGGTACACCCAGCGGATTTGCCCTTCGAATTCCTGCAAAGCCTGCTGCATGGTCGGATGGAACCGCTTGCAGAACGGGCATTCGAAGTCGGAGTATTCGATGAGCGTGACCTTGGCATCCTTCTTACCGCGGATGTGGTCTTGATCCGTTACGGGCGGCGGGTCTCCCGCCGGTGGCAGCGGCGCGGGCGCGCTCGGCGCCGGCGCGGATGGGACCGGAGCGGTCGGCGATCCGGCGAGCGCGGATGGACGAGCGGTCGTCGGAAGCGTTCCGCCGAGCAACAGGATAAGTCCGAGGATACTGATCACGGCAACGCCGCTGACGAGTCCGAACAGGAAACTCGCTTTTGGCGGCATCGCCGAAAAAAACGATGGGGATGATTCCATAGTGATGTTCAAGCATGAAGAATAAATCGAAACGCTTGAACGTCACGCGGCGTCGGAACGGGGCGCGTGCACATGGACGCGCGCGTAGGCGGGCGTTCCGGGCGAACCCCGCGCCCATACCCACGCCATCCTGCGAACCCGCGCTCGCAGGTCGCGCCAGCCTCCGTCGCACAAGGATCGCCAGACGGACAGGACCAGCCCGACGAACGCGACCAAAAGCAACGCGTCCCACGGGCCCGGCATGCTCGCTTGTTTCAGGATCAGCGCCGGGGAATGCGCGAGCTCGGTCAGCGTGTGTTGACGACACTGGCCGGCAGGCCGCTGTTTTTGCGTCGGAAGTCCGAAGGCGGTGTGGCAGGATACGGAAAACACGACCACGACGGTTGCGACGGCCGTAATGCCGTGCATCCATCCGCGCGTCGCGGATCGCGATCCACCCCATGACATGATCCACGTTATACCATTTTTGTCCGCGATCCGCATCCGGCCGGTCAGCCTTTCCTAAACTCGCAAATATTCCTGAAATCGCAATACCTGCAGGTGAATGGTTCCGGCGTCGGTTTGAAATCGGATGTGGTGATCGCCTCCATGCGTTCGGAGACTTTGCCGAGAAACGCCTCACGCTTTTCCGCCTTCAGGAGATCCACATCCGTGATCACCCAGTCCAATACGTAAATATACGCAAGACGGGAAACCTTGATCCCCTTCTCTTCCAGCGCGACTTGGTAAAGATGAAGTTGCTCTTTGTCTTCCGGACTTAACTCTTCGCGCGCCTGTCCCGTCTTGTAATCGAAGACCGCGACCGTACCGTCGGGCAGCTTGTCGATGCGATCGATCTTGCCCTTGAGCGAGTGGACGCCGAGCACCAGCGTAAAATCCAACTCGACACCAAAGAGATCCGGCGCTTTCACCGCGCATTCCTGCCAAAAGTTTTTGATCGCTTGCTTCCCTTTCGCCTTGTACTCGTCGTGACGGGCACGCGATTCGTACCACTCGTCGATCCACGCCTCATCGAAGAGCTTGTACGCCTCGTCGAGCGTGACGCGAAAACCGCCAGGCGTCGTCTCGAACGGCTCGACCGCGTCACCGAACAGCGAACCTTGCTGTGTTTGTCCGCGGAATTGATGCAGTTCGAGCATGTGCTGATAGGCATTGTGGACACTTTGTCCGAAACTTTTTTGATAGGTTCCGAATTTGGGGATGCGATAGATGTGCTCGAACTTGTACTGCAGCGGGCATTTGCGGAATGCCGCGAGCTGCGTGAAACTGAAACGCTTCTTGAGCTCGTAATGGACGACGTCGGATGTCACAAGCTCATCCTCGGGGCGCGCGGCCATCAGGCGCTTGGCGTCGTCGAAGAGACCCGAGACGTCCGGAACTTCAAGCCCGGCTTCGGCGAAAAACGGCGACGGTTTCTTGGCGCGTTGGCCGCCGTAATGCGACGCGCCGGTGAGATAGAGACGGTCTTTTGCGCGCGTGAGGGCGACATAGAACAACCGGCGCTCTTCCTCGAGATGCGCGTCGCCTTCGGGAAGGCGCTCGTTCACGAGTCCGTCCGGCAGCGGGATGGGCTCGGAGCGCGCGCGGCTCGGAAATCGCGCGTCGACGAGGGAGCCGACGAAGACGTACTTGAACTCCAAGCCTTTCGACGCGTGCACGGTCATGATTTTCACGAGCTCGGGACCCGCGTCGGGATCAAAATCGAGTCCGCCCTCCTCCCCGCTTTCCATCTCGACCCGCAGCTCTTCAAGGAACCCGCGCAAGGACGGGCCGTGCGTCGAGCGCTCATACCGCTTGATGCGCTCGGCGAATCCGTTCAGATGCTGGAGATACTCCCGCTTCTCGCGTTCCGGCAGGCGCATCACCCAGGCGAGGTATTCCGATTTTTCAAGGACGAGCTGGAGCACGCGCAACGGCAACTCGCGTCGTGCGGCTTCCATCAATCCCTCAACATGCGTGACGAGCTTGTTCGCGATACGCAAACCGTCCTGGCTCACATGCGCGTCGGCCGCCTGCTTGAGTGCGCCCCACAACGAAAGACCTTTGCGATTCGCGTAATGCGTCAAATCGGCCACGTCTTTTGACGGCAGGTTATAACAGCCGAGGTGCATCGCGCGCCAAACGGAGGCGGATTCGTGATAGCCGTCGAGGAGCGAGAGCAGGCACAGCACGTCGAGCGTCGCGGGTTTGGAGTAGAGGCCGCGCAAGGCCATGAACTGGAACGGGATGCCTGCACGGTCGAGCGCGTAGGTGAAGGGCTCGGCGCCGTCGTTCGAACGGACGAGGATCGCGAAATCGTTCCACGAAGCTTCCTTGTCCTTTTCTTTCAGCTCCATGATTTGTTCGGCGACGGATTCGGCTTCCTCTTCGACGGAACGCTTCCAGATCACCCCGACCTTGCCGCCCTCGCCGCGGATCGCGTCCAGTTTTTTCGACAGTCCCGTATCCGCCAGTTTCACCTCGAGACGGTTCGGATCGTTCTTCTTGATGAAGCCATAGGCCGTGTCCAGGATCTCCTTGTTGGAACGATAGTTCTGCGTCAAAGCGACGGTTTTCGCGTCTGGAAAGTCGTCGCGGAATTGGAGAATGTTCGCCAGCGACGCGCCGCGGAATTTATAGATCGCCTGATCATCATCTCCGACGACGGTGATGTTGCGTTTTGTCCCGCACAACAGCTTGATCAGCTCGTATTGCGCCCAGTTGGTGTCCTGGAATTCGTCCACCATGAGATAGCGGAACTGTTTGCGATATTCCTCGAGAACGTTCGGGCGCGCGCGGAACAAACGAAGCGTCTCAAGGATGAGGTCGGCGAAATCGAGACTCCCCTCCTCCAGCATCATGTTGCGATAGGCGAAATACACGTTCGCAAGCTCCATCAAGCGCTTGCGCTCGCCGTCAACGACTTCGCTGTCGCCGTCGAGCGCCGCGTCTTGCGCAAAGGCGAGATAGCGTTCCGGCGTGATCCCCTCGTCCTTGGCGCGTGAAATGTGTTGCAAGATGGCGCGGAGGAACTTCACGGGATTGCCGAGCGGCCGGTAATGGTCGAGCGGCAGTTCGTCGAAGCGACGCTTGAGGAGAAGCCATGCATCGGTCGGCGCAAGGAGGCGGAATTGGTTCGGCAAGCCGATTTCGAGGCCATGCGCCTCCAACACCCGCTGACAAAAGCCGTGGAATGTCGAAATCCAGAAATCATAGGTGCCCGTAGGCATGAGCTGGATCACGCGGTCTTCCATCTCCCCTGCCGCTTTTTCCGTAAATGTCAGCGCGAGGATATTTTCCGTATTCAATCCTTCCTGGGAGAGGAGATGTGCATAGCGCTTCGTGAGCACCGTGGTTTTCCCGGTCCCGGCGCCGGCCACGATCAAGAGCGGCCCCTCTCCGTGAGTCACGGCTTCGCGTTGGGCATCGTTCAGGTTCTCAAGCAGACCATCGGACATGGGAGGGATTGTGACGATCGGGTACGGATATGAAAAGACCGTCTATGCCTCGGTGGTCTTTCGAAGCTTTTCCATGAGCTCGAGGTAAAACTTCACGTTATTCATCGTGGCGAGCCGCATGCCGAGCATCTCGTTCACGCTGAAGAGGTGTCGCAGATAGCCCATGGTGTAACGGGACAATTCGGCGTAGGGGCGTGATTCATCACGCCCGGGCGCAATGAATTGCGCCCCTACAATGGGCTCTTGCGAAAATTTATATTTCTCATTAGTCACATGGACCATTTCATAAAAGTCCGGCTTGGAAAGGTCGTCGTGGACGAAACGGTACAGGGTGCCGTGTCGGGCGTTCCGCGTCGGCAGGACGCAGTCGAACATGTCGATCCCACGTTGCACATAGCCGACGATTTCATGCGGTTGCGCGCCGCCCATGAAATAACGCGGCTTGTCCTTCGGGAGAATTGAGTCGAGCGCTTCAAGCATGCGACACGCTTCTTCGAACGGCTCGCCGACCGAGAGCCCGCCGATCGAATACCCATCGAATCCGATATCGACGAGCTCTCGCGCGCTCCGCAAACGCAGCTCGACATCCGTTCCGCCCTGTACGATGCCGAAGAGGAGCGCGCCGGGGTTGATCGAGCCTTCGCGCGTTCGTTCAAATTCGTCTTTCGATCGTTTCGCCCAGCGGGTAGTCAGTTCCAACGCATGCTTGATTTCGCCAGGTTTTGCTGGCAATTCTGTACATACGTCCAACACCATGCAGATATCCGAACCGATCGTACGCTGGATCTGCATGCAAAGTTCCGGCGTCAGCATGAGCTTCGCGCCGTCGATGTGTGATTGGAACTCGACCCCCTCTTCGGTGAGCTTTCGTAAACCGGAAAGCGAGAAGACCTGGAACCCGCCGGAGTCGGTCAGAATCGCGCCGTTCCAGTCCATGAAACGATGAAGTCCGCCCATCTCTTTCATCACATCCATGCCGGGACGAAGCCATAAGTGATACGTGTTTGAGAGCACGATCGGAGACCCGAGCTGCTCGATATCGAACGAAGACAGCGTTTTCACGGCCGCCTTGGTCGCGATCGGCATGAAAAACGGCGTTTGCAATACGCCGTGCGGAGTGACGAGCTCACCTCTCCGACCGATGTCATTCTTGTTTTTCAAATTGAACATAATCATTATTCAAATGTCTCCGGCTCCTTTGGTTTCACGAAAATGTATTTCTGCGCCCATTCGGACCGGCGGAGCAGGAATGCGACCGCGATCGAGCCTGCCATCAGCACGAAAAAGAACGCGAGCGAGGCGGGCGTGGTAAAGGCTTCCCCCAAGACGACAAAGCTCACGGTCGAGGCAAACGTCCCGAGAAACGTGCCGAGCGCGTATTGGCGATAGGACATGCGCGTAAGCCCGCAGCCGATGCTGATCGCGTCATACGGAAAAAACAGCAGACGCATCGCCATCGCCGCGAACATCCCCTGTTCGGTGAGCAGGTCGTCATATTTCTTGACCCAGCCGCGCTCATGCTCGGTCACGAAATGCCGGCCAAGATACCTCGCGAGGAAAAAGCTGATCGTGCCCGCCAAATTCACGCCGAAAATCACGGCCAGGCTGCCGATCCACGGACCGAACAGCGCGCCGCCGATGATGGCGATCGAGAACGTCGGGAACGGAATAATCGTGGAGATTGCGTAAAACAGGATCAACATGAACGGTCCGAATACGCCGGCCGCCTTCACCTGCTCTGACACGATGCCCGGCACGTCACGCACCGAAATTCCCTGGATATGCAAAAAGAGATATGTCCCGGCGATCACCGCGAGATACATCACAAGAATGGCGATCTTGAGCAAATGAGCCCGCTCTAATGGTTTCATGCGTTCATGCTACCAGCTACCAGCTACCAGCTACTAGCTACTAGCTACTGAAGCTGTTCCTTCTTTTCCTTCATGAAGGCCGACCACTCTTCCAGGATATTGAGGAAAAGCTTAAATGGTGCCTCGAAGATGAAATCGAAGAAAAACACGAACACATTGAACTTGGAGATCGTTTCGGAGAGGAAGCGGCCCGCGCGCAAGATGGGGATGGAGAAGAAATCCGACAGGAGCGTGAAGACGTTGTCGGGCCGCGGCACGGCCACATACTCGCGCGTCACGAGGCGTAGACGGAATGCGAAAAAGCTGACCACGCACAGGAAGAACAGGAAAATCAGCGCGCTCACCCAGGTGAAATGCAAGAATTGCAGGAGTACGAACGTCGCGCCGAAGGTTACCAGAAACGCGAACACATACGCCGCGCCGAAAAACGCCCGGCCGACGAGGCCGTGCTTCTTGGGCGGTCGCACTTCGCGGCCCTTGGGCCCTTCTTCCGAGAGCAGCTCGTCCACACATTGGACGATACGCTTCACGTTTTCCTTGCCCGGCGGCCGGATGAGCAAACCGACGAGGAACATGAGCGTGGGCGGGAACAGGATGTTGATCGCAAGCGACATCCGGTGGATCTGCTGGTACAGGAAGAGTTCGGACGGGATTTCCATGGCGAGCGCAAACAGCATCTTCGTGATGAAGAGGTAGATCATGGCGCGGAGCGTCCCGCGACGCAGTTTGGCCTTGGACTCCGCGATACGTTTTTCCGCCACGCGCTCCACCGCCGCATGGAGACTGCCGGGGTCCGCAAGCAGCGCCTCGGCATTCGCGGGATTCTCGTTGAGAACGGTGCGCAGGATGTTGAGGGAAATCGCCCACGGTTTGACCGCATGCTGGAATTTCATGGCCAGCGGATCGCGCAGGACCGTCTTCACGCGCGATTCGATCGCGAGCATGTCGAGCGCGACCTCGGCCGGCGCCTGGATCCAGGACGCCGGATCCATCCATCGCGGATAGAACGCGCGGACGAGCTTGTAGCCGGTCATCTCCTCGTCGGCCTTGATGAGCGCGCGATGGCACGCGATATACACCTGGATGCGGCGCTCATCCTCGGTAATGCCGTTGTTGATCGTGATGCGCTCGGCTAATTGTTCGTACAAAAAGTGGATGAAGACCTTGTCTTGCCCGTGGTCGTCGAGATATTCCTCCAGCTCGGCCGCAAGCACGCCCATGAGCCATTCGTAATGCGCCTCCGAACCGGCATCCATCCGGCGCAACACGACGTATTTCGCCAGGATGTCCGCGGCACCGTCGCACAACGTCTCGGACAGGACGCCGTTCGGGAGATACCGCGCCGCGATCAGCTCGCGCACGAGCTGCTGGCCCATACTGCGCGGATCGCCGTCGAGCGCGAGCTGGCGCTTCACGATGCGGACGATCGCCGCCTTGCGCAGGAGGTGGTCTTCACGGTAGTCCACGGCGTTGCGGATCTTTTCATACAAAACGGAAAACCGGCTCACGGCGGCGTGAACGGTGATGCGGGATGATTCCGGGACGTCGGGCAGCGGATGCGGCTGCACGGCCTTGGCCAGCACGGCCATTTTTGCGGATGAAGGGGTCATACGCAGGCTCGAAGCGTGCCATAAAATGGACGTTTTGTCGAGAGGGAGGAGCCGTTATCTTGCTAGCATACGCCGAAAATGAAAAAGAGTCGTAAAGCGTTTGCTCTGCGACTCCCAGGGGGAAGATCAGAAGGTGAGGAGCTCGAGGAGCTCCCCGGCGGTCAGGCCGGGCGCGCAGGGCACGCGACGGATGGTGCTCCACGGCACCATCTCGTTGCCGCTCTTGAGCCTGAGCGTCTCCGTGCCGTATACGGTCGCCTTCTCCGCGCGTACGATCTCGTCTCCCCATCCCCGGCGCCGGCCGGGCCTGCCCTTGAGCCACGTGATGTTGCCGTAGCCCAGCGACTCGAGCTGTTCGGGGACGAGGACGAGGAGGCCGTAGTTGATGTGCACGGCGCTCGCCCCGCCCATCCGCTGCGCGATCCCGCAGGCGAGCGCGAGGAACCTGTCGCGGTACGGCTGCACGGCGCCGGGATCCGTGGTCGGGGCGTCCGGGGCGTGCTTGCTCCATCTTCCGAAGCGATAGGTCTCGATGATGCGCGAACGGCCGTGGCCGCCGTAGGAGACGCTCTCGAGCGCATGCTCACGCACCAGGTCGAAGTCCCTACGGATCGAACCGTGGTCGGAATGGTCCACCCAGACGCGACCCTTGTCGCCTTCGAGGCGCGGGCCGTAGAACTTGGCCCAGAGGCGCGGCTCGGGTTCCTCGCGATACGCCAGGATTTGTCCGGCGTCGTTCATCTCGAGCGGCTTGTCGGGATCCTTGTCCGCTCCCTCGTAGTTCCAGTCGTAGACCGGCAAGGCCTGCACGTGCAGCACCGGCCGGGCGGGCTCGACCCCGAGCACGTCCATGATGACCTGATCCGGAACCGAGCACGACCCCGGGTAACCCAGGACGAACTGGTTCTCGAGCCAGCACGACCAGAGGCCGGCCACGCCCTGCGGCGTCTCGATGGCGATGCTCCAACCGGCCTTGCGGAGCCGCGGCCTGTGCCGCTCCTCGCCGCTTGCCTTCCGCTCCGCCTCGGCGAGGCTGGCGTTGGCCAGCAGCATCATCCCCGCACGCAGGGAGTCGCGCTCAGCGGTCTCGTTGATCGCGGCGCTCGGGATTCGGCGATACGCTTCGCTCATCTTTCACCTTCTTTCTGTGAGAACGTACAAAAACTTGCATGCGCGATATATCAAATTATGACAGCAAAGTCAAGGGGCGGCGCCATAAAAGAAACCGCGCATTTACGCGGTTTCTCCGTGGTGGACACTGTAGGATTCGAACCTACGACCCTCTCGGTGTAAACGAGATGCTCTAACCAGCTGAGCTAAGTGTCCCGGGTTTTCAGATCACGTGGTGCGGCGGGAGAGACTTGAACTCTCATGACCTTGCGGTCGCCACCCCCTCAAAGTGGTGCGTCTACCAGTTTCGCCACCGCCGCCCCACGTGCCCTGAAGTCCTGCAAGCGGCCGCAACGATACCAAGAAACGGCTCCGCTGACAAGTCCGTTACCGTTGCCCCTTTCCCACCAGGAACCGGATCTTGTCCCGCTCGACGCCGATCTTGAACGACGTCCCCTCGAGCGCCTGACCGTCGACCAGGAGACGTACTGGCGTCTCCGAGCGGACGGCGCCGTGCGTCAGGCGAAGCACGGTCTCGAAAGACTCTTTCGGCTTGCCCCAGAAAAACGTCTTGGGCGCGCTCGAGGGCGAAACCCGCACATCCAGCAACCCGTCGTGCGGGTCTCCGTTCCCGAGATTCGAGACGACGATGGTCCCGCCCTCGGTCGGACGCAGGCGGAATTTCCCGTCCACCTCGAGCTCGGCGCGCGTATCCGGGATGGCGACGCTCGTCAGGAAATACCGGTCACCGACTTTTCCGACGTCGAGCGTCGCGGTGAGGCGGCCGGCCAGGACGCGCACGGCGGACGCGACGTCCCGGATGCCGAAAAGCCGCGATAACGAAGACGCGCCGATCAACGGGACGAATCCGACCGAGACCCGCAGTTCCGGCAGGAACCACATCATGCGCAGCAGCGTGTTCTCGTCGCCCACGATAACGACGTGGCGGATGCCGTCGCGGACAACATCCTCCGCGGACGTCTTCGCTTGCCGGAACAGGGATAACCGCGCCACGCGGCCGCCGATCCCGAATCCCGCCAGATCCGCCTCGAACCGTGCCACGTCCCGGTGGAACTTGGGTTCCGCCAGGCGCTCGTCGTACACGTAGGCGAACGAGGAACTCACACCTTCGCTTCCTTGGACAGCTTGTCCGGCGCGGCCGTCGTCGGCGCGCTTGCGGCCGCCGGGGCGCCCACGTTCACGGATCCTTGTATCACGGCGCCCGGCTCGACCGCGAGGGTCTGCGCACGCACGTCGCCCTTGACGTTCGCCGTGGACTTGAGGTCGATGCGCGCCGCGGCCGTGACATTTCCCTGCACTGATCCGGAAACGACGAGCGATCCCGCCTTCACTTCGGCGTTGATCGTCGCGTCGGGGCCGACGGTGAGCGTCCCACCCACGGTGAGCTTGCCCGAGACTTCGCCGTCGATGCGCATGTCGCCGTCGCCGCCGAAGTCGCCTTCGATGCGCACACCCTTCGCGATCACCGTCACGGGCGGGGGTGTCGGGGCGGCCGGGACAGGAACGTAAGAAGGCACCGGAACCTCGTTTTCGGCGTCTTTTTCGGGTTTGCCTGAAAAGTTGAAAGCCATAGGGATTATACGGTTGCACGGAGCTTACAAAGCCCGTTGTACGAGGTCAAAAAAAAACCACCGAACATCAGTGGTAGAGACGGCTGCTGACATAGAGCTTGGTGCATCCGCACCAGAGGAGCTTGAGCGGCCACGCGCAAGCGACGATCAGCGTATAGATCGGCCTGGGCGCGAGGCCATGGCGGACGAGCTCGCCGTACACAGAGAATCCGGCGTCGGATCCCACGCAGCCGTCATAGGCGTTCCACGGAAAGAGGATGCGCGCGGCAAGCGCCGTCGAGTCCGCCTTGCGCCACGCGCGTATTGACAGGCCGGCGATCAGCAGGCCGACGGCCAGGTACAGCGCGGCGCATCCGGTCACCAGCAACGGTTCCGACAAGTCACACCTCCGGCAAAAGGACGCCTGGACCTCATCCCAAACTCGCGTCGTTGTCAACGACGCTACATCTCGTCCGGAACGGGAATGGCGAGCAATCCCAAACCGGCCATGAGGGCATTCCGGGCGGCCGCCACGAGACGCAATCTCCCCTCTTTCAAGTCGCCTTCCGATTCGAGGACGGGAACATCGCGATAGAACTCGTTCACGCGCTGCGCCGCGTCGATGCACCATTGTGCAACGATAGACGGCCGCAGCTCCTCCGCCGCCTGCGCGATCTTTTGCGGGAATTGGGCGAGCGTGAAGGCGAGGTTCTTTTCCGAAGCGTGGTCATACCCGCGCGTTAACGCTTCATCTCTCCCCCTTGCAAAAGGGGAGCCGGAGGGGGTCGCCTTGCGCAGGATCGACGCAAGACGCGTAGCCGCATACTGGCAATACGGCCCCGTGTCCCCGTCAAACGACAGCGCCTGCTCCAGATCGAAGGTGAACACCTTGTCGTTATCCTGCTTGAGCATGCCGAACTTCATGCCTGCCATGGCAATGCACCAGGCCGTGTGCTCGATCTTGCCGTCTGACCAAATAGTCTCTCCGCCAGAGGCGGACCCGCCTTTGGCGGGGGCATGGCGCTTCACGACTTCCTCCGTTGAGTACGAAATGACCTCATTGCGGAAGTCCTGGTAGGTGACCACATTGCCTTCACGCGAGGACATCGCGCCTGACTTGAGCGTGACGAATTCATATCCCACGAATTCCGGCACCGGTCGCAACTCCATCATCTCCAGCGTCGCGAAGAGCTGTTGGAAATAGAATGACTGACGATTATCGACGAGAATCAGACTCCGCTTTGCCTTCGGATACTCCTTCAACTTCAATTCTGCCAACGCGAGATCCTTCGTGGCATACAGCGACGTGCCATCCGATTTGCGGATGAGAAATACGCCGAGCTTTTTCTCTTCCAAATCGACGACGATCGCACCTTGCGATTCTTTCGCGACGCCTTGCTTGAGCAGGTAGTCCACCATCTCTTGTCCGCGATCCACGACTTCCGACTCGAGATACTGCCGGGTGATCTTGATGCCAAGATCGTCGAAGATCGTCGCGAATTCGTCGAGCGACCATCGTCGCGTCCCGCGCCAGAGTTTTTCCCATGCAGGATCATGCGCTTCGAGCTTTCGCTGCACGTCCGAAACCTCGTCCTTCCATTCAGGATGCGCCTCGAGCTGGCGCGACGCCTCCGCGTACATCTCGCCGAGAAACTTTCCGGTCTGCTTCTCGACGGGGAGATCGTCGATATTCATCGCTCCGTTGCGCGATTTTACCAGCCACCACAGACATTTCGCGACATGCGCCCCGACATCGCCGTGATAGGACATCGGCACGACGTTCCAGCCGCCGGCCGAGAGAATATTCGAAAGCGCCTGCCCCAGGACCAGGTTCCGGAAGTGGCCGACGTGGATTTCCTTGTGCGTGTTCGGCTGCGCGAATTCGAGCAGCAGCTCTCCCCTCTCCTTACGAAGGAGAGGGGCCGGGGATGAGGTGGCTCCGATCTCGATATCCCTCACGACGCGGTGCACCGATTCGCCGACGGACAGCGTAAAGTTCACGTACGGACCCGCGGCGGTCACGGATGTGAAATCGGATTGTCCCAACTCGATCTTGGATGCGATCTCCTTCGCGATGTCCGCAGGCGATTTGCCCATCGCCTTCGCGAGTTTGAAACAACCAAACGCAAAATCGCCGAGCGAACGGTCCGGTGGAACGACGACGTCGTCCGGCGAGACCTCACCGCCCAACACCTCGGACAATCGCTTTGCGATATCCTCTTTCCAGTACTGCCAAGACGTCGTCATACAAGTTTCACGAAATGCCGCTTCCCTTTTTGGATGATGTCGCCCTTCGAAACTTCCATGTTCGGGTCCTGCGCCGTGGCATCATTCACCTTCACGCCGCCCTGTTCGATTTGCCGGCGCGCATCGGATTTGGATGAACACAATCCGGATGCAACAAGCGCATCCGTCACGTTCATCTTCCCTTTCGCTTTCAGCTCCGGGATATCCTCCGGCATGGCGTGTTTTTGATGCACGGTGGAGAAGTGCTCGGCCGCCCGGTCGGCATCCGTCCCGCTCGAAAGCCAGGCTGTGATGCGATGCGCGAGATCGCGTTTGAAGGCCATCGGGTTCTCCCCTTTCCTGATCGCCGTCTCGATCTTCTTCACTTCTTCGTCTGAAGCGTCAGTGCAAAGACGGAAACCGGGCACGATCATGCCGTCGGTCCAGCTCATCACTTTTCCGTACATGTCTTCGGGCGAATCCGTGAGCGCGATCATGTTTCCTTCCGACTTCCCCATCTTCTTTCCGGTCGGATCGACAAGGAGCGCGTTCGCGATCACGAACTTCTCCTTGTTCTTGACCTGCTTCATGAGCGTACGGCCGGCAAGCATGTTGAACGTCTGGTCGTTGCCGCCGACTTCGCCATCCACGTCCATCGCGACCGAATCATAGCCCTGCATGAGCGGGTATAGGAATTCGTGGAGATATACTGGTTTGTAAGATGGCAGTAATGTTGTTTGTAGTGTCAAATCAATATCCTTACCACACACTTCGCAGGGTATTGCGCCTTGGCCTGTTTTTTCATCCAGCAAAGTGATCGAGTGTCCGTCGACGGTTTTTCCAAACCCACCTATCTCTACAATTTTATTGACATGTTCAGGCAGTTGGTTTTCTCTACCGCACTGATTACAGAAAAGCTGCCAACCCATTCGCTTCTGAAACATATCGCGCTCCAGCATTTGCTGGACGGTGAAATGCGATGCGAGCTCGAGCACGTCGGCAAAATTCATCTTGCCCAGCCATGCGCTGTTGAACTTGAGCTCGGCCGCGTTTGGACCTTCAAAATCGATCACGCGCGACATCTGTTCCTGGTACAGCTTGCAGTTCGCGAGGACTTCTTCGCGCGTGAGCTGTTTGCGCGTCGCGGTTTTATCGGTCGGATCGCCGATCATGGCCGTAAAATCCCCGATCAGCAAAACCACCTTGTGACCAAGGTCCTGGAACAGCTTCATCCGGCGCAAATTGATGAAATGCCCAAGGTGAAGCGTCGGTCCGGTGGGGTCGATGCCGAAATAGACCGTGAGCCGTTCTCCTTTTTGCAGAAGCTTTTTGACCTCCGCCTTGCTCGGATACACGTTCTCAACCGCGTGGTTCAGGATCCAGTTGATTTTTTTCGCGTCGGTCGAAACCTTGGGCATAGATAGCGTAAGTTTAGAGGCTTTTCTGCCTTTTCTCAAGCGTCTCGATCTTTGTCTTCGCCTCCTCCAACTTCGCCTTCATGTCGTTGATGACTTGCGCTGGCGCTTTCGCGATAAAATCCTGATTCGTGATTCTTGATTCTTGATTCTCCACATACGTCTTGAGCTGCTCCAGCTCTTTGCCGAGCTTCGCTTTCTCTTTTTCAAGATCAACCGCGCCCGCGAGGTTCAAGCCGACCGTTGCCGTACCGGACGGCGCTACGACCCAGTCTTCCGGGACCGTTTCCGCAACAGCGATCGAACCGTTCACGAGACGTGACATCCATTCGGCGTTTTCCTGTACGGGCATGGCATGCGCCGCCCCTACCGCCACCACAAATTCAACCTTCTTCGCCGCCTCGACGCCCTGTTCCGCGCGCAAACGCCGCATGTCGACGACAAGCGTTCGGAGCTGATTGAACGTTGCCACCTCCCCTTCCCCTCCTCCCAGAGGAGGGGTGGACGCGGAGCGGCCGGGGTGATGCGCGAAACGCGAAGGCCATTCCGCCACGATCAATTTCCCAGGGAATCCGGCCAGTCCCCACACATATTCCGTGACAAACGGCATGAACGGATGCCAAAGCTTCAGAATTGTTTGCAGGATGGTTTTCAGGATCTCGGATTTTCCTTTCTCGACCTTTGCGATTTCGAGATACCAGTCGGCAAGATCGTTCCACGTGAAGTCCCGTAATTCTTCGCCAGCGGCGGAGAATTGATACGTTTCGAGTTTCTTGGTGACGGATGAAGAGACTTCGGTCAGGCGGGCAAGAATCCAATGATCTGCCAATGTAGGGGCGCGATTTATCGCGCCCCGGAGCTGGGGCGCAATGAATTGCGCCCCTACCGGATCGGATTGGATGGTCGTCAAAATAAACCGGCTGATATTCCAAAGCTTGTTGGTGAAGTTTCGATACCCTTCGATCTTTTGCTCGGACAAACGTGTGTCCTGGCCCGGCGTGTTACCGATAAGGAGCGACAAACGAACGGCATCGGTGCCGTATTTGGGGATCAGTTCGAGCGGATCGAGAATATTGCCGAGCGACTTGGACATCTTGCGTCCTTGCTCGTCGCGCACGAGGCCGTGGAGGTATGCGTCCTTAAACGGCACTTCGCCGAGCGCATATGTCGACATGAGCACCATGCGCGCGATCCAAAAGAACAGGATGTCTTTCCCCGTCTCGAGCACGGACGTCGGATGGTAGGCGCGATGCTTGGACCATTCGGTTTCGTCGGGCCAGCCGAGTGCGGAAAACGTCCACGAACCGGACGAGAACCACGTGTCGAGCGTGTCCGGGTCTTGCTCCCAGCCTTCGCCCGGCGACACGTCGGAGACGACGGACTCGCCGCCCTTGTACCAGACCGGAATCCGATGACCGAACCAGATCTGGCGTGAAATACACCAGTCGCGGAGATTATCGATCCAATTGAAGTAAATCTTCGTGAACGATTCCGGCACGATGTTCGTTTGTCCGGACTCCACCGCAAAACGCATAAGCTGTTTTAGCGTGACCTGATCGCCTTTTTTCCATCCGCGATCAAACCCGATGAGTTTTTTCCAGAACGGCGCCTTGGGATCGCGCAGCGTGTCTTGTCGCAACATGAACGGCTTGTTCACGCGCACAAACCACTGCTCCATCGGCAATTGTTCAACGGACGCTCCGCCGCGTTCGGCGATCGGCAGGTTCTGTTGTACGTCTTCGATGGATTTGATGAGGCCGTCGCGTTCGAGCTGTTCAATCACTTTCGCACGCGTTTCCTCGGCCGTGAGTCCGGCGAAATCGGCGCCCGCGTCGGGAAGCATGCGCGCGTCGGGACCGATCACTTGGACGGTGGGTAAGCCGTGGCGCGTGGCGATATCCGCGTCGATCATCGAGTGCGCGGGCGTCACGCCGAGCGCGCCGGTGCCGAAACTCGGATCGACCGCCGCGTCGGCCACGACCTTGATCGAAAGCGACTTACCGCAAAACGTCGGCGTGAACGTCTTGCCGATAAACGCCTTGTATCGCGCGTCGTCCGGATGCACGGCGACGGCCGTATCGCCGAATTTCGTTTCGGGACGCGTCGTCGAAATCGCGATCGGGAACTCCTTGTCGTACGTAAACGTGACGAGCTTGGTCGTGACTTCTTTCGTTTGCACTTCGTCGTCGGAAAGCGTGGTCTTGAATTGCGGATCCCAGTTGACGATGCGATAGCCGCGCTCGATCAATCCGTCCTCGTGCATCATCTTGAACAACCGGTACACGGCGCGATTGCGCGTCTCGTCGAACGTGTACGCCTCGCGCGACCAATCGCACGACGAACCCATTTTGCGCGTCTGATTCACGATCGTGTTGCGCGACTCGTCCGCAAATTGCACGACGCGCTCCAAAAACTTCTCGCGTCCGAGCTCTTTGCGCGGATCCTTCATCCCCTCTTTCATCAACAGCTGCTCGACTTTGACCTGTGTCGCGATCGCGGCGTGGTCGGTTCCCGGCACCCACAACGCCTTTTTGCCGCGCATGCGCTCGAAACGGATCAGCAAATCCTGAATCGCCATGCCCATGGCATGCCCCATATGCAGCGTGCCGGTCCGGTTGGGCGGCGGCATCATGATGCAATACGGCTCCCCCGCTTGGTTGCGCTCGGGCAGCTTATCCGGATTGAACACGCCGGACGCCTCCCATTCCGCGTAGATCTTCTCCTCTACCAATGAGGCATCGTAGGCTTTTGGCAGCTCAGGCATAGAATGGGGCTAGCTTATCGGATCGTTGGCCGAATGGATAGATAGATGATACTGTCAGCCGATTCTGACAAAGACTTCCCTAGGTTCAGCCAAAAGATTGACATTGTTAGAAAAGTGTCAACTATTTGACAAAACGCGAAAAAATAGCTAAGTTACGACGTTCATTTGGAACGAACTCATGGCTCTCAAGCCCGAACAACAGGCCGTCGAATTGATCGGCCGCGCCAAGAACATCCTGCTCGTCACGCGCGAGCATGCGAGTACCGATGCGATCGCGTCGGTGCTGGCCTTGGGTTTGGCGCTGAAAAAACTCAACAAGACGTTTGATGCCGTGATCCCGGGCCTGGATGCGAAAACCATCCCCTCGTTTCTCCCGTCCGGCGTGGACGTGCGTCCCGTCCCGGGTGGCATGCGCACGTTCCGCATCAAGCTGAATGTAAAAGACGTGCCGTTGTCCGAGCTCATGTATGACGTAAAAGACGGCCAGCTCGAGATCACGGTCGTGCCAAAGGCGGGCGGGTGGAAACCGAACGACGTGACGTTTGCGCATGGCGACGAACGCTATGATCTTGTGATTGCCGTAGACGCGCCGGACATGGCGTCGCTCGGATCGTTGTTCCGCGAACAAGCCGACTTTTTGTACAAAACCACGGTACTCAACATCGATTGCAGCAATCAAAACGAATACTGGGGTCAGGTGAACTTGGTGGATTTGAATTGCGTCTCGGTCACCGAATGTGTCTATCGATTCTTGAACGCTTGGAACCAGAGTCATGTGGACGCCGATATCGCGACCGCGATTTTGGCCGGCATGATCAGCCGCACACGCAGCTTCCGCTCAACGAACGTGACGCCGAAAACGCTCGCCGCGGCCTCTAAGCTCGTGGAGCTTGGCGCGCGACGCGCCGAGATCGTGCAAGGCATGTGGCGCACGCAAACCGTTTCGACGCTGCGCCTGTGGGGACGCGCGCTTACGCATCTCGAGCAAGACCGCGAGCTCGGCCTCGTGTGGAGCGTACTCACGGAGCGCGACTTCATGGAGGCGGGCGCCAAACGCGAAGCGCTCGACGGCGTGGTCGAGGAGCTCATTAGCGCCTCACCCGACGCCAAGGTCGTCGCGCTGCTCTCGCAGGCGCGCGAAGGGATGCGCGTGGACGTGTACGCAAAAGCGCCGCAAAACGCGGCCGAGCTCGCACGCCCTTTTGGAGGCACGGGCACGCGTGAGCGCGCGACGTTTCACTGGGACGGCCCCGGCGATCTCTCGGACGATACGAACAAGATCATCGAAAAGCTGAAGGACGTGATGAAATCGAAGTAAGCCACATGTCGTTGCGAGGAACGTAGTGACGAAGCAATCTCATTCGAACGAAAGAGGGCCCAGATTGCTTCGCTTCGCTCGCAGCGACAATAAAAAGCAGCCCGACCGGGGCTGCTCTTTGTTAACTGCTCCTTGTTCTTTACTCAGTCTCCGCTTCCGCCTCGACCTTGAACGCGGCTTTCAGGTCGGCGCGTGCGGCCTCCATGGCGGCGCGGAAGTCGGCCATCGCTTTTGCATGTGCCGCTTTGCGCGTCTCGGCCAATGTGCGCACCTGCGTCCCGACGCGGTCCATCGCCTTGCGGTCGGCGGCAAATTTGTCCTTGGCAGCCTTCACCGCCGCGGCGAAGTCGGCACGGATGGTCGCGGCGTCCTTGCCGGCGGCGCAGTCCGTCTTCGCTTTTTCGACCGCCGCCTTGATCGCCGCTCGGAACGCCGTTACCGACGATTCGGCCTGCGTGCGTCGCGTCGTGACGGCGGCGTCCACGCCCTTGCGGAACGCGGCGTTCGCGGCATCAAACGCGGCGCGGCGCGCCTCGACCGCGGCCTGTACGTCGGCCCGGAATTCCACGATCCCCTCGCGCTCGGCATCCGTATCGGCGAACGCCTCAAGTCTGGCCGTCGCCTGTGCGCGGCGCGTTTCGGCCTCGTCGCGCGCATCCGAAACCTTCGTTTCACGTTCGGCGCGGCGCTCTTCGAGCCTCTGCTCGCGCTCGTTATGACGATCATCGAGCTTGGTGCGCAAATCGAGCAGCCGCGTTTCGATCGCGCCGAGACGCACGCCGATATTCGCGCAAGCCTGGACACGCGCTTCCACGTTCGCACCCGGCACGCGAACATTCGCCTTGAGATCAAGGCGTTGCGCAAACGCAAAAGACGGGACAAGCAATCCGGCGGCGGTCATCGCCGCAACGATTCGCTGAAAAGACTTAGGGAAGTTCATATTCGACTTCGGTATAAGAATTAAGTTCGGCCTGATCGTTGGTGATCAGATCGGCGTCCGTATCGCCGTCGCGCTCGGCGGCGTCGATGCTCGCCGCGGCGTCGAGTTCCGCTTCCACGGCCGCGTCAATCGCGGCGGCGGGGGTTTGAGCCTCGGTTTGCGACTCAACCTGCGCACGTTGGCGCAGATCTACGCATCCTTGACCCATGAGCGGAAGAAGGGCCACAAGGGCGAAAAG